>NZ_JAPJNQ010000053.1 GCF_030826625.1 Corynebacterium sp. | reverse complement strand
GGGATGATGTTGTCGAGGTAGAAATCGCTACGTTTGAGTGGGTGGCATGGTGGACCGAGACTAGGCTGCATCAAAGCTTGGGGTCCCGAACCCCGGTCGAGGTTGAAGCCTCGTTTTGGGAACAAGACGGGTCCCGGGAAATAATAGAAAATAAGGTAAATGCCTAGGAACAAAACCCAGTACACTTCAGGACACTAATTTGGGGGTCAGGCCCAGCGCGTGTGAGGTAGTGATCAAGCAGAAACTGCGATGTTGTCTCCTGTCGTCTACTACCTTGTAGTAGAACGAACCCCACAAATTGCAAGTCCTACACTGCAGGTGCAGGGTGATACGCAAGGCTATTCTTTGCTTGCCGGGCCAATCCGGTTTGAACTTACCTATCGCGAAGGAAGCAACGACGGCTTTGGCATCAATGTTCCTTCGTCGGCTGAAGCTCCCTTTGTGCTGAGTGCTCGCGTCGAAGATGGTCGTGCGATTATGGACATTGGCAACATTACTCGTGGCGAGATGCCGCTTACCGGCGGCCGTGGTGTATGGGGATTTGTGGTCGGTGGTCTATTCTTGTTGGCAGTTGGTGGCTATGCTGCGCAGCGGCGTCGACAAGCATAAAGTTCATGCATAAGGCATTGGAGAGCACGTGAAATCTGAGCCGTTTAGTTTCCGGCGGTTGTTGGGTGAGATCCTGCTGACCGCCGGGCTGCTCATCGTATTGTTCGTGTTTTATGAAGCGTTCTGGACGAATGTGAAGTCAGGGCGGCTGCAGGCGCAAGCGAATGAGCGCATGGAGCAGCGCTGGCAGGAGACCGGTGGTGGCGTGCCGGACGACGGTGTTGCTGAACCGGATAACGGGCAAGCGTTTAGTCGGATCTACATTCCGCGGCTGGGTGCCGATTATGATTATGCGGTGTTGGCGGGGACTTCGCAGGACGTCTTGGCTGCTGGGCCGGGGCATTATGTGGATACGCAGGGGCCGGGCGAGATCGGCAATTTTGCGATTGCTGGGCACCGCATCGGGCAGGGGGCGCCTTTTGTGCACCTGGAAGACTTGCATGCGTGTGATGCCATCGTCGTCGAGACTGCTACGCAGTGGATCACCTATCGCGTGTTGCCCCTGGACGGCGTGCATGGGGGAGAGGTGCCGGTAGGGGCTGAATGTTTTCATGAGGAGCAACGCGCCAAGCTTGCTGGTGAGTATTCTGGCATTGCCGGGCGGCATATCACGCACCCGGGCGATGTTGGGGTGATTGCGCCGATCCCTGGCGTCGACCTGAGCCAGGAAGGTGCACCGGTGGCGAGTGAATCGATGGTGACGTTGACGACGTGCCACCCATGGTTTTCGAATAGCCACCGCATGATTGTGCACGCGATGGAGGTTGAAGCCCTGGACAAGGTGAGTGGGCAGCGCCCGGCGGCGCTGGATGAGGCTGTTTAGATGCTGGGACATGGCTGATAAGGCTGCCTGGGCGGGCCGAGCTAATAGGATGAACGGCGTAGAAAGATAAGGAGGTGAGGTATGTATCGCGGATTGTGGAACTTGTTGCCGGGTGGGGTGTTGGTGAAGTCAGTGTTGGCGGTTTTGCTGGCAGTGGGGGTGTTCTTCCTGCTAATGGAAGTGGTGTTTCCGTATGTGGCTGAGTTGATGCCGTATTCGGATGTAGCGGTGTAGATGCTGTGAGCAGTGTCTAAACCATTTGTGGCGTTAATCTTAGGGGTGAACTCGGGCTTTCTTAATTGAGTACGGTCTGCTAATTTTTCTTAGAGTTGTCTGTATTTTGCAGTAAAAGACCCTGTTTCTACCTCAAAAATACTGCAAAAGCTCAGCTTCCGGATCAATCGTCTTCAATGGAATGGACATCATGGCGTCTTTTAAGTCTCGTGTAATCGCACTGTGTGCTGCTGGCACTATTGCTCTTGGTGGAACCGTAATTTCTGTGCCGACTTCGTTTGCACAGGGTGCAGATGATCAAATTGGGCAAGGACAGCCTGTTGAGAACGTGCCAGCCCAAGACGACTCCGCGCGACCTGTTGGTGCGCCTCGTCTGCCAGGTCAAGGTGAAAACGCCTTACCGACTGCAAACGAGGTAGATCTCCTTCGCGAAGGGCAGACTGGTACTCTGACGATCAATAAAATCTTGGGTGACCCGGAACGAAACGCTAAAGGTGAGACACATACCGGTCCTAGCATTGGAGGTGAATCCAGTGAGCCGCTTGGCGGGACGACGTTTACTATTCAACGGTTGAACTTTGATTTAACCAAGTTGGATGGCTGGAAGAAGCTAAACGATCTCGCTAAGAGTAATTCTTTAATTAGCGACGCCGAGGGTGTCAAGGTTGCAGGTTCAGAGCAGTCTAAAACTACTCCAGAAGAAGGCAATAAAAAGGGGCAAGTCGAATTTGCCAATCTGCCAATAGGCGTCTATCTTGTCACTGAGCAGCCACGAGCTGGTTTCTCGAATTCTGCACCATTCCTGGTGAGCTTGCCGTACTCGGATGGAGCATCTGGTAAATGGATTTACACTCGAACTGTCCATCCGAAGAATCAGAAACTCGCACCGAACAAGCAGGTGGATGCGCAGGGAGTAACCTTGGGTGGCAACCTGCCTTACACCATTAATGCACCTGTTCCAGCCGGTAGATTGTCAGAGTTGAAGATCACCGATGAGCTTGTTGATAACCTTCGTCTGGTGACGACTGATGAGGACGGTCCGGTTGTCTCTACCTCGGCGGGTACTGAGCTAACTCGGGGCGCACAGGGAGACTATAGTCTAGGCACAGCTAACAACACGTTGACCGTTGAATTTACAGAGCAGGGGTTGCGCAAGCTAGAAGCTGCACGCGAGAATAACCCAAATTTGCAAGTCCACGTGAATTTTAAGGCTACGGTGGTGTCGCTGCCTGAAAACGGCGCCCCGATCACCAATACTGCACGGGTTAAATATCCAAATCGACCAGAGATTACAACGAACAGCCCGGCACAGGATCCGGAGGAACCAGGCGCCCCAACGTCAACGACGTATGCAAACCTACAGATCCGCAAATACACAGAGGATCAGGCAGAAAATCTGAGTTTGACGGGTGCAAAGTTTGAACTCTACCGGTGTGAAAACAAAGAGCTGTTTGGCGACCCGACTCCCGTGTCAACTACTCAGACGCTGGATAACCCGGAAAACGACATTGTAAGCACGTTGATAACTGGTGAAACCACGCGGGACGACAACAACCAGTATCAATCGTTCTTTGAAGGATATGGTATTCCAATCAAAGTTTCTGCCGCTGGTATTCCTGATGAGGAGTATGACTACTGTGCAATCGAAACACAAGCGCCTGCTGGATTTATTCGTAATCCAGAAGTTCATAAAGTGACAAAAAAAGAAATTACTGAAGGTCAAGCAGAGCGATGGGTCTTCGAAGTAGAAAACCAGCGAGAAAACTTCTTAAGTTCCTTGCCTGCCACCGGTGCTTGGGGAATCATCCTCGTGTTCTTGGTTGGCTTGGGACTTCTGGCACGTGGTTTCTACACCAGCCGTAAGGATGGACGCGCCACCGCGTAGTCAATTGGCCACCGCGGTTGGCGGTTAGAAATACCGCACCTAACTGGCGGGAGGCTGAGGAAGTCTCCCGCCAGTTGTCTAAGAAGCCCACGCAGTTCATGAACCGATATCGTGACCTGCACCGGTTAATCGGTAAGGAATCTGGATTGATTACTCAGCCGCGCACAATGCTCGCGCTCGTCGTTGTCAGCATCATGCTTACAGCAACCTCAATGATTTCGATCTTCAGTGGAGCACCCGCAACCCCACGCGCACGCGCAGACGTACCCAACCCAGCTATGCACTCTAACTTTGGTGACTGTGCATTCCGCAACGCCGGAACCGGACACAACACCAACAAACTCGAAGACTCATACTGCTGGCTCTCGGCAGAAAAGCTCATCTCCGGGCAACCGATATCGATCGGCGAATATGAGCTTCAGTATTCGGCCGCATTCGTTGGCACCCCAGGTCACACTAATGGCAGCGCAACCTCACACATAACCTGGAACAGGGCAGCATTTGGCAACTCAGTTTTCCCTCCGAATTCTTTGAACGATCCCGCGCCTGTCATCCAATACGAGAAAAACTTTGTTCGCCGAGGCAATCGAGGTGCGCAAAACACCATCATTAATCTCTCAAATATCCGACTCGTCGAAAAAAACGGCAATGGTGGGCAAGTAAACAATTTCAGTCTTGCATTTGCTGATGCGGAAACCTCGGACAAACCAACAGAATCCTGGAGTTTATCTGCTGACGCAGATGATGTCATTGCAACAGGTAAAGACATGGGATTTGGCGGATCAGGAAGAGGTAACAGTAATTCCTGCAGGAGAAGCTTCTCGGATGCTGGAACAAGTTTCCGCTGTGAGCCGCAAAACAACGACGGTGGATCCTTTGCTGTCACAATGAAGAACCCCAAAAACTTCAATTTACAGGTTGATCTCCGTACCGGAGGAAACCCGAGGCAGGCTGTAGCTTTCGCAATTGTGGTGGACCGTGTTGGAGGTGATGTACACCCGAAAGTCGGCGAGCGCCCCGAACTCACCGAGCTTGAATCACGCTATACAGGCCAACGTACTGAATTTGATCTGACAGCCACCGTTAATAGCAAACCGGTGTCCTTTAAACATGGTTCTTATGGGCTCGTTCCGCATGCGCACAAAGTGCACCGCTTCAATGCGGTGCCCCGTGATCACGCGATTGAACCAGATGCGGATCTATTATTTACCTCTCGGGCAGTCGTAGGCGACCAGGCAAAAGCCCTGTACCGGTATCGTCCCGAATGGACGTGCCGCGTACCAGGCGTCAGCATCGACGGGGTAGATGGGGCGACAGGATTTTCGTTCCGCGAGCCTGTGAAGCTAGAACGTTTTAGGCCCGATGGGCAAGCGGAATCATCAAACTATAATCACCAGGACGTCAACGGCCACAAAAACTATTTCGATTCCAATGTGCTAGAAAAATACGGGATCGAAATGTTCAATGACCCAGCTACAGGTATGAGCGAAGTGCGCATTGCTGCAGGCAATCGAAACATGGGCGGTACCTACTGCGAGGTTGAATGGATCCCGCGATTCGAGCTAGCCGAATTGCACCTGAGCAAAACTTTTGCCGCAGCGAGTGATTATCATCCCGGAGGCGAAGCCCCAACGGCAAAAATTGGGTACCAGTGTACAGTCGACCGTCGCAGCACCGGCAGCTATAACGCAAACTCCACGACGTTTAGCAATGACGATTTACGCGCGGCCTACCCAGACTATTTCCTCGCACAAGGCCCAGAGAATCAAGAAGACCTTGTGCTGCGTAACGTAATAGACGTTCCAGTCGATGGCCAACTCGTTATCGCTACCGTTCCCGAGCGGTTGCGCTGTGGAATTTTCGAAGATGACAGTGCCCAGGATGGCTTAGAACAAGACATCAATATCTCGATTAAACCCCACCCGAACGCTCGACCAGGTAACGCCGCAGATGAGTTCCGTGGAAAAATGCCGAAAATTGGGCCGGGCGAATTCGAAACCCTAAATTTTTACGTGAACCGGAAGAGTGAGGTTCCTTCCCACGGGAATGTGCAACATAGTAGGGGCGGCTTGCCGGTTACTTACGCGATTGCCTTGGAGAACAACTACCAGGCAGATCGTGCCCCCGTGACGATGGACTACGAGTTTATTCCGGAAAATAATCCGGAAGCTATTTTGGGCTCCGCTCAGACAAAGCAGATTACCTCCCATCTGACCTGTGATCACGTCTCGATTGTTGATCAGGATAAAAACCCAGTTCCAGATGCTCACTCGGGGGCACAGGTACGCCGAAACGGAAACTCAATTGCATTGGATAAACAACAAAACTTCCACGCGATGCCCACGCAACGCCAATGCAAGCTCGAGATCGAAGAATCAGCAGACGGCCCGCGCCCGATTGATCGCAAGCTATATCTAAACGGCGAAGAAGTGCCGGCAGGTATGCAAACCATTGATAATACTGACACTGCGCCGTTGGCATTCCTCTTCAAACTTCCAGGAAACCTTCCGGAAGGACAAAACAGCCATCAACTGCGCCTGGTATCCGACTACCGTCCTCGGGAATTAAAGTTCACCGTCGACAAGCTCATTGAAGGTCGGGAACCATTCAATATTGGACGTAACGCTTTGCTTCCGCATGATGCCACGGTGATGCCAATGACCCTGAAGGTGCGCAACGACGCTGATTTCCCGTTACCAGCTGGAGACAATCTTTCGCTTACTGATGCATCCCTTGCTGGCTACCGAGTAACAGTGGGCGGGACGATCGAAAACTTCGCGGTAACCGGAGGGGAGGAATTCACCATCCCAGGAGACGGCAACCTTGCTGCCATCAGGCACTGCTTCGCGCGCGCGGACGATGCAAACATTGGTAACCTCCGTGAAACCGAGGCCATTCCCGCAGAGACAGAGCTAACATGCCAACTGGCAGTACACATCCCGGCAGATGCAGGCGACGGCTACAGCTATGACGGAGACGCGTTCACAGTCACTGCCACGGCAGATGGACAAGAGCCGAAAACGGAACAATCTAGCTACGGTGCAACCAAGCTCTCCCAACTCATCGACCAGATGCTGCCAAACACCGGTGTGCAAACCATGGTCTGGATTTTGGGCCTTGGCCTGTTAGCATTGCTGTACGGATTGTGGCGGTACCTTCGTGATGATAAAGAGGAAAACTAAATGACGCTCCTTGCACAGCAGCCCTCAAGCGGTGGGCAGCCACGCCAGCAGCAGAGTGCGCGACACGCGAAGCGTAAGAAATCCAACAGTGCCATCTACCTCATCCTTGGTATCGCGGTGCTGCTGTACCCAATATTTGCGACCATCTACAACGACTATCAGCTCGACGCGCAAGCACGCAGCTACTCCGATAACATCGAAAAGATTCAGCCAAGCGAGCGCGTCGCCAAGTACCTCGAAGAAGCCCGCGAATACAACGAACGCCTAGCGCGCCAAGGCCACCACGCCATGCCACCAGAAGAAGGCGTGCCGGGCTTCGACGATTACATGTCGACGCTCAACGCCCCCGAAACTAACGGCGTGATCGCGCGCATCACCATCCCGTCGATCGACGTCGACCTGCCGGTTTATCACACAACCGCAGACCACGTGCTCTACGAAGGCGCCGGACACATGTTCGGTAGTTCGCTGCCCGTCGGTGGCCTGGGCACGAACTCGGTGATCTCCGCACACACGGGCATGGTCAACGCCACCATGTTCGACAACCTGCCGCGTATCAAAGACGGCGCCGACGTCTACATCGACATCATGGGCGAAAAGCTGCGCTACCAGGTCAACGCACGCGAAGTCGTCGGGCCGGATGACTATGAGGCCGTGACCTACGAACACGACAAAGACAAACTGACGCTGGTGACCTGCACCCCGTACGGAATTAACACAGACCGGCTGCTGGTCAACGCCGAACGCGTGCCAATGGATGAAACCCAAGAAACCCGCACATCGTGGATGCCACACCTGAGCTGGTGGATGTATCTTGATCTGTTCATCATCCTGGTGGTGCTCGCAATCGTTGCTTATCGCGAATGGAAAAAGCGCGCCGCACGCAAGGCAGCAGAGCGCGAAGCCGCAGAGCTAGAAACCATCGCCTAGGCCCAGGCACATGCGCACCAATCGCAGCACGCGGCAAAAACCACGCCGACGCTACCGCTCCGTCGTGTACTTCTTGCTAGCGCTGGCGGTTTTCCTATCGCCGGTGGTGCTGACCCACTACAAAAACGTCGAACAGCACAACCTCGCCGCGCAGTACTCCGAAGACATAGCGCTGCTGCCCGCAGAATACATCGACCCGATACTTGCCGACGCCCACGCCTACAACGAAGGGCTAGTGGATTTTCCCGTCTCCGACCCGTGGAAATACGGCGTGGACACCAACTCGCCGGCCTACCACGACTACGAAAACCACCTCAACGTCGACGGTCTGATGGCCCGCATTGAAATCCCGTCGGTGGGTGTTGATTTGCCCGTCTACCACGGAACTTCGACTGACGTGCTGGCGGCAGGAGTTGGCCACCTCTTCGGTACGGATCTGCCCGTCGGCGGGGACGGCACCCACTCGGTGCTCACCGGGCACACCGGAATGGCGACGTTGACCATGTTCGATAACCTCACCAGCGTCGCGGAAGGCGAAATCTTTACCGTCGAATCGATGGGGCAGAAGATTGCCTACCAGGTTGACCAGATTCAGACCGTGCTTCCCGATGAAGTAGAACACCTACGCGCTGAGGAAGGCAAAGACCAAATGACGCTGGTTACCTGCACCCCGTATGGTCTGAATACCTACCGGCTGCTGGTGCGCGGGCAACGAGTAGAAATGCCGGAACAACCACTCACGCGCACCTATTACAGCCCCTGGCAGCCGTGGATGGTGGCCTCAGTGGTGATCTCTTTGCTGACTGCCCTCTACCTGGTTTGGTGGCTGGTGCGCCGCGGCAGGCAAACCCGGAAAGCACAACGTGCTGGGGTGTAGCGTGTCAGTATGACCGAGAACAGCGAAACCAACCTGCATCATCCGGCTGGTGTCTCGGCTGAATCCATGGCTGACGAAGCAGTCGGTTACCGGCCGTTTCCTAGTGTTTCTCAATGGGCGGAGCTTTCGGTGTCGTTGCGCGATGTAGATAATGCACACGCGCGGATGCAAGAAGCAAAAGAAACAGTTTCTGAAGCCCTTGGTTCCGCTCTAGAGGCTGCACGACGAGCAGCAGCCGTCGACACGAATGCCATCGAGGGGATTTTTCCGACTGACCGTAGCTTCACGCGCACAGTGGCAGAGCAAACTGGTGCGTGGCAGCAGTTGATGGACCAACGAGGTGCGCACGTGCGGCCAGCATTTGAAGACACCCTCGCAGGTTTTGATTTTATTGTGGATCACACCACGGGCAAGTACCCGCTGACGGAAACCGCGATTAAAGAACTACACGCGGTGATGCTGAATAGCCAGGACGAGATCACGGTGTATGTGTCTGTTAACGGCACGCTGCAAGCTCAGCGGCAAAAGCTGCCGAAAGGCGAATACAAGAAGCAGCCGAATAGCGCTACCCTGCACGACGGCAGCACTTTCCATTATGCTCCGGTTGCTGACACGGCTCCAGAAATGGCGCGTTTTATAGCAGAGCTGAACTCTGAGACGTTTGCTGCCCTGCACCCTGTGGTGCAGGCTGCGTATGCGCATTATGCGTTTGTGCGTATTCACCCGTTCGCGGACGGTAACGGCCGGATAGCACGGGCATTGGCAAGTATCTTCTTATACCGTTCCCCCGGGGTGCCGCTGGTTATTTACCATGACCAACGAGCCGATTATCTGGATGCGTTGGAAGCCGCCGACGACGGTGACTTCAAGCGGTTAGTGCGGTTTCTCGCCGAAAAATCAGTGGACACAGTGCTTTCGATCATCGAAGACCTGCGTGAACATGCAAGCGAAAGCTACGGCCAGGTAGATGATGCGCTAGCCCAGCTTCTCGACGCTGACGCAGCGCCGAAAGACGTGCAAGAAGCAGCGACCAGGCTGCAAGAACTAGTACGCAGTGCACTGCAGAGCGAAATTGATAAGTGCTCGGTCAAAGATCAGCTGCAGCTAGACGTTTTCAGGCCTGCTGACCCACCACAGCACATCGTCGACTCCGTCGAGGAACCGTTTACTTTGCTTGATGGCAACCTCGGGCTGGTAATTAGCGCAAAGACGACGAAAGTAAAAGAAGAAAGCCACTATTGGGATGTGGTGGCACTGGCGGTAACGGATACGAACGACGAATCACCCGCAACAGCAGCTGATTTACGGCTGCGGTCCGCTGGTGGTCAAGACTTTGATGTGTATCAGCGTGAGCTCATCCCCGCGGTCTCCCAAAGTCTGCGAAACCGCACACAATCGTATGCCAAGGTGGTGCTCAGAGAGTTCCTCCACCACCTGAGGGATCTTCTCTTCAAAGAGAAGTGAGCACCTTTAACAACAGTGAGCACCCCAGCAGCCGACTAGGGCAATCGCGACTGACAATCGCTTAATCCCGCCGCACCAACCGCTGCGCAGCGACGTCGTAAACGTAGTGCACAATATCACCGTTGATGATCTTTTCGACGGCATCGATGATGGCCTCCAGCGGGGCAATAAACCATTCGGTTGCTGCGGGTTCCGTCCCGCGCGTGATCTTCAGCCGCGCCGGGGCAAACACCCGGTGTAACAGGTGTTCCAGCGCCGACGGCCGAAGGTTATAGGTACGGAAGGTCTCGACGATTTCCACCGGGGCATGCAAGTAGGTCGCCGATTTTTCTGCGCCCTGGATGCGCTTTTCGACGGAAGTGGTGCAGTACCCGATCTTGTACAAATCACGCAGGCTAGCAATTTCTGGGTCTGTGCTCAACGAGCGCAACACATAAATCCGCCCCGAAAGTTTATCGGCGTCGCCGATCTCGTCCATCGTCACGCTGCGGTTATAGGCCAGCACCTTGCCGTCGCTCTCGTAGAGGCGAATGGCGAACGATTGCAGGTACATCGCAGATTCCGTACCGTTTTCGAAAACCACCCGAAGGCGCTGCTTCGGGCGGCCTTTGGAGTCCAGCGGCGCGCCGGGGTCGGGATCACGGACTTCTGCCACGAAGGCGAGAGAGCCCTTGACCACGTAAAACTTGCCCTCTTCGAGGGTTGATTCGCCTTTAAACTCCGCCAACACCACAGAGCCGTCGGCAAGCTGCTGCTGCTTTTCCTTAAACGCCTGGCGGAAAGGTGCAAAGTCGTGCACGCGGGTGCGCTCAGCGACCGAATCCGAAGGCTTCGGGCTGCGCTTGGGCAGGGCAGCGGTGTCGTAGAGATTGGCATCAACGCCGTCCGCCTCGTCCAGAATATCCGCTAAAAAGTCGAAGCCAGAACCCGCACCGCTGCCGTCGGCAGTCTCGTCGGAGCCGGCGAACAACTCTTCCAGTGATTCCGGAACCTCAGGTTCGGCGAGCAAGCCGACGTCGTCAAGATGCCGCAAGTGTTGCTTCTTCTCCTCGCTGTTGAGGATACCCACCAGACGCGCACCCAGTTTGCGCTCGGCGATCTCACGCGTATCTGGGTCCGGTCGGCGCTTGTGCTTGTCGTAAAACTCCAAGATCTCGATGAAGGCGCGCTCCAGCCGATCCTCCGACGTGATCGGGCGTGGCTTTACCGGGGCCTCAAACAAGCCCTCGTCGTCGTTTTCGAAAAGATCGATCAGCTCCGGCGACAGGCCCGTGCCTGCGGCGGGGGCTTGCTCGGCGGGGTGCTCGGGGGCTTGTTCGCTGTGGTGCTCGTTAGTCATCTCGGCCTCCTACCTCTCCAGCCTGCCGTTGCTGCGCTTTGTACTCTGCGCGCTTTTTCTGCAACCACAACAGCGCCTCACCCATGCGACGCTCCCGCGGCTCCTTCGAGCGGTGGTTAGGAACCCGCCCGTGCATCTGGTGGAAGTGCTTGATGTCCGGGGCCAGCTGCATCGCTTCCTGCTCCGTCATCTCAATCTTCGTCGCCGCGATCGCATCCTGCACCGTCGCCAGCACCTTGGAGTTCACGGATTTGGACATGATCTCGTAGGCCTTCTGGAAGGGGTTGATCGAATCAATGAGGTTGATGTTGATGTCATTGATGTTGATGAAGCGATCAGCCAACCGTAAGAAGCGATCATCGCCGACCTCGCGTACCTCGCTGGCTTTCAACGCGGTATTCGCAATAACGGCCTGGCGTACTTCCTCAACTTCTTTGTCGTTCAGGTCTGGGTAGCGCTCGCGGATCACCCGCGGGATGTGTACCTGGTTTGTGGTCTCGGGCTTGCAACCACCGATGGAGCCCTTGGCGACGTTTTCGTCCTGCAACACCGCCGCGGTTAGATCCGGCAGATCCGAAGCCACGATCTGCTTCGTGCGCTCCGTCGACGGCTCTTGGAAACCAGTGATGTAGATGTTTTCTTGCGTGCCCTCGCCGAAGGTGGAACTGCGCCGCCCACCATCGGCGTCCGCGCCGGTGCCAGCAGCGGTGCTGTCTGGGCGGTCCAAGTCGGCGTCGGCAAGATCCGGTTTTTTCGCTTTGAACTGGAAATTGGGCGCCAGCACTTGTTCCATGAGCAGGGAAGCGGTGATTGCTTTGAGCATGCTGTTGACTGCGAGCGTGACGTCGTCGGTCTCTGCGTCCGGTTGCGCGATCAGGTTGGTGAACTGCGCGTGCTCCTTGCCAGGGCTATCGCGGGTGATGCGGCCGATGATCTGGATGATCTCCGTCAGCGAATTACGGTAGCCGATGGTCAGCGCGTCTTCGGCGAAGGGCCAGTCGAAGCCCTCTTTGGCCATGCCCAGGGCGATGATGATGTCGACGGCATCGCGCTGTTTGCCTGCGACGCCGGAAAGATACGTCAGCACCCGGGCGCGTTGCTTCACGTCGGTGTCCGTCACCAAATCGGCTACGCGCACCAGCTCGCCGGTATCGTGGCGGCGCACCTCGAAGATGCCGTGCTCGTCCGTGCCCACCGGGGTGCCGATGACGTCCATGATGCGGCCGACTTCCTCGTATTTATCCTTTGTGGAGTCCGAGGAATTGACCGACGGGATGTGGATGATGGTCTTGCGGTTGAGGTTGAGCACCTCGCCGATCGAGTCGGTGTAGGCGCCTTGGTAGAAGTGGTGCCCGATGCCCAGGGATTTGAGGTAACGGTAGCCGTTGAGCTGGTCGTAGTAGTTGAAGCGCACCGGGGTGAATTTCGCTTCGTCTTCCGGGGTAAGCACCGGGGTGGAATCGCCGCGGAAGTAGGAGCCCGTCATGGCGATAACGTGCACGTCGGATTCTGCCATGGCTTTTTGGATCAGCGCGCCCAGTCGGTTGTTTTCTAGGTCGGCGCTGACGTGGTGGAACTCGTCGATGGCGAGTACGCAGCCGTTGAAGTCTTGCGGGCTGAGCACGTTGAAGGCGTAGCGCAGGGTGGCATGCGTGCACACCAGGGTGGCATCCGGCCCGGACATGAACTGGCGGAAGGCCTCGACTTTGCTTTTTGTGGAGCTGGGCCCGCAGAGGTTGTTTTCTGGCTTGATGGTCCAGTCGGTGAAAAACCCGTGGGTGGTCAGATCCGTGTTGGAGAATGATCCGCCGATGGAGCGTTCCGGCACTGCCACGATGACTTTCTTGCGCCCTTGGTTGAACAGTTTGTCCAGGGCGACGAACATCAGTGCGCGGGATTTACCGGAGGCCGGTGGGGCTTTGATGAGCAGGTATTGTGCGGCGCGCTGTTCCCACACGCGGGCTTGCATTTCGCGCATGCCCAGCTGATTGGTGGCCACTGATCGCCCTGATTGTTTGTAGGTGACGTCGATCATGTTCATGGTGTTGTCTTCGCTTGCCGACGGCTGCTGGTTACTCATGGTTAGTTTTCTCCTGCGGTCATTTCTTCGTATCGTTTGAACAGTTCGGCTAGGCGCTCATCATCGGATTGGAAGGGTTTGGTGCCGCGCTGGTAGAGCTTGTCGACGAGCGCGTCGTTGTTGTTATGTGCTTCGCGGAGTAGGTCTGGCATTTTGTCCGGATCGTAGAGTTCTGCCAGGGTGTTTTCGCAGTAGTACTCGCGCACATCCAGGATGCGCAACGCGGTTTGCGTGAGCTGTTCCTTGGTTTTCGGCTTGAGATTTGGCACCGGGAAATTGTTGTAGACGATGGTGTTGGAATATTGGAAATCTTCTCGCATTCTTCCACCAACAGCGCCGAGCCAAGCCATGTGCATCTTGGAAGTCAGCAGGGCGAACAGCCACGGTTCGGCGTCATAGATCGCGAAACCTTTGTTAGAAATAACCGTGTCTGGGCCAAGGAATCCGATGGGGACATACTCGCGACGACCCGAGGAAATACTAGGCACAATGATGGACTCTGTGGGTTTGTAGGCCCGCTGACGGAAACGATGTGGGTATTCAGCATAGTCGCGGGTGGATGCGGCCTTGCTATCCAGACGAAATTTCTTAATTACATCAAGACGCCGGTCGATGTCGGGGATTGCTCGGGCCTCCGGGACATCTTCGTCGTTGATCCATAAGCAATAGCGCTCCTCGCCACGAATAAAATCAGCGGCACCCACGTAGTGCTTAATGAATTTGCGTGCGTGAGGGCTGTTTCCAACCAAATCGTCTCGTTCGCGGCGATCGAGATTGAGAAATCCTCCGTCTGTAGGTTTAGATCCAAAGAGCATTTTTGGGAGTTTTGGGCATAACGGCGTTGTTCTCCGAGGAATTGTAACTAACGGGCCGTCGGCAAGATAACCGTTGATTTGCTTTGCCTCAATACGGGTATCACCATCGAACAAATACTTCTGTTTAGTACTAGGTAGGCGCAAAGAAATAACACAAACCGTAACACCGGCATTACCCCGTGCGCTGTTCGTCCATTTGAATGAGGTGTAGGCGTAGCCAATTTCTAAGCCCATATTGAAGAGCTCAGGAAACAGTAGAGACACATGATCACCTTGGGCTACCGAATTCGTACTGACAAATGCGAGCTGAGCATTTGAATTGCGAATAAACTCTGCACCTTTGATGAACCAAGCAGAAATGTAATCCTGGTTTTTTGAAAAAGGACGATTGCCGTAGGCGAGTGCAAGATCTTCCTTCTGTTCCTTCGACTGCATACTAGAGCCGAGGTACGGCGGGTTACCGATCAGATAGACCTCGTCGTCAGCATCGTGAGGGCAGATTGCTTCCCAGTCCACTCGGGTGGCATTCGCACAGGTGATCTGGCCCATGCTGCGCAGCGGGATCATATGCAGCGTGACGCCGAACTTATCCTCAAACTCCTGGTTCATCTGGTGCTTGGCGATCCACAGCGCAAGGATCGCCACCTCCGTGGCGAAGTCATCGATCTCAATGCCGAAGAAATTGTCGATCTTCACCACGGACTGCTCGAACAGTGTCTGGCGCTTCACGCTCAGAGCCTCTAGTCGCTGCAAGATTGCGTGCTCCAGGCGGCGTAGCTCCTTATACGCAATGACCAGGAAGTTTCCGGAACCACAGGCAGGGTCGAAAACCTTGATATTGCCGATGCGGTGCAACAACTTTTCCAGCCGTGGTGCGGAATCATAGGCAGCCTCAAACTGCTGCTTGAGTTCGTCGAGGAACAACGGCTCGATGGTTTTCAAAATATTCGGTACCGAGGTGTAGTGCTGGCCCAACTCCGAGCGGGAACCACTGTGGACCACCGCCTGGAACATGGAGCCGAAAATATCCGGGTTGATGTCTTGCCAGATCAACCGGCCCAGGCGGATCAACAGATCCCGGGATTTAGCGTCGAAGTGCGGTACCTGAAAACGCTCGTCGTCGCTAAACAATTGGCCGTTGACGTAGGGGAAAACCTGCAGATGGGCAGGGTAGTCAGATTTATCGGCGACATCGAGGGCAGCGAAAATCTCTTCGATGATGGTGTTGGTGCCCGTGCCGTCCTCACGCGAGTGCGAGGCAATAGCTTGGGTGAATGAGCCGTCGGGGAATAGCCCGGTGTCTTCTGCGAAATAGCAGAACAACAAGCGGGTGAAAAAGACGTTGAGGCGGTGGCGGTCTTGTTCTGTTTGCAGGGAGACCGCATTGGTTTTGACCAAAGCGTCGAAAAGCTCACCCATATGCTGGGCGGCTTTCGTGTCCGCGTGCTTTTCCGCAGCGTACTGCGCCTTTTCCATACCCGCCCACGGCAAAAAGAAAGAGTAGTGCTTCGCCAGCTGGCCCAACGGGAAAATACGATTCTCGTTAGTCTTAATATCCACCGCGGCTAACCAATGGTAGTCCGTGGCGATGACAAACCGAGTGTTATAGCGGATGACGCGCTCGTGCGTGCGCAGGTGCTGGACGGCGTCGAGAAGCTTCGCCTCGCGCTCCGCCGGGGAAGTGGGGGTGTCGGCGTCGACAAGCGGGCGGAAGTAGACGATGTTCTTCTGGGCATAATCCCGGGAAGGATCCTCCGCCACGTTGTAGCTGCCATTGCGGAGGCGAGTGACATTAGACTGCGCGCGGCCATAGGCGAGCAGCAGATCGAAGAGGAGATCATCGCCGAACTCATCCTGCTCTGCGATCTGCGTGACGCGCTGCTCAATTTCCCGGACGCTAAGCGTAGCCACCTTGCGTATATCCTTTCGCCGACAATTCTCTGATTAGAGTGTAGGCGATTGGGGTGGGGGAAGAGG
>NZ_JAPJNQ010000052.1:5837-16912 GCF_030826625.1 Corynebacterium sp. | reverse complement strand
GTACACGGCAAAGGAAACCGCAAAGCCACCGTGTCTGACTGGATGGACATGGAAAAAGACCGCGGGATTTCCGTGGCATCTTCCGCACTGCAGTTCAACTATTCCCCGGAAGGCCACGACGGGCAGCCGTATGTGATCAACCTGGTCGATACCCCAGGTCACGCAGATTTCTCGGAGGATACCTACCGCGTTCTCACCGCCGTCGACGCGGCCGTCATGCTCATCGACGCCGCGAAGGGCCTCGAGCCGCAAACACTAAAGCTATTCCGCGTGTGCAAAGCTCGCGGTTTGCCGATTATCACGGTGATCAACAAGTGGGACCGGGTAGGCCGCGAGCCTTTGGAGCTTGTCGACGAAATCGTTAACGAAATCCAGCTCCAACCAACCCCGCTGTACTGGCCGGTCGGCGAAGCCGGTGACTTCCGCGGGCTCGCCCACATTAACGACGACGGTGAAGCTGATAACTACATCCACTTCATCCGCACCGCCGGTGGCTCCACCATCGCACCGGAAGAGCACTACTCACCGGAGCAAGCTGGCGAAAAAGAAGCCGAGGCTTGGGAAACGGCAGTGGAAGAAGCCGAGCTTTTGGCCGCCGACGGAGCGCTACACGATCAAGATTTATTCGAACAGTGTGTGACCTCGCCGTTGATTTTCGCCTCCGCGATGCTGAACTTCGGCGTACACCAAATTCTGGACACCTTGTGCGCAATCGCCCCAGAGCCAAGCAGCCGCGAGTGCGACCCCAAGGTAGTGGAAAAAGCCACCGGATCCATCGCCGAAACCCGCGAGGTGGACGACGATTTCGCCGGCGTCGTGTTCAAAGTTCAAGCCGGCATGGACCGCAACCACCGCGACACCCTAGCCTTCATGCGCGTGGTCTCTGGCGTCTTCGAACGCGGCATGCAGGTCACGCACGCGCAATCTGGGCGCAGCTTCTCGACGAAATACGCACTGACCGTTTTCGGCCGCACCCGCGATACCGTCGAAGCCGCCTACCCTGGCGATATCGTCGGATTGGTCAACGCGGGATCGCTGGCTCCTGGCGATACCATTTATTCGGGCAAGAAGATCCAGTTCCGCCCGATGCCACAGTTTGCTCCGGAAAGTTTCCAAACCCTGCGGGCAAAATCGCTGGGCAAATATAAGCAATTCCGCAAAGGGCTGGAGCAACTGGATGCCGAAGGCGTCGTGCAGATCCTGCGCAACGAACTGCGCGGCGATGCTGCACCCGTGATGGCAGCCGTCGGCCCGATGCAGTTCGAAGTCATGCAAGCGCGCATGGAAGTCGAATACAACGTGGAAACAGTCGTCGAGCCCGTACCTTATTCGGTAGCACGACGCACCGATGCGGCCTCAGCCGAAGAATTAGGCCGCCAGCGCGGAGTGGAAATTTTCACTCGCACCGACGGCGAATTGATCGCGCTGTTCGGTGATAAATGGAAACTCGCATTCGTACAAAAAGAACACCCAGAGCTCACCATGGAGCCGTTGGTGGCGGATTAGATTACAGGTGGCCGATTAGAAATCGGCCAGCATTTAGTACAGCTCGACTGCCCGCAAGTCGATAGTGCCATCACCAGTGATTTCCAATTGGCTAATCGGGCGGTTCTTTACTGTTTCCGGCAAGCTAATCCTTAAGGTGCGTATCCAGTATTCACCGTTGCTGGTTTCCGTGGTGGCATCTTTCAACACCGGGTTGGGGGTCGGCACTGGGATTTGCTGTCGGGAACCATCGTCCATGATCGCGGTAATTTCCAGCTTGGTTTCTTTCTTCCCGTCTTCCCGGCTGCCAGTAGGCATCATGTGCATGCTCAGTGCATCCGCGCCTGCAGAACTCACCGGAACCACCGCGGGGGTTTTAGTCAATTGCACGCGGGCATTGACAGAAGCGGAATTGACGATTCCCAGGTCCACGAAATCGCAGCGGTCGTCATACTGCACCGGGTTCATAGACGGATAAATCCGACAGAATTTGGCCTCGCTTCCCGGCAGTTGCGCTTCTGGTTCTGAAGCAATCCATTGCTCTGCAGCGGCCGGGGTGGCAGCATACACACTCGCTTCTCTGCCTGCGAGCTCACTCGGTAGCTCGTCATCAGCCTGCAATGGATACGGCCCGTCTTGGCCACGGAGAGTTTGATCAAACCAAAGCCGGAGAGCTTCCGCTAAAAATTCCTCATGTTCTTTGGCACCAATGTCGCCAATTTCGCCATCATCGATGCGGTCGTCAAATTCCCGCTTGGATAAAACACGGTTGATGTAGTTGTGCCCAAGCCCCGACACAATAAAGTTTAAGGCTGCCGTCTGCCTGTCCTGCCCCACGTATTCCGGCAACCAGTCAGCTGCGGCCTGGGAAGTATCCTCATCTGCTTGCCCATCAATGGTCAAAGTAGGCACATCGGCGGGAGCTGGGGAAAAGTTATCTTCTGGAGATTCTGGCACATGGTAGAACCCGCCATAGCTGGCCAAAGATACCTCAGGCCACATTTCTGCAGCCTTATTTCCTAGCAATGCAGAACGCGAGTGCATAAACACACCAGTGCGAGAAAAATCCGTCATGCCCACAAGGCTGTCGTCTAAGTGCTGCGACTGGCCCTGGTTCGCCGCCTCTAGTTCCCCACGAATGGCACTAACCACACCCGCCCAGGCTTCCACCTGGTCGTATGGTTGCGTGGGGCTTTCTGGCGCCCACAACGGGCCTAAATCAGGAACGACGACGGTGTATCCGGCCTCTGCGAGATCCTCTGCCAAATAGTGCATTCCGCGATCTGCACGTATCTCCTCTACCCCATCTGGGCACGGGTAGGCGAAAGTATCGTCAGCGCAGTTAAATGTACGCAAATGATTCACTACCACCAGCGGAGCATTGCTATGCCCCGCCGTTGTCACGCTGCCGCGGACGGGTAAATGTATGTCTGGAGAAACCTGGTAATCTTCCAGCGCAAATTCATGGGTGGTGGCAGTTGTTTTTTCCGTGGCCGCGGTAGTTTCTGCAGCCGTATTCTGCCCCGTTGTTGCCTCTTCTGGCGCTGCCTTCAACGCGTCGTCATCAGACGGAGCCGAACAGGCCCCGAGCAACAAAGTAGTACCTGTCAACACAGCTAAAATACTCGAACGCATGACAGACAATTCTACCGGCACGGTGGGTTCCGGTCGTGTTTACCGGACAGGGCTGGGAAGCCGCCGACTCACGATAATCAGAATCCGATGGCGCGCAGAGCCTGATCGTAATCGTCTTGAGTGACCTCAACCTTGGAACAATCCTGCGAGACATAAATGTCCGGACGTGGCTCACCTGGCTTACCATCGATACGGTAACGACAATCCGCAGCCTGCTGCGGGGTTGTCAGACCATAATTTAAGGCATTGTAATGTTTGTTATCCACGTTCTTCAGCCACGCCACCAATGCGCGGAGGTTGCTTGGCCGGTTACCTCTCGGGTCGTTCCAGAGCACGGAGCTGCCAATAGACAGCGCCGACTTGAGCTGATTCGACACTGAATTATCCTGCGCCGACGACGATTGCACCAGTTGTTTCTGCACAGGCATCGCTTGAGCAACCCCGCCACTTGCCAGGCCTGCCAGCGTGAGAACAGCCAAGCTTGCGGTGAACAGTTTCTTCATAAAAGGCCCCTTATCTATTTATATGATCCAACATTTCATGCTTGACCATTGAATTCATTCGGCAGATAAGAGTTTATATAGTCCTACCTAACAATAACTAGGCACACCTTTATGATTCTTCTCACGACGGGGGCACATGCCCCGGAACAAAAGCGGCACAATGTAGTCGTGGAAGATAATTCAGATAATTCTGAGATTAAATTCGTTTTCCTTTAACCGGTCAGGAATTCTTCCCATTGCGGCCATTCTTTTTCCGTTTGGATCTGGCCCATCCGGTAGCTGTGCAACAGCTTTTCGGCGTCGCGTTCCGTTGATTCCACGGACAAATCCGTCGGAAAGAACAATTGCGCACGGCCTTGTTTCTCCAAAGTAAGCAGGCGATCTTTCGCGGCATTGTATTTATCCGGTCGTTCAATCATGGCCTTGGCCACGGCTGGGTGTTTAAAAAATGCCCGACGCAAAAAGCCCTCACGCTGCGTGGCTGGGCGCACATAATCGCGGGGCTTCGTCGCCAAGAAAAGAATCTTTCTAAAACCAGCTCGTTCGGCCTCATTGACCACCACACCACCGGAATCTCCTAATGCACCATCGACAAACGGCACATCGTCGATCAAGCGCATCGGCATGATCAGCGGCAGTGTGGATGAGGCACGTACGCGCATCATCAGATCCGGCAAGCTTGGCATGTCCTGCCTGCCCCAGTTGACGGTCTCTCCGGTATCGGCACGCGTGGCACTGATGCAGACTTGTGCCGACGATTCCGTGAACGCTCTCCAGTCAAACGGGAGATCTTTGTCGGCAGCTTTTTCGTAAATAAATTCTGCATTGAAATATCCCCGACCGCGCAAGAAATGACTCACCCCACCAAACGAGGGGTTATTCGCGAAATCCGTGAACGAACTACGTGCGCGTTCTTTATCACCGGAGAGGAAATTCACGGTGTGCGAGGCACCAGCGGATACACCACCGACCCAGCCAAATTGCACTTGCTTTTCCAACAGGTGCACAATGCTGGCGGCGGTATAGGAATTGCGCATTCCCCCGCCTTCAATCACTAAAGCTGTATCTCGTGCGTCGATCATCCTTGCCCATCGTAGTCGCGAGCTCGCGAAATTGTGACTAACAGTGATTCACCATTAACCGGTTAGAATGACCTCATGGGACTATTCGACCTGCTACGCGGTTCTGCTAAGCCCGCTCTCACCCAGCTTCCGGATACTGCACGCCACGTAAGCGTCGACAAGCTGGCAGTGCACACGGCGGAAGAAATGGTGATCATTACAGGATCGGTGCAGGTAGCCGGCATCGTTCTGGACGCCGCCCGCAATAACGAGGCAGCGGTAATCAAAGGACCCAACACGCAGATTGTACTAGTGCCGACGAAAACCGATGATCTGCCGGTACACGATCCCAACAATGGTTGGCTGCTTCCACTAAGCCCCGCGCTCCGTTCTGCAATCACCAAGCGCTTGGCACCGAAAACATGCGCGTTAGAACTCACAGACCGCGTCGGCATCGTTATTGAATAAAGCGCAACCTAGAAACGCTTAGACACTCAGACACCGAGTGCCCCGAGTACGATCAACAGCACTCCCACGCTATAGCCTGCCGCCTTACTCAAAGCTTCGGTATTGTCCAAGGCCTTATTAAACAGCCTGCCAATCGGCGAATGCGGCGCGATTCGGACCCAACCAACAAGCAACGCGAAGACGATGGGCAGCGACAACGCGATAGTGGCATACAGCACCACTCCCGCGCCCAACGTCGCTGGTGCCGGATGCAACGCGGTGAGCACAATCAGCCCGGCAAAAAACGGGCCGGAAGTCGCCGATTGCACCACGCCAAGGCCGAAACCAATCCCGAAGGTCATCGGCGATGGTTTTTGTAGCCCACCTAATAACCGTCCCACCACAGCAGGCGGCTTGCCTTTCGATAACCAGGTGCCCACGAGCGTGAGCACGCCGACGCCGATCAAGGTCAGCCCGAAGGCTGCCGAATCCAGGATTTTTTGCATGAGCTCGCCGAAGCCGGAAAATACGACGGTCACCAGCAGCGCGAGCGCAAAAACTCCGAACCAGTTGCCGGTCACCAACAGTGGTGCGACCTTTTTATACCGTCCCGCTGGCAGCAGCACGCCCAGGGCAACGATCACAGCAATGGACAAAACATTGATCGAATCCATGAAGGCGTAACTAACGGCATAGAGCATGCTGGTCACTCTACAGTGCTTGTACACTAACACTCATGCTGTCTGCCCCGCGCACCCTCGCCGATATCGCTACCGATGGCTTTTTGGCCCAGGCCGATCGCCTAGCAATGTTTCGCGCCCGGTTCGGTGAGATCACCAAGGTGGAGTTTTCTCTCCGCGAAAACTCGGCCAACGACCACGACGCGATGCTTGCCGACGGACGTGTCCGCGATCAACCAGTGATGCTGTCTTTTTCCTCTACTCAGGTGGCACAACGCGTCGAGCTCGCTGCCCAGTGGGTCGCCACCATCATTGATGACACCTGGTATTGGCAAACAGCAGCGGTCGATGATTTTTCCGATATCCCGCAACTGGATCCACTCATCCCGCAGCCTGCCGACGACGAGTTATTAGCAGCTACCCGCACCTTGTTTCGCAATGCTCCGGCCGTGTTGGTTCCGCTTCCCCGGAGCTCGCGCCGAAGTTCCGGTGAAGACTCTGCTGCGCAATTCGCGGTGCTGATCGTGTCTGCTTTCGTCGACGAAGGCCCGGTGCACGTCGCGCTCAGCAACGGTCTAGCACAGCTGCCGGATCACTATGACACGCTAAGAGCGTTGCATGCCTTCGCTGTGGTACGCGGATTAGAGTTTGAACACGCTACGACGGAAGACACGTCAGCTTATTCGACGGCAGAGCACTCAGTAGCAAACCCGCCGGAGAACACAGATACCGTCGTCCAGATCGGCGCTGGGGACGACGCATACACGATTCATGTACGCGGTGGCACAGCCATTGACCTCGCCGCACAGCCGTTTACCCGCGAGCTGCCGCCAACGATCGACACGCTGCGCGCCCAAGGCTCCGCCCTACTCTGGGAGACAACCGGGCACGCCGATAACGACGAGAATGGCGAGAACGGCGACATTGATGATGACGACGATGCGGCGCCGAGTTCCACCGCCGATCGTGCAGTCGCCGATCGTGCAGTCGCAGCAAAACCCCGGCACAACACTTCACCGGGATGGGTGGTCGCCACCGTTGCCGGTACAACCTGGACGTGGGCGTGGGCTGACCCAAAACTTGCCGGGACTTCGGGTGCGCAAGAAAGCCGCGCGCTGTTGGATTTTGGCATCAGCAACGGCGTTCTTGATTTCGTGCGCCCACACGTCGATCTGCAACGAGCGGATCTGCTCTCCCGCGGCGACGCCCGAAAAGAGGCAATCGCCACGATGGTTGCTGCATGCGCGCCGATCACTGATTTCCACGACTACCGAATCGACGCCTTAGACGCAGAGACCGTGGGCATCGTGCTGTTTTCTGCATAGCCCTTCCTGCATCCACACGCAACAAAGCCCACACGCACCCCACACACATTGGGCCTGAAACACGACTAAGCCCGGCAGCTAGCTCTCACACGTACTAGCTACCGGGCTCAGATGGTGGCGCGCACACCGCGCCACTGACTAGCAAAAACTAGCTATCTTGTGCCTCTACTGGAGTTTCACTGACGACGATGCCGTCGGCGTCTGCATACACATATTGGCCTGGCACAAAGTCGATGCCACCGAATTGTACGGTGATATCAACCTTGCCAACCTTATCTTTCGCAGATTTGCGCGGGTTGGTGCCCAAAGCCTTAACACCAATATCCATGGTGCCGATTTCTTGGGAATCCCGGATCGCGCCGTTGACGATGATCCCGGCCCAGCCGTTATCCACGCCTGCGCCAGCGATCATGTCGCCGACCATAGCGGTATGCAGATTTTCTTGGGCATCGATGACCAAGACTCCGCCTTCGTTCGGTTGGTTCAAGACTTCTTTCACCAAGGCATTGTCTTGGATGGCTTGGATGGTGGAAATCTTTCCGCAGAACTCGGTCTTGCCTCCATAGTTGGTGAATTGCTTATCGCAGCTGCGTAGCTGTTCACCGTGGATGTCTCCGATATCAGCGGTAGGAACGAATTGGATGGCCATGATTAGAACTGGCCTTCCTCAGTGGAACCCTTCAGTGCGGTGGTCGACGAGGTTGGGTCGACGGTGGTGGCAATGTTGTCGAAGTAACCAGCACCGACCTCACGCTGGTGCTTGACGGCGGTGAAGCCGCGCTCTTCGGCTGCAGCGAATTCCTTGTTCTGCAGCTCGACGAACGAGGTCATGCCGTTGCGTGCGTAGCCGTGAGCCAGGTCGAACATGCCGTAGTTCAGCGAGTGGAATCCGGCCAGGGTGATGAACTGGAAGGTAAAGCCCATGGCGCCCAGTTCTTTTTGGAACTTCGCGATGGTCTCGTCGTCAAGGTGCTTGGACCAGTTGAACGATGGCGAGCAGTTGTAGGCCAGCTTCTGATCTGGGAACGCGGCCTTGACGGACTCCGCGAACTGCTTGGCAACCTCCAGGTCTGGGACACCGGTTTCCATCCAGATCAGGTCAGAGTATGGAGCATAGGACTTCGCACGTGCGATACAAGGCTCGATGCCTGGACGTACGCGGTAGTAGCCTTCTGCGGTGCGGTCGCCTTCGATGAACGGCTTGTCGCGATCGTCGATGTCCGAGGTGATCAAGGTGGCGGCCTCGGCGTCAGTACGAGCAATAACGACGGTGGGAACACCGGCGACGTCGGCAGCCAGACGTGCAGACGACAGGGTGCGGATGTGCTGCTGGGTTGGGATCAAAACCTTACCGCCCAGGTGGCCACACTTCTTTTCGGAAGCCAGCTGGTCTTCCCAGTGCGTACCGGCAGCACCAGCGTTGATCATGGCCTTTTGCAGCTCATAAACGTTCAGTGCACCACCGAAGCCTGCCTCACCGTCTGCAACGATGGGAACCAGCCAGTTGTCGATGGAGTTATCGCCTTCGACTCGGGAGATCTCGTCGGCACGCAGCAACGCGTTGTTGATACGGCGAACGACCTGCGGAACCGAGTTTGCTGGGTACAGCGACTGGTCTGGATAGGTGTGGCCAGCCAAGTTGGCATCGCCGGCAACCTGCCAACCAGACAGGTAAACAGCCTTCAGGCCACCGCGGACCTGCTGAACGGCCTGGTTACCAGTCAAGGCGCCCAGGGCATTGATGTAGTGTCCATCGCCCTTCGAGACCTCGTCCCACAGGATCTCGGAGCCACGACGTGCCAGGGTGTGCTCTTCGACGACGTTGCCCTGCAGCTCGGCTACCTTTTCTGCGGTGTAGTCACGGGTGACGTTGGCCCAGCGAGGGTTTTCATCCCAATCTTTTTGGATTTCAGCGGCGGTACGTGCTTGACCGGTAGTAGTCATCGCAACTCCCTTTCTCGTTTGGCTTATGAGGTGATTCACATCTTGTTCGATGAATTCGATCACGTCAAGATTTAACCCCGGTCACTAAAATTCGGGGGTAATGCTCTATTTCACATAAATGTTCGAGACCCAAAAACAGGTTAAACCGCAGGTCTTTGTCAAAAATGCCGTTTATGGTGTGTGAACTCCGAACATAAACAGTACGTTCATACTGTTGAAACAGTACGATTGGACTGTTTTCTCAGTTCATTTTCGAACTTCGAACAGGGGTGAAAATCCCACTTTCTCCCGCCGCGCTACACACAGTGAGGCAATTCACTTATTGTGGTGTCATGCCCCGGGGCGCACATTTTCAGCAAAGATGTAGAGAGCGCGCATGCCACCCAGCTTGTCACTGAGTTGCACGCACTCCACGCCCCTTAAGGGTCTGACCGCGAGGATTAGAAGGAGTTTTATGACTATCGAAGACACCACCCCACGCACAGAGGTTGCAGGCCTCAACGTCGACAACACCCTCTACGAATTCGTCAACGGCACTGTGCTGCCACACATCGGACTCGATTCGGAGAAATTCTGGAATGGGTTCGCAGACATCATCCGCACCCACACCCCGCGCAACAAAGAGCTGCTGGCACGCCGCGATGAACTGCAAAAGACTCTCGACGAGCACTTCCGCGCTGACCCGGGACAGCCCGATCCAGCCGAACACGAAAAATATCTGCGCGAGATCGGCTACTTGGAAGACAAGCCAGCTGCCTCCGATGTCACCACCGCGAATCTCGACCCAGAAATCGCCGAGGTTGCCGGCCCACAGCTGGTCGTTCCTGTCCTCAACGCGCGCTTCGCCCTCAACGCGGCGAATGCCCGCTGGGGTTCGCTCTACGACGCCTTGTACGGCACCGACGCCATTTCCGAAGAAGGCGGGGCGGAACCAGGTAATTCTTATAACCCGGTGCGCGGCGACAAAGTCATCGCCTGGGCACGCAACTTCCTCGACGAGGTTGCCCCACTAGAAAACGGCTCGCATGCCGACGCAGAATCCTATGCAATTGACGACGATAAACTGGCCGTCACCGTTAACGGCTCCACCGTCGGTCTTGCGAAGGCAGAGCAACTCGTCGGCTACAACGGCGACAAGTCTTCCCCATCCGAGGTGGTTCTGCGCAACAACGGTCTGCACATCTTGATCCAGATCAACCCAGACCACCCCGTCGGCAAGAGCGACAAGGCGGGCGTTTCTGATGTCATCCTGGAATCGGCGACTTCCACCATCATCGACTTCGAGGACTCCGTTGCCGCTGTCGACGGCGAGGACAAGACTTTGGGCTACCACAACTGGTTCGGCCTGAACACTGGTGAGCTGAAAGAAGAGCTGGAAAAAGGTGGTAAGACCATCACCCGTAAGCTCAACGACGACCGCACCTACACCGACCTCTCCGGAGGCGAGCAATCCCTGCACGGTCGCGCTTTGCTGCTGGTCCGAAACGTCGGACACTTGATGACGAACCCAGCCATCCTGGTCGACGGCGAAGAAGTCTTCGAAGGCATCATGGATGCCGTACTCACCAGTGCGTGTGCCATCCCAGGACTGGCTGCCGATAACGCCCACAAAAACTCGCGTGCTGGCTCGATCTACATCGTAAAGCCAAAGCAACACGGCTCTGCCGAGGTCGCGTTCACCAACGACCTGTTTGCCTCCGTCGAAAAGCTGCTCGGTTTGGAGAAGAACACCCTGAAGGTGGGCGTTATGGACGAAGAACGTCGTACCTCGGCCAACCTGGCTGCTGCGATCACCGCGGTCAGCGAGCGCGTTGCCTTCATCAACACTGGATTCCTGGACCGCACGGGCGACGAGATCCACACCTGCATGCAGGCTGGCCCGATGGTGCGCAAGGCCGATATGCAGACCGCACCATGGAAGCAGGCTTACGAAGACATCAACGTCGATACTGGTGTTGCGCTCGGCCTGCCGGGCAAGGCACAGATCGGTAAGGG
>NZ_JAPJNQ010000052.1:0-5827 GCF_030826625.1 Corynebacterium sp. | reverse complement strand
GGGCATGTGGGCCATGACCGAGCTGATGGCAGACATGCTGGAGAAAAAGATTGGCCAGCTGAAAGAAGGCGCATCAACCGCGTGGGTCCCATCACCTACCGGCGCAACTTTGCACGCCACCCACTACCACCACGTCAACGTTCCGCAGGTACAGGAAGAATTCCGTAAGGCCGGCGAACGCGACAACTTCCACAACCTTCTGACCGTCCCGGTTGCTAAAAACCCAGACTGGTCCGATGAGGTGAAGAAAGAAGAAGTCGACAACAACTGCCAGTCCATCCTGGGCTATGTTGTCCGCTGGGTAGAACAGGGTGTTGGTTGTTCCAAGGTCCCAGACCTTTACGACGTCTCCCTGATGGAAGACCGCGCTACCCTGCGTATTTCTTCCCAGCTGCTGGCTAACTGGATTGAGCACGACGTCGTTAGCCGCGATTTCGTCGAGCAGGAGCTGCAGAAGATGGCAGAGGTCGTCGACAAGCAAAACGCTGGCGACGACGCCTACCGCAACATGGCTCCGAACTTCGACGAGTCGGTGGCGTTCCAGGCGGCTCGCGACCTGATTTTCAAGGGCACCGAGTCTCCATCCGGATACACTGAGCCGATCTTGCACGCTCGTCGTCGTGAGTTCAAAGCGAAAAACAAGTAATTGGTAATTGTGCGCGAGCCCGGTGCACGCAAGCCCAGCACTAAGCGCTAAGGCACCGCGGCTCGCAGCACTCTAAAGCTAAGGCCCAGGCTTCTTCATGATGAAGCGCCTGGGCTTTGTGCGTCTTCTTGTGCTAATGCCGGGCCAGAAATTACTAGCCTCGGAATTATTAGGCTAGGAATGTCGGCAGCGCCACCATCGCCAAAAGAAACACAGTAAAGATTCCTGCGATCCACCAGGCAGCGCGGTGCGCAAAATTTAGCGTGAAATTCATCCCCGATTCCAGTTCAACCCATAATTTCGGGTTATCCGGGTTGTGATAAAACAATCCGTATTTGAGCTTGTCTCGGGGATCGTCCGGTGGATAGTGCTCATCCAATTCCTGCATGATCCGCGCGCTGCGCACCACAATGCCGAAACCGACTGCGAGAAACGCACCGATAAGCAACCAAATGGCAATTGCCCCGGTGCCCACAACAGGAAACTCAAACAATCCGGCGGTGATGCTGACCAACAGCACCACCACGAGCGCGAAGCTAAACTTGCCCAACATCGGCTGCATCAGCTGCACCAGTAAACGCTGCCGATTAATCGCACGTTCTGGTTTATCGTGCAAGCCATCTTTGGTCTGGTTCGCGATTCCCACCAGAAACCCGCCAGCTCCCGCGCATACTGCCGTAGTAATCGCTGGCCCAAGGCCAACGTGGGCTATCGCTGCCGGAAAAGATTTCGCACTAAAACCATCTGCCGTCCCCGAAGCATCGAAGTGCGTAAACATCGGGTCTGGCACGGCATGCCAGTTAATCCAAATAAAACCCAGCGTGGCAACAATGACTGCTGTACACGCTAGGTACCAGCCGAACTGAAATTTCGGGGGTGGCAGACGGTCGGCTTTGTGACCATCGGTGTCACCGGAGGAGTGCACGGATCGCCTCCACATCAACCTCGGAGACCGCATCCGGCCGGAACTGCGGTTCGTCGTCTTTATCAACCAGCACGCAGCGCACGCCCTCGTCGAAATCCGGACGGCCGCGTAGATATTCACCAACTCGGTATTCGTTATCCAAGGCGTCGGCAAGCGAATCAACCTGGGCGTTCGCCCGGAAGATTTCCGCAGCTGCCACCAGCGAGGTCGGCGATGCATGCTGGAACGTTTCATTGACGCTTGCGACGAATTCTTCGTTGTCGCAGTTTTCCAGTGCGGCTACTACTTCTTCCCAGGTGTCGTGCGCGAATACATCCTCGATGGTCTCGATGTGCTCTGCCAACGGCGCGGTATCCGGGTTGGTGGTGGCGAACTTCTCTAGTGCAGCTGCGTAGCCGGATTCGATAACTGCTTCACGGAACCTATCTGCATCGTCGGAAGCGATCTGGTGGGTAGCATAGCCGGTCCAGAGCAGATCCGCGGCCTTCATGCGATAGGCGGTCGTCGCCAGGTACAGCGCCAAGGCACGAGACGCCTTGCCTCGAGAGCCGACCATGCGCTGGAAGAAATAGGTCATGCCCACGTCGGTGATAAAGCCAATGAGCATTTCTGGCATCGACACAAAGGTCTTTTCGGTAACCACGCGGTGTGAACCGAAGGCACTAATGCCAGTTCCTCCGCCCATGACCACCCCATCCATGAGTGCAATGAACGGCTTCGGGAACTTATCGATGGCATCGTTGAGTGCATATTCTCTGTGGAAGAACTCGTCGACACCGGCCTTATTGCCCCCGAGACCTTGTTCACGTGCCGCGCGTACATCACCACCGGCGCAGAATCCCTTGGGATTGTTGGAATAAATCAGCACTTGTGCGACGGAATCATCCTCCGCCCACGATGAAAGCGCTTGGTGAATAATCTCCACCATCTCCAGGTTCAGGGAATTCAGCGCCTTCGGGCGATTGAGTTCAAGAATTCCCGTTCCATTGCGAACAGAAGTAATTACTTGGCGATCCTGTGCATCAGTCATAGCACCATTGTGGCACAGATAACGCAATAAAGTGAGGGCTGTAGCACTCCCGCTCCTCTACGGAGCCAGGATTAGTACTACAGCCCTCGGGTACAGCACGTAGTGTGAAAGCTACACTACGACTATTTGACCTGGAACTACTTGACCTGGAATTCAGCCATTTCGTCCCACTCGGTCTTGCCCTCGATCAGGGTGTTGATGATCTTCGGGGTTTCAACCAGGTACTTTGGCATCTCTTCAGTTGCACGCTGGAAGTGCTCAGAGGTGACGTGGGCTTCCGCACCATCATCGGTGAAGCCTTCTACCAGCATGAAGTGGTTGGCATCCTGAGGGTCGCGGTACCAGTCGAAGAACAGGTTCTTTTCTTCTGCCTGGGTAGCTTCCGTGAACCAGGAAACCTCTTCCAGGAAGTTTTCGGCGTGCTCTGGCTTTACTTGGTAAGAAACGTTAATCAAGATCATGTTCTTGATTATACGCTCAATTTAGTTGATGTGTACACATTGTTAGCGTGTGACTACACGCACTTAGTGCAAGAAAAATTCCGCCAAGTACACGTTGCCGTGCGCATCAACGCCCGAAACACCAAATCCCTTGCCATCACCAGTGCGGTTGGTCGGGTTGAGCAGCCAGGCGATACGCTGGGCAGCTTCCACCGGAGTCATGCGGTAGATATTGCCGGTACCACGATCGTGCGCAGTAATTCCGCGTCCTACGTTCCCGTGGAACTCCGCCTCGCCACGGGCGGCCTGGTTAGCCCAGTCCTGAGCAATACGTTGCGCCTGTTCATCGCGATGGTGGCCCATCGCCATGAGGTGAAACTTCGTGGCTTGCTCTAGACTCCACGACGCCACACCAGCGCTCGCTGCTGACGAGCCCGCCGTCAGAGCTTCAGCTCCCGGGAAGCTCCACGGTGCAGCCTGCGCGGATGCTGCTGTAGGGATTCCCGCGCCGATCACGGTGGTTGCTGCGAGCGCGGTGATAATTTTGCGTGAGATAGCCATGCCTTCATGGTGGCATAATCGGCGGTCAAAACGGTGCGCTTTAGCCAGCGTGTTTGGTTATCAACCGCAAAAGCTCATCTGCTCTAGCCAGCATCTAACTGATCGGCTAACTCCAACCATTCGGCTTCGAGCTCTTCGCGACGGCCAGCCAATGCAGTTTTTTCTGCATTGAGTTCCGTCAATCGTTGCGTATCAACGGCCTCGGCAGCGCTAGCCATTTTTTCATCAATCTGCGCCTCTGACTTCTCTAACTTGTCCATCTTGCGCTCCAGCGCACGCATCGACTTAGTAATCTCACGCTCTTGCTGGGCTGAGATACCAGGCTTGTCGACGCCGCCTGAGCCGCCAGACCCACCTGAGCCGCCTGAGCCACCAGCACCGTTGCTCCCACCAGTGGCGCCTGACCGAGAGGTCTCACCAACGGCGACATTTCCAGAGCCGGGATCATCAGCAGTACCCGCTGTGGCGAATCCCCCGGTCTTATTCGGCCCCAGATCCAGTGCCCCACGGCGCTCGCCGGCATCACTAGCCGCCCGTACCTGCAGATATTGCTCAATTCCACCCGGCAGGTGCTGCAGGTTTCCGTCGCCAAACAACGCATAAGCCGCATCGGTGATGCGCTCAATCAAATAACGATCGTGCGAGACCACGACCAACGTGCCCGGCCACTCATCCAACAGCGACTCCAGCTCTTGCAAGGTGTCGATATCCAAATCGTTAGTGGGCTCGTCGAGCAGCAATACATTCGGCTCACTCATCAATACCCGAGTCAGCTGCAACCGGCGCCGCTCGCCACCGGAGAGATCGCCCACCGGGGTGCGCTGGCGCTTCGGGCTAAATCCAAGACGTTCTGCCAACTGTGAAGCAGAAAGTTCCTTTTTGCCCATGTGCACATAGGTCGCGACGTCTTCGACAGCATCTAAAAGCCGCCGCTCCGGATCGAGATCATCGAGTTCCTGGCGCAACCATCCTAAACGCACGGTCTGGCCTTCGATGCGTTTACCAGCAGCTAGCCCATGTTCACCGGCTAGTGCGCGCAACAGTGTCGTCTTGCCGGAACCATTAACCCCAACCAAGCCGACGCGCTCGCCCGGTGCGAGTCGCCACGTCAGGTCGTCGACAAGCACCTGGCCGTCAGGCGTTTCCAGCCGCGCATTTTCTAATTCAATGACTTTCCGCCCCAGCCGCTGCTTGGAAAATGACATCAATTCCACGCTATTGCGCACCGGTGGAACGTCTTTGATCAGAGCCTCAGCAGCCGCGATTCGGTACTTAGGCTTCGAGGTACGCGCTGGTGCACCACGTCGCAGCCAGGCTAATTCTTTGCGTGCTAGGTTTTGCCTACGTTGTTCTGCCGCTTCTGCCTGACGCTGACGTTCGGCGCGAGCGAAAATCCAATCGTTGTAGCCGCCGTCGTAAACGTCTACGGTGCCGTCGTGGACTTCCCAGGTCAGCTGGGCGACGGTATCCAAAAACCAACGATCGTGAGTGACCACCAATACTGCTACTTTGCGGCGCAGCAGGTGATCTGCCAGCCACTGCACACCCTCAACATCGAGATGGTTGGTGGGCTCATCGAGAACAACCAAATCAAGATCCTGCACGAGCGCAGCCGCCAGGTTAACCCGACGTCGCTCCCCTCCTGACAATTGACCAACTGGCGTATCCAGCCCTAACTGGGCGACGCCGAGTCCACCAAGCACATCACGGACTTTCGCATTCGATGCCCATTCGAAGGTATCCAAGCCGAGTGGTTCCACGACTGTCTGGCCGATGGTGGCGTTAGGATCAAGCTCCGCACGCTGAGTGACCACAGCCATGCGCAAATCCGAGTTGCGTGCGACTCGTCCGCTATCAGGTTCCACCAGCCCGGTGAGCACCTCCAGCAGCGTGGTCTTTCCCCCACCGTTGACACCAACGACGCCAATGCGCTGGCCGGATTGCACGCCGAGCGAAACACCGTCGAGAAGCGTTTTCAGGCCGAATGATTGCGAGATATTTTCTGCATTTAACAGGTTCACCATAGTCATTCCATCTTAAATCACGCCGACTCTGGTTCACGCAGAGGTTTTTGCAGAGGGATTTCATTTTCATTACTGTGAATTTCATGAAACGCCGTATTTTTTCGACAGTGACCATGGCAGTAGCAACCTCCTTTGCGCTTGCTGCTTGCTCCAGCCCAGACGAAGACGCAACCAGCGCGGACCAAACCACCGCCACCTCCG
>NZ_JAPJNQ010000051.1 GCF_030826625.1 Corynebacterium sp. | reverse complement strand
GATCAGGATGTTTTTCGCATACAGGCTTTGGCGCAGCGTGTAACCGTCGGTAGGCACATCAGTGAGTACCGCGCCGATCTCGACGACGAGGTCGGCTTCTGTCAGCAGCTCGGTGGCCGCATCGTTGCGGCCGTAGCCCAACCAGCCGGCATTCGCGGGCGAGGAAAACGCGATGCGGTCGCTAGCGCGCCAATCGTGCACCACCGGGATCTGCTGTTGCTCGGCGAATTTTTGTACGGCCGCGCTGGTGTCTGCGTTCCAGTGCGCACCGCCGACAAAGATCAGTGGTTTTTCTGCTGCGCGAAGTTCGGTGGCCAGGAAATCTAGGTCAGCGTCGCTGAATGCCCCATGGCTGGCAGGAAGTGGTGGGCAGAGCTCGCCGGTGGATTCTTGATGCAGCACGTCTTCCGGCAGGCCAATAACTACTGGGCCTGGACGGCCTTGGGTGGCTAGGTGGAAGGCTTCGGCAACCACGCGGCTGGCGCGGGAGGCGTCGTCAAGCACATAGACGCGTTTAGCCTGGGTGCCGAACCACGCTTTGATGTCGAATTCCTGGAAAGACTCGCGGTCCCGGTCGCTGGTGGGGACCAGGCCGACGAACAGCACCAGGGGAGTAGCATCTTGCCAGGCGGTGTGGATGCCGACGAATGCATTAGCAGCGCCCGGACCGCGGGTAACCATGGCGACACCCGGCCTGCCGGTGGCTTTGCCGTGGGCTTCGGCCATGTAGCAGGCACCGCCTTCTTGGCGGCACACGATGGTGTCGATGGATGATTCGTACAGACCGTCGAGTACCGGAAGGAAGCTTTCACCTGGCACTTCGAAGATTCGTGGGACGTCGTGGAGTTCAAGACTGCGGGCGATTGCTGTGCCCACATGGCCTACGCTCATGCTGTTACCTCGCGATGTAGCAGGGATACTGTTCAACGATCTTGCTGGTGATCTGAATCATACTAACATTGTGGGCGAAAAACTATGGATCTGTTAACTATTTACAGGAGGAATTCATGATAGATAGCGCACGTATTTTTGGTCCACGCAGGTCGCGCAACTCGCACGCAAGTAGGTGGCGTGGGGCGAGTGGAGTGAAGGTAATCGCAGCACTCGGGGCTAGTGCTCTTGCCCTGGCAGGATGTTCGCAGGCTGATGACGCGGCTGATGCAGCACACAACGCGGCCGATAGCGCCAGCGAGGCAGCAGAAAGTGCCACCGAATCCACCTCGGCTGGTCAGGAAGAAAAGCTGACATTCGACAAACAGCAGGTCGCCGAGCTGGATGTGCAGGCCAACCCGGTTCCAGCAGCGGCGGCGAAATTACCAGACGGGTTTGATCTGCAATCGCACCGTTTTGGTCGGGGTGAATGGATCGAATCTTCCCGTGAGGGCTTGGAAAAGTCCCTAGAAATGGGAGTGACCACCCTGGAATTCGACATCGAGCTGTCTGCCGACGGCGTCCCCGTGGTCTGGCACGATACAGAGATCGATGCCGAGAAATGCCAGGACACCAAGCCTGTCACCGAGGATGATCCGCAGTTCCCGTACGTCGGCAAGCTGCTCCACGATCTGACTTTCGAGCAGATTTCCACGCTGAACTGCAATAAGAACCTGGATGATTTCCCCGATGCGGCCCCGCAGGACGACAACCGGTTGCTGCAGCTTTCTGAGGTCTTCGAGATCGCCGCGGATTACCCGGATGTGCACTTCAATATCGAGACCAAGCTGGAGCCGGAACACCGTGAGCAAACGGCATCGCCACAGGAATTCGTTGATGCGATCATGGATGAGGTAGAGGACGCTGATGTTGCTGATCGCACCATGATTCAGTCCTTCGATTGGGCATCGTTGCCGCTGGTGCGCGAACGTGATGCGGAAATGCCGCTGGTCTTGTTGTGGGACGAAACTACATGGAAATCGAGCTCGGCCTGGATTGGCGATGTTGATTATGATGCCGTCGATGGTGACATCGTGGAAGCCGCAAAACAGCTAGGCGTGCAGGTGCTTTCGCCGGGACATGCGGTTCCTTATGGGCAAACCCCGCGTGACGACGACTACCACCCGGTCGCTACACCAGAGTTAATTTCACAGGCGCACAAGGCGGGCATGGCAGTGGTGCCGTGGACCGTCAATGATGAAGACACCATGCGTGAGCAGATTGCTGCAGGTGTGGACGGCTTCATCACCGATTACCCAAGCATGGGGCAAGCGGTAGTCCGGGAGAAATAAAGTAGTAGTGCTCATAGGGTCGCTACTTCGGCGCATTTGGGTGGACTAATTTCGCGCTCTGCGTAGCGGTGGAGTTCAATATTCCGTATGCCCGAAGTAGATCCGCTCATTGAATCTCTCTACCGCTGGTCCGATGTCAGCGGCGTGTTGCTGATGGGAATCATCGGCGGCACCATCGCGCGAAAAAGCGGTTACGACATCATCGGGTTCTTTTTTATCGCGATGTTCTCCTCGCTGGGCGGCGGTATGGTGCGCGACGTGCTCATTAACCAGGGCACGGTTGCGGCGATGAGTGAGCCGGAGTACCTGTACCTGGCTTTCACTGGCGCACTCATCGCACGCTTCGTCTATTTCAAGGGAAAAACCTGGGATTATATCCAGGCGCATGGCGACGCCGTCGTCTCTGGCCTGTGGGCGGGAACTGGCGCGGTGAAGGCTATTACCTACGGTTTGCCGTTGATTCCGTGCATCATGATGGGCGTTTTTACCGCTACGGGCGGTTCCATGATCCGCGATATTTCCATGGGGCGGGAGCCAGCTGTTTTCGGCAATAATCAGCCCACGGTCATTCCGGCGATTGCCTGTGCCAGCATTGTGCTCATCGGTAATCACTTCGGCATGCTGGCCGTCGGCATGGTCGTCGGCCCGTTAGTTTCTATTTTCCTTGCGCTGCTGGGGATCTGGGCTGGTTGGCGTGTGCCTGCCCACCAGGATTGGGCACCAATTAATGACACCGCGGCGCAGGTGAAAGTGCTGGCTAAGAAGGCTGAGCATAAAAGCCGTGCGGTGGGGCGCAAGCTGGAACCACACCGCGTGCGTTCTTGGCGGCATCGGCAGATGGAAGCAGCGCTGCAGCGTCGTATGGAAAAAGAGGCACGCTCGGGCAAGCGCAAGAAGATGACGGAAGAAGAAGTCAGCGACTTTATGGATTCTTTTGATTCTGATGTGGATCAGCTCAGCGCTAGTACCGATTCTGGCGCAGCTGACGAGACCGATTTTGGCATGGACTTGAGTGGTGATTCTTATGACACCGAAGAGCCGGTATCCACGGAAGAATCGCAGCGGCTGCTTGATGCTATTTTGGCGGATGACAAGCTCACAGATGAACTCATTGAACGTCTGATGAGCCGCTATAATTCCCGCGATTAAAAATAGCTTAGGGTTAAGAAAGCTTAAAACTTAGAAGACATGCCAATTTACAGTGCACAACCAGATCTGGAAATCCCGAATAGCACTGTCTACGACGTGTTGTTTGGCAACCTCGCCGATGAAGTTCGTGACCACATCGCTATCACCGATGATGCGACCGGTTCCACAACCACCTACGCGGAACTCAAAGCGCTTGTCGACGCATTTGCTGGTGCGCTCACGCACCGGGGAATAAAACCGGGAGATGTTATTGGGCTGCACTGCCCGAATAGTCTTGCTTTTGCCGTGGCATTCCACGGAAGTTTGCGCGCCGGGGCGAGCGTAACCACGTTGGGCGCACTGTTGAACACCGCGGATATTGCGCAGCAGCTCAAAGATTCTGCTGCGAGCTACTTGTTCACCACCAGCATGCTGGGGCAAGCCGGCTTTGCCGGAGCCAAAGAGGCTGGAATCGTTGCTCAGAACATTGTGGATCTTACTGATGAGAACACCGGTGTGCAGGCTCTCGTGGCTGCAGGGTACGCCCCGCCGGATCTTGATATTGATCCTGCCACGCATGTGGCTGCGCTGCCTTATTCTTCAGGAACCACGGGGCTTCCGAAGGGCGTGCGTCTTAGCCACCGGAACTTGGTGGCGAATATTGTGCAGATGAGCGCGCGGCTACAGGCTAACGGGGTGCACCGCGATTCTGTGCTTATGTGCGTGCTGCCGTTTTCGCATATATATGGCATGAATGTGTTGTTGAACGTTGGTTTGCGTTTACGTTCGCACATCGTGGCCATGCCGAAGTTTGAATTGGGAAGTTTCTTGGCCGCGCACCAAAAGTATGGGGTGACTTTTACTTTTATCGCTCCGCCGATTGCTGTGGCGTTAGCTAAGCATCCGTTGGTTGCTGATTTTGATATCAGCGCTTTAGAAACTGTGCTCTCCGGGGCGGCCTCCCTGGATGGTGAGTTAGCGCGCGCCGTTGCTGATCGCTTGGGGGTCAACGTTATTCAGGGGTTTGGTATGACCGAAACCAGCCCGGTCACAAACGTCGGTGATATCGGCGTGACCCCATTGGATTCCATCGGGGTGCCGGTAGCTAATACGGAGATCAAGGTGGTAGACGTTAGCTCTGCCGCTTTCGAGGAAATTCCACTGCCAGCGCGTGCCGGGCAGCGTTCGGCCGACGGCGAGTTGTGGGTGCGTGGCCCACAAGTGATGCTGGGGTATCTCAACAATGATGCAGCGACCCACAGGATCATGCTTGACGACGGCTGGCTGCGCACCGGTGATATCGCAAACTTGGATCACCGCGGCAACGTTTACGTGGTTGATCGCTTGAAAGAATTGATCAAGTATAAGGGCTATCAGGTTGCGCCTGCGGAATTGGAGGCGCTGTTGATGACGCATGAGGCCATCGCCGATGCCGCAATAGTCGGGCACCGGCGTGAATCTGATGGGGAAGAGCTGCCGCGCGCGTTCGTGGTGCTGCAGCAGGGGGTTGATGCTGCTGATCCAGCTGTTAGTGCCGAGGCTTTATTAGAATGGGTGGCCCAGCGCGTGACACCATACAAAAAAATCCGCATGATGGAGTTCATTGATGTGATTCCGAAATCAAGCACCGGAAAGATCCTGCGTAAGGAGCTGCGGAACCTCCCTGTGGCTGAGGCTGAACGCTGAGAAGAACTGAAAGGAAACACCATCATGGCTTTGCTCGACACCCTCATTACTAATGCCCGTATCTGGACTGGCGACCGCGAGAATCCGTCGGCAAGCGCAGTCGGCATTGTCGGCGGCCGGTTTTTCATCCTCGATGAGGTCCAGGCCCATCAGCTGGGTGCGCGCCGTCGCTTCGATGCCAACAATGCGTTTATCGCGCCGGGCTTTAACGATGCGCACTGCCACTCGGTGTGGTTTGGCCTGACGCTGGCAGAGATTGACCTGAGTGATTGCCACAGCGCACAGGATGTGTATGACACCTTGGCCCAGGCAGAAAAGGATCGTCCAGACCAGGAGTGGCTGATTGCTTCGAATTTCCGCCCGTCGAAAATGGGTGGGGAAGAGCTGGACATCGCCGAGCTGGACCGAGCCACCAACAACCGCAAACTAGCCATCAAGCACAATTCTGGCCACAGCATGACGGTCAACACCGCGGGCCTGAAAGCAGGCGGCATCAACATTGATGACCCGGAGCAGCCTGAAGGCGGCCAGGTGGTGCTTGACGACGACGGCAACCCGACCGGCCTGCTGGAAGAAAACGCCATGCGCGCAATTAACGATCAGCTCAGCCCGGAATCTGTCGACGAGCTCGCCTACGCGCTGCAGCTGGCACACCGTCGTTATGTAGAAGAAGGCCTGACTTCGGTGACTGATGCCGGAATCGCTGGTGGCTGGATCGGCCACAGCCCGCGCGAAATGGCCGCGTACCAGCAAGCGGCGGCCGCCGGTGACCTGCTGGCCCGTACGCAAGCGATGATCACCAGCGACGTACTCCACCCGCTCGATGGGCACGCTGATGATCCGGAAGGCCACGGCCTGGATGCGGGCATCCGCACGGGGCTTGGCGACGAGCACCTGCAGATCGGGCCGGTGAAGCTGTTTACCGATGGCTCGCTGTTGGGTACCACCGCGGCGATGACAGAAGCCTATTGTGGTTGCTCACACCGCAAGGGCTATTTGCAGGGCGACCCGGAAGATATGCGTGACCAAGCCATCAAGGCTGCTGGAAACGGTTGGTCGCTGGCACTGCACGCGATCGGTGATGCCGCGGTAGATTTGGCACTCGACATCATCGAAGAAGCCACCGAAAAATACGGCGCACCGGAAATGCCGCACCGCATCGAACACGGCGGGGTAGTGCGTACCGACCAGATCGAGCGCCTAGCGAAAAACAACATCGTCGTTGCCCCGCAGCCGCGCTTCATTCCGGAATTCGGCGGCATCATGGCAGAGATGCTCGGCGAAGACCGCACGAAACTGGCCTACCCTGCCAAGCGTTTGCTGGAGGCGGGAATGATCTTGCCGGGAAGCTCGGACCGCCCGGTTGCCGATGGCGAACCACTCAAAGTGATCCAGGCATTCGTGCAGCGGAAAACCGAAAACGGCGAAGAATTCGGCCCAGCAGAAATCATCACGGTCGACGACGCGCTCTATGCCTATACTGCGGGTTCGGCGGCAGCCACCGGTTGGGCTGGCCGCAAAGGGCAGATCGCGCCGGGGCAGTTAGCAGACTTGGTGGTGCTTGCCGACGACCCCCGCGAGGTGGATCCGGACGTAATCAGTGACATCGAGGTTGTGGCGACGATGGTGGGCGGCGAGTTCGTGCACGGTGGTTTACAGGAGGTTTAGCCTGGATTCTCAATCTGGAAAAGGTGAATTGTGAGCTTTTAAAGAAAAAGAGTTACACAAATCACGAAGCAGATGTAGGCTTATCTCTGAAGCATTTATAGGTAGGTGACCATGGATATTGTAGAAGCAAGTGATCCCCGGAAGATGGATTACTTGGCAAAAGTGCTCAAAAATTTAATTTTCAGCGATATCCAAAATGGAGATATTATTTTGCACAATTTTGGTGTGCAGGAATATCAAGGACCATATGAGCAATTTAAGGGTGAGATTTGGCATTATTTTGATCTCCATTCCCCCCATCGGCATGATGGAAAGTTAGTGCGTCAATGGTATGACTTCCCCTCCATTTGATGGAAGTCATGACAAAGATCATGAAACAGAGGTTCTGCTGGAGGCATTGGCCATTTTTGAAAGTTTTCTCACCTCTACCCCGGAAAAATCACCTAACATGGAATATCTGGAAACCTGAAACGTCAGCTCCGGGATCGGGTTTTCGTGCAGCCGCGACTTTCGTAAATGCCCGTTTTGATGGAGTCGAGAATTGCTAGTTTTCACAAGCTAGAAATCTCAATGCAGATTGAAATCTCCCTTAGCTCTGTATGGAGTTGAGGGAGATTTTCCTGGGATTTTTGTTTACTACTGGAAATCTAGCACTTAATGCCACAAAACATTGATTTTATTAGCGTCAGCCTGCTCTGAGTATTGCTAAACCAACTGTTTGAAGTGGTGCACGATGGTTTGTAAGCCTTCACGCAACAAAGCCTCCGGGATTACTAGCGACGGCAAGAAGCGAATCACATTGCCGTTCTGCCCGCAGCTCAGCGCCAGCACGCCCTCGGACTGAACCGCTTGCACGATGGCACCGGTCAGTTCTTTGTCCGGGTTGCCCTCGGCGTCAACGAACTCAACTGCCACCATGGCCCCGCGCCCACGTAATTCGGCTACGCGTGGGTGCTTGGTGATCTCGGCGAGTTCCTCGCGAACGATCTTGCCAATTTCCGTGGCACGCTCGCCGAGTTTTTCTGCTTCCATTTCTTCCAACGTCGCAAGTGCAGCGGCACACGCGACCGGGTTTCCACCATAGGTGCCACCGATACCGCCTGGTTGCGGCGCGTTCATGATCTCCGCACGCCCGGTGACCGCAGAAATCGGCATGCCGTTGCCAATGCCTTTCGCCATCGTGATCAGGTCTGGCACGATGCCTTCGTGTTCGCTGGCGAACCACGTGCCCGTGCGCATGATGCCAGCCTGGATTTCATCGGCGATAAACACCACGTCATTGGCCCGGCACCAGTCGACGATGCGCGGCAAGAATCCATCGGCAGGCACGATGAAGCCACCTTCGCCTTGAATCGGCTCGATGACTAGGCATGCTAAATTCTCGGCGCCGACGCTCTCCAATTCTGTGATCGCACGCTCGGCAGCTTCGGCGCCAGACAAACCATCGCGCAGTGGGTAGGACATCGGCACGCGGTGCACATCACCAGCGAACGGCCCAAACCCGGCCTTATACGGGTTTTCTTTCGCGGTCATGGCCATGGTCAAGTTGGTGCGACCGTGGAAGGCGTAGTCAAACACGGCGACACCATTCTTTTTGGTGTAGTGGCGCGCAATCTTCACCGCGTTTTCCACGGCTTCGGCACCGCTGTTCATCAAAACGGTGCGTTTATCGTGGTCACCTGGGCTAAGTTCGTTCAGTTTTTCTGCCAATGCAACATAAGACTCATACGGCGAGATCATAAACGCGGTGTGAGTGAACCGAGCCGCGGCGTCCTGGACGGCCTTGACGACGCGTGGGTTGGAGGCTCCGGCGGAGGTCACCGCGATTCCGGAAGCCAAGTCGCAGAACTGGTTGCCGTCGGCGTCGACAAGAATTCCTCCGTCGCCGTCCACGACGAAACCAGGCAGCACGGCGCTCACCGAAGTCGGTAGGGCAGCATTACGGCGTTCCAGAAGCTTTGCGCTATTCGGGCCGGGGAGTTCGGTGTTAATGGAGATTTTCTGTTCGATGCGGTAGGTGAGGTCTTTCATCGTGATCACATCCTGTTCTGCGAATTGGGTGGCGTATGAAGTGCTGTCCACTACATTATCTGTAGTTTCTGTCACAAAATCTAGAGTTTCGGTCACAAAATCTAGGTCCGTGGTGGCGAATTTTTAGCTTTCAATTCTCTACAGTGCATAACCATGGCGGATTTGACGTTGCCGGGCGCGATCATCATGCTGGTGAAACAGGCCTCCCCGTCGCGCCACCCCCAAATCTTGCCACGCTAAACCTAGACTGGTGCAGACGATTCACCGCATGATCAGCATAGAAATGACGAGGGCACCGTGGCGAAGAATTCTGAGCGCGCAGAGCTGCATAAAACTATTTGGCGCATCGCAAATGATTTGCGGGGCAGTGTCGACGGCTGGGATTTCAAGTCTTATGTTCTCGGGATGCTTTTCTACCGCTTCATCTCGGAGAACTTACGTGATCACATTAACCGCGAGGAACGCGCAGCGGGTGATGAGAGCTTTGACTATGCTCAGCTGGCGGATGAGGAAGCGGAGTTCGGCCGCGAGATAACCGTCAAAGAGCGCGGCTTTTTCATCCTTCCTTCGCAGCTGTTCCATAACGTGCGTGACCGGGCGCATAACGACGAGAACCTCAACGAAACCCTGGAGAAGGTGTTCAAGGGGATTGAGGGTTCTGCGATTGGCACCGACAGTGAGGAAGACATCAAGGGGCTTTTCGACGACGTCGACGTCAACAGCGCCAAGCTTGGCGGCACGGTGGCTAAGCGTAATGAGAAGCTGGCGAAGTTGCTCTATGCTATCGGTGATTTGCCGCTCAACCAGGGCTTCACTGAGAACACGATCGATCTTTTCGGTGACGCCTATGAATATCTCATGCAGATGTATGCTTCCCAGGCAGGTAAATCGGGCGGCGAATATTACACCCCGCAGGAGGTTTCGGAGCTGCTGGCCCGCATCACTGTGCAGGGCAAGCAACGTGTGAGTCGGGTGTATGACCCAGCGGTCGGCTCTGGCTCATTGCTGTTGAAGTTTCGCAAGGTGTTGGGTGAGGGCGGTGTGACCGATGGCTACTATGGCCAAGAGATTAACTTGACGACGTTCAACCTCGCCCGCATCAACATGTTCTTGCATGGTGTAAGCTATGACAAATTCCACTTGGCGCTCGGCGATACTTTGGTGGAACCGCAGCACTGGAGCGATGAGCCTTTTGAAGCGATTGTTTCCAACCCGCCTTATTCCATTAAATGGGAAGGCGATAATAATCCGGTTCTGATTAATGATCCGCGTTATTCTCCGGCTGGTGTGCTGGCGCCGAAGTCGAAGGCTGATCTTGCCTTCACCATGCATATTCTTAGTTGGCTTGCGGAAAACGGTACCGCAGCCATCGTTGAATTCCCCGGTGTGCTGTACCGCGGGGGAGCGGAGCAGAAGATCCGGAAGTACCTCGTAGACAACAACTATGTCGATACTGTGATTCAGTTGCCGCCGGATTTGTTCTTCGGGACGACGATCGGTACGTGCATCATTGTGCTGAAGAAATCGAAGACCACGAACGATGTTCTTTTCATTGATGCTTCCAAGCAGTTTGAGCGCGTCGGCAATAAGAATAAGCTCACCGAGCAAAGCCAGAACACGATCCTGGAAACGATCGCCAATCGTGAAGAATCTGATCACTATGCCTACCGCGTAGAAAACGACAAGCTTGCAGAAAACGACTATAATCTTTCGGTTTCGTCCTACGTTGAGCCTGAAGATACTCGCGAGATCATTGACATCAAAGAGCTCAATGCTGAGATTGAAAGTATTGTTATGCGTCAATCTCAGCTTCGCGACGCCATCGACGAGATCGTTAAGGACTTGGAGGATGACCAGTGAGCCGCGTAGATGAACTGATTAAAAAGCTCTGCCCGAATGGGGTGCCTTTTGTTGTCTTAGAAAAACTATTCCATATTAAAGGGGGATATACCCCGTCTAAATCGAATCCAAAAAATTGGGAGACTTCAGAAATACCTTGGTTTCGGATGGAAGATATCCGAGAGAATGGTCCTATATTGGATAAGGCTTTATCGGGTGTGTCTCCCGTTGCAGTCAACAACGGGCAGTTATTTCCAGCCGATTCGCTTATTGTTGCAACATCGGCAACCATCGGTGAACATGCATTGATACGAGTCCCGTACCTTTGCAATCAGAGGTTTGTTTCTTTACAGGTAAAAGAAGAATTCCAAGATCTAGTCGATATAAAGTTTTTGCATTATTATGCATATGTTCTTGATGAGTGGTGCTTGAATAATACAACGCGTAGTAGTTTTGCGTCAGTCCGAATGAAGGAATTCAAGAGGTTTAAATTTCCCATCCCACCTCTAGAAATTCAGCAGGAAATCGTTAGAATCTTAGATAACTTCACTCAGCTGGAGGCGGAGCTGGAGGCGGAGCTGGAGGCGGAGCTGGAGGCTCGGCGGAAGCAGTATTCTTTCTATAAAAATGCCTTGTTTTCGTTCGGTGATGATGTTAAATTCCACGAGCTTGGTGATATTTGTGAGTCGATAACGGCTGGAGGCGATCGCCCGAAACGGTATTGCAAAGGGCAAACTGAACCAACAGATGAATTTCCTTATCCAATTTACTCGAATGGCACGGGTAACACTGCACTTTATGGCTATACCGATCAGTTCAAAATCTCTGAGCCTGCAGTCACGATTTCAGCTAGGGGAACAATAGGTGCGCATAGCGTGCGGTCCGCTTGCTTTACACCAATTGTTCGATTGCTTGTACTAATTCCCGATTCTAAATTGATTGATTTAAAGTTTTTAAATTATGTCTTAGATGTGACAGAAATTGGTTACTCTGGCGGAAGTATTCCGCAATTGACAGTTCCTAAGGTGAAGAGGCTTAGAATCCCACTTCCTCCGCTCGAAGAACAGCGGCGAATCGTTGCGATCCTCGACAAATTCGATGCTTTGGTTAATGACATCAGCACCGGTTTGCCTGCAGAAATTGCCGCACGCCGGAAGCAATACGAGTATTACCGGGATAAATTGCTGAGTTTTGAGCCGGTCTAACCCACGTCGCCGCGAAGCAGATCGATGAGCCAGGGAATACCACTCGAAGGGTTGCCTCCGGCAGCCCCGTTTCCCGGGTAATGCTTACTGCTTTTGGCGCGGGCATGGGCTTGCTCGAAATTTTCAAAGGGAAAGTTTCGGTGCAGGTCCTTATCGTTTTGTGGAGAGACCAAATTGTGCTTGCGCACCTTTTGGCGCAAAGCCCGTGCCGTAATTGCTGCGTTTTGATCTTGCGCATGGAGCAATAGCCACAGCTCAAATTGAGGATTGGTGACCACCGCAGCCACATTCTTGTGCTTGGAAACTTCGCGAAGTACTTCGGGAAGCGTTGGGTGGTCGTCGTGATCTAATACCAAGCAGGCAAAATCGAAATCACCACGATCCATCCTATTGCGACATTCATCCCACACTCTGCGAGGCTCCCCACCTGCAGCTACTACCTTGATGCTGGGGGAAGTAGACCTTGGCAGCCTTGAGTGTATTTGCTTGAAATACTCCTCTTCTGATTTCCCCGGGCTTCCCTCGACAACTACTAAGATTCTCTTTCGCTGTTGACGCGGTTTCCTCTTGTGGTTTCGTCGTGGCATAGATTTATACCAGTGCTCCAGTGCCCTCGTGGGTGCCGTGCAACGCGATTTTCGATATCAACTCGGGAATCACCCTTGGGGTGGCTCCGTACCTATCCTCCAGGAACTGCTTTGCTATATTCGTGCCTCCCCGGATATCAGGGAAATCTCTCAAGCTGTACAGCTCGCTTGCACCATCTATTTCTTTCTCGGTAAACCAGATTTGCCCAGGCTGAAGATTAAGTTCTGCTTGCGGCATGAGCAGGGAAATATCATGTGTAGAGAAAATTAGCTGTGCATGGTGGGGATTCAGCTCCGGTGTTTGGAAAACCCGGACAATTTCCGCGGCGAGCTTTGGATGCAGGCTTGAACTCAATTCATCAACGCACAACACAGTTCCGTTCCGTAGTACCTCCACCATAGGAATCGCTAATGCTAGCCACGCAAGTGTTCCGGAAGACTGGTCATTGATTCCGAACTTTGGCTGTGGGGCGTCGGAATGAATAGTTTTATGGGTAAACTGCAGTGACCTTTGAATAAGCTCGTGCGTTTCTTTCTCACTATGTTCGCGCTTGGGAATCTCCGCGGATGCAGCATGCTCGGGAGCGTCGCTTTCGAGTGCGTGCATGATTGTACGCAGGCGTTCCACAATGAAATCCGGTAGCTCTTGGATATCTACGTCAATTTTTTCGATGCCGAAATCACTTACTTGCGCAAGCGCACTGAAATCATCGAGATGGATATTTCCTTTATCCAATTCTTCGGTGATCCGGTGCAAGCGCAAGTTACGTTCGTCATCATCGACGCCTATGATGAGCAAACCATCCCTAATCTTTTGTGCAATAACCCCGAGTTGTCCGCGGCCAGTCATGCCAGCACGGGATAAGGCTAACTCTCGGTGTGTGACTTCGAACTTGCCGCCCAAACCTGCAGCAAGTTTTAACTTCACGCCGTCCTCTGATTGTTTTCGGGAAAGAAGAGTAGTTGCGCGTGAGGATCGGTATACCTGAAGAAGTTCATGCCTAAAACCCTGTGGTGTCACATCGAACTCATAATGGAACCGTGTTTCGCCGGGCGTAGGGTTCGCCTGACTATAGTCTGCGTCGAGGGTGAAGTCGATGGAATACGTGCTCGGTTGTTCACGAGCCTCGCCCAGTAGGAATGGTTCGTGGGGGACGTTTGCGCGATTCAGCCATTCGCCAGAAGATGCACTGAGCGCAGACCGCAGATATTTCACAGCGTCGATGACAGTCGTTTTGCCTGAAGCGTTTGCACCGTAGATGGCAATTACTGGAAAAACGTTTTCGGCCCAGCTATCACGAGAGTCCGGAATATTCGAGGTGAAATGCGGGCGTGTCAGTTCCAGATGGAATTCGTCGCGAAAACTCCGGTGGTTCTCCACGACGAGATTCAGCAGCTTCATGTCTGTCACTGTATCCCAAAACCGGATATACGTAAAAAAATTCCGATAAAGACATTTCAAGAACTATTCGGTGTGATTCTTCTGTGCCTGCTAGCATCAAAACAGCAGCGCGACACAGTACACAGCACCTGCATGAAGTAGGCCACGGCGTCGGCAAGCAATGGCAAGCAAAGATCGGAAGGCTCAGATGATCGACAACCCCGCACGCAATTACGATCCCGTTGCGGTATCGGAAGAATCGACCGTCGTTGCAGAATACATCGCGGAACCAGCTGAGGAAACCGCCTACCAATCCGAGGCAGAACTCGAACGCGAATTCATCAGCATTTTGCGCTCCCAAGCCTACGAGCAACTGCCGATCCACACCGAAGACCAACTGCTGGCCAACCTGCGCACCCAGCTCGAGCGACTCAACAACGTGCAGTTCAGCGATGCAGAATGGACCCGGTTTTTCGATAACCACGTCGCCGGTGCCAACGATGGCATCAAAGAAAAGACCATTCGCATCCAAGAAGACCACATCCAACCCTTGATGCGTGACGACGGCAGCACCAAAAATATCCGCCTGTTGGACAAGAAAAACATCCACAACAACCACCTGCAGGTGATCAACCAATACGAGGTCGACAAAACCGAAGGCGGTGCCGCCTACTCCAACCGCTACGACGTCACCATCCTGGTCAACGGCCTGCCCCTCGTACACGTCGAGCTGAAACGCCGCGGTGTGGATATCCGCGAAGCCTTCAACCAGATCGACCGCTACCAGCGCCACAGCTTCTGGGCCGAACGCGGGCTGTTTCAATACGTGCAACTATTCGTCATTAGCAACGGCACACTGACGAAGTATTACTCCAACACCACCCGCGCGCAGCACGTAGAAAACTCCACCCGAGGCGGGAAAACCAAAACCTCGAACAGCTACGAATTCACCTCCTGGTGGGCCGATGCCAACAACAAACCAATCGAAGAACTCCCAGCCTTTGCCCGCACGTTCTTCGCCAAACGCACCCTGCTGAACATCCTGACGAAGTTCTGCGTGCTCACCTCCGACCACCTATTGCTGGTCATGCGCCCGTATCAGATTGTGGCCACAGAGCGCATCCTGCAAAAGATCACCATCGCCACGAACTACAAAAAGCTCGGCACCATCGACGCCGGTGGCTACGTGTGGCACACCACCGGATCCGGCAAAACCCTAACTTCGTTCAAGACGGCACAGCTGGCATCGCGGATGGATAGCGTCGACAAGGTCCTATTCGTCGTGGACCGCAAAGACCTCGACTACCAAACCATGCGCGAATACGATCGCTTCGAAAAAGGTGCAGCCAACTCCAATACCTCGACGAAGGTGCTGAAACAACAGCTCGAAGACCCCACCGCGCGCATCATCATTACGACGATCCAGAAACTCTCGACGTTCCTGAAACGCGAGAAAAACCACGACGTCACTAACCAACACGTCGTGATCATTTTCGACGAATGCCACCGCTCCCAATTTGGGGATATGCACACGCTCATCACGCGTTCATTCAAACGCTACAACCTCTTCGGTTTTACCGGCACGCCCATCTTCGCCGTGAATAGCACCGGCGGCGGAAACCCCAATCTGCGCACCACCGAACAAGCCTTTGGCGAAAAGCTCCACACTTACACCATCGTGGATGCCATCAGCGACAAAAACGTGCTGCCGTTTCGCGTGGACTACATCAACACCATGCGCGCTAGCCATGCCAGCGAATCTGATGCTGCCAACGGTTCTGGCGGCACAGGCTCTGCCGTCAACGGTTCTGGCGGCACAGGCTCTGGTGATGTGGAAGTCAGCGCGATTGATAGGGAAGCAGCGCTGCTGGCCCCACAACGCATCACCGGGGTGGTCTCCTATATTCGGACGCATTACGACCAGAAAACACTGCGCGCCACCAGCTACGAACACTCCGTGGTCACCAACGTTGCGCAGGCCTCCCGCGGACGCAAAGCCGAAGAAACCGTGAAAGCCGCGCGCCGGGTAAAAGGCTTCAACGCGCTGTTTGCAGTCTCCTCGATCACCGCCGCGAAACTCTACTACCAAGAATTCGCACGTCAGCAAGAAGGACTACCCAGTGACAAACGCTTGCGCGTGGGCATGATCTATTCCTACGGCGTCAACGAAGCCACCGCCGACGGCAGCCTGGATGAAGAAGGCTTCGATGCCGAGCGCTTGAGCGGCGATTCGCGGGAATTCCTCGACGCGGTCATCGCCGATTACAACAACATGTTCGGAACCAGCTACGACACCTCGGCGGATAGCTTCCAAAACTATTACAAAGACTTGTCCATGCGGCTGAAGAACAAAGAGCTCGACCTGGTGATCGTCGTGAACATGTTCCTCACTGGCTTCGATGCCACCACGATGAACACGCTATTTGTCGACAAGAATCTTCGGGCCCACGGGTTGATCCAGGCGTATTCACGCACCAACCGCATTTTGAATTCCGCCAAAGCCTACGGCAACGTCGTGTGCTTCCGTGACCTGGAAGAAGAAACGAACAAGGCGCTGGAGTTATTCGGCAACAAAGACGCGCGCAGCATCGTCACGCTGAAACCATTCGCGGAATATTATGACGAGTACGCCGAGAAAGTCACCGAACTGCTGGATACCTACCCGCTGGGCGAGCGGATCGTCGGCGAACAGGCACAAAAGGAGTTCATTGCCCTGTTCGGCGCTATCCTGCGGCTGCAGAACATCCTGACGGCGTTCGATAATTTTGCCGGCAACGAAATCTTAAACGAACGGGAAGCCCAGGACTACCGCAGCCGCTACCTGGACTTATACAACGATTTCCGCAGAAACGAACAGACGGAAAAAGAAAATATCAACGATGACGTTGTCTTTGAGATAGAACTGGTCAAACAAGTCGGCATCACCGTTGACTATATCTTGCTGCTGGTCGAAAAATACCGGGAGTCACACGGAGACGGCGAAGGCAACGAAGATGCCGAAATTCGCGCACAAATTACCCGTGCGGTAGATTCCAGCCCGCAGCTGCGGAACAAGAAAGACTTGGTAGAAGAATTCGTCGATTCCGTTACCGTAACGACCGCCGTTGATGAGGCCTGGCCAGCATACGTGCGCCGCAAAATGGCGGAAGAGTTGAGCCGCATTATCGAAGGCGAAAAATTAAAAGCAGACGCCACCTGGGACGTGGTACCAGCTGCTTTCGGCAGCGGAGCGACCTATATGGGCGGGGCG
>NZ_JAPJNQ010000050.1 GCF_030826625.1 Corynebacterium sp. | reverse complement strand
ATTGAAGGTTGATGAAAACGGCGTGATCGGCGGCGGCGTGCATCTGAAGCCCGAAGAGGTGAACAAACTCGTCGAAGAACGCGGCGACGACGTCGTCTTTTTCGATGGCCGCAACGCGATGGAAGCCGAGATCGGCAAATTTAAAAACGCGGTGGTTCCCGACGTGGAAACCACGCATGACTTCATCAAAGAGATCGAGTCCGGTAAATACGACTGGATGAAGGATAAGCCGGTGGTTTCCTATTGCACCGGCGGCATCCGCTGCGAGATTTTATCGTCGCTGATGAAAAACCGTGGTTTTTCCGAGATTTATCAGATCGACGGTGGCATCGTGCGTTACGGCGAAAAATATGGCAACAAGGGCCTGTGGGAAGGCTCGTTGTATGTCTTTGATGAACGCATGCACATGGAATTCGGGCAGGAAAATGATCCGAATTTTGTGCAGCTCGGCCACTGTATCCACTGCGGGGTGGGCAACAACAAGTTCAATAACTGCATCAATGAAGACACCTGCCGCCGGCAGGTGCTGATTTGCGACGATTGCTATGCCGACCCGCGTACTGCGCATTGTGGGCGTACGGATTGTCAGGAAGTTGCCGAGACCGTCGCTGCGCAGCAGGGTTAGCCGCGCGCCTTCGGCACTAGCTCGGCTGGACCGCCAGGATTTGTACCGCGGCCAGCCCCCAAAACATCGCGTTGGGCACGAGAACCCACATCACGCCCATCCAGGTGCGCCAGCGCAAGCCTGCTCGCAGCTTGCGCACCAGCAAGATTGCGCAGATGATCATTCCAAAAAATGGGATGGTCCAGGCTACGATCGGCCACCAAATATGTGCGGCTTCGGTGCACAACCAGGTAGCCTCGCCAGAATCGCAGAGCTCGCCGCCGGTCAGACGACTAAACAGTACGCTGCCGAGCCCGACGACGAATGAGCCCACCATTACCCAAACCAGAAAACGAATGGCTTGCCGTGAGGATTCCTCATCTTTGCTGGAGCACAGGTAAGGGTCGGGACTGTGGGCGAGTTCGTCCAGGTTACGGGGATTCTGCCGCAACCGTGACGGATCATCATCGTAAAGATCATTTTCTGGATGAGAGAAATTCGGTGAGGCAGACATACTCCCAGTCTAGGGGCTTATCTTAGGTTTAGCGCTAGGGCTGTGGCGTGAACTCTTCTTGCTGGTAACCCGCGGGCAAGACGACGGCAGGAACGCGAATATTCTGTAAAAACTCTGATGTCGGCGAGCCGATGAAAACGCGTGGTGACGGCCCGGCATCGCTGGAATCGAGGCACAACAGATCGCCTTTCTTCCACTTCAGTGCGTCGATCGCTCCACTCCAGCCATCGCCGGAACCGATGCCGGTTTCGACGGTGATATCGGGGAAACAGTCCATGATGCGATCCCGCGCTCGGTCGAGCATCGCCAGGGCGTTTTCGTGCCATTGATCGGTGAGATCTTGCACCAAGGATTTTTTGATCGTCACTGGGATGTCGACAATGCCGGTGGGAGAGAATGCGACGATGCGCAGCGGCAAAGACAGCCTATCGGCCAAGCTTGCGGCATACAGTAGCCCGGCTTGTGAGGTATCTTCGCCGGATTCCAGGAAGGCGTAGTTAAGGCGGGTGATACCGTGCTTCGACAGTTTCGTTGCACGCGGCGCCAAACCGAGCGGACTAGGCGAGGAGTGCAGCAACGCCGAGGTAGTCGAAGAGGTATGAAAACGTCCCTTGGGGGTTGAGGCGCTGGAACCAACGATGACGAGGTCAGCGTCGAATTTTTTTGCTGCTTCGCTCAAAATCGGGGCGGGGGAGGAGCCGTCGGCAAATACGGAAACTTCGTCATCCCAATGCTTCGGGTCAACTTCGGCCTCGGTCAGAGCCTGCTCGACGGCGGTCGCGCAGGCCTTGGCTTCTTTTTTGAATGATTTTTGATATTTCCCACCGAGCTTCGAAAGTGAAGTGGCTGGCCATGGCCGCAGCAGGATTGAGATCACGCGGATTTTAACGGGCATGGAGCGTGCGAGCCAAGCGGCATAGGCAATGGCTTCGTGCCCAGAAGAAGTTGGGTTCCACGCGACGAGAATGTGCAAAGGTCGGCGTTTGCTTGTCGACGATTCAGCGCCGGGAAAATCAGTGGCCATGAAACCCATGAAACTTAGTGTAGTTCGTTTTGCTTTGCCGGGGTGTATCGCTCAGCTAATTCGACGATGATGTCGGAAAGCTCGAGTGCCCTAGTCAGTGTTTCTTCGTCTAAATGGTCCAGCAGGGTGGCCAAGGTCTTCTGTCGTGCTTCACATGCACTTTCGTACTCAGATTTGCCTAAGTTTGTCAGCGCTACTTTTACTCCGCGACGATCGACGCTGTCTCGAACTCTGCGAATTAACTCTCGGCGCTCAAGTTGCACCAAGGCATTGGATGCGGTGGGCATCCGGATGCCTTCGGCTTCTGACACGGCGCTAATACGACTAGCGCCATTTTTATACAGAAACTCCATGATGGTCATTTGCGCTGGGGTTAACGTGTAATGACTAGAGATGCGATCGTAAAGGACCCGCAGGCGAGTCATGGGTTCCTGAAGTTTCGCTGCCACTTCTTCCGCTGTTTTGCTCATGGCTGATAGTTTAGTCACTTTTTGTGATGAATGCTTCTAGCTTCGCGGAGGCTTCATCGTCGGAAAGCTGAACTGGCGGGGATTTCATCAGGTAAGACGATGCGGCATGCACCGGGCCAGCTATTTTTCTATCCAAAGCAATTTTTGCGACCCGCACGGCGTCGATGATGATACCCGCAGAATTGGGTGAATCCCAGACTTCGAGTTTGTATTCCAGATTCAATGGAACCTCGCCAAAAGCGGAACCTTCCAGGCGGACATAGGCCCATTTCCGGTCATCGAGCCACTCCACATAATCAGACGGGCCGATGTGCACGTTGCGGCCAGACTTGAGGCCAGCCAGCGGACCCTTCTGCAGGTTAGAGGTCACCGCTTGGGTTTTGGAGAGCTTTTTGGATTCCAGCCGATCGCGGTCGAGCATGTTCTTAAAGTCCATGTTTCCACCCACGTTCAGCTGCATCGTGCGATCCAGGCGTACACCGCGGTCTTCAAATAGTTTTGCCATCACGCGGTGGGTGATTGTTGCGCCCACCTGCGATTTGATGTCATCACCGACGATTGGCAGACCCGCGTCTGTAAATTTCTGTGCCCACTCGGGGTCGGAAGCGATGAAGACAGGCAGCGCGTTGACGAAGGCACAACCAGCGTCGATAGCAGCCTGCGCATAGAACTTATCGGCTTCTTCGGAACCCACAGGAAGATAAGACACCAGGACATCGACGTTGGCATCACGCAGTGCTTGGGCGACGTCGACTGGCTGTTCGGAGGATTCCTCTATCGACTCCTGATAGTGCATGCCTAGTCCGTCGAGGGTCGGGCCGCGCTGGACGGTGACCCCGGTGTGGGGAACATCAGCGATGCGGATGGTGCAGTTCAACGAAGCATCCAACGCGTCGGCAAGATCGGTGCCGACTTTGGCAGCGTCGACGTCGAAAGCGGCAACGAATTCCACATCGCCGACATGGTAATCACCCAGCTGCGTGTGCATGAGTCCGGGGATTTTCTCGTTGACGTCTGCGTCGCGGTAAAACTCCACGCCTTGCACCAGCGAGGTTGCGCAATTGCCGACGCCGGCGATAGCGACACGAACTTTAGACATAGTTGCTCCTTTGTTTAGACCTGTTGAGACCTGTTTCGATGGCGCCGCTTGTTTGGGTCCGTTGTGCGCAGCCCAATTGTGGCGCGGTATTAGACAGGCCAGCTTAAAGCGCCGGTAGCGACGAAACCGTGCTGGAACCGTGGTGAATCGATCAAGTGGCAGCAGGTGGATCGATCAAGATGAGCCAGTTCGGTGCCGTAGCGCTTGTCGACGGGGGCAATGGCGTGTGGTGCGTGCAGTCGCGCGTGTGCGAGGCATGCGTAGTGGTGTGAAGGCGATGTGTAGTGGTGCGGGTAGCGACGAGTTTCGGACGTGTGAGCGGAAATTAGCCCAGCAGATCTCAAGCGCGTCGGCTAGCCAGAAAGTTTGGACTTTCACCAATGAGATACACCCCGTATTCTTTGAAGAGATATTTCCACAAGGCAATGACAGAGGTTTGACGGTGACTGAGAACTCCCAGACTGACACCGACGATTCCCGCACCGATGATGCCCGGCAGCCGCGCACCCGGCGCCAGAAGATTTGGATCACGCTTGCGATCATCTTCGTCGCAATTTTGGCAATACCCGGCATCATTTTTGCGGTTGCATATGTTGATGCAGATACCCCGGAGCCCGGTGAGGTCACCACGGCACAGGTTTCGCATATCTATGCTTCTGATGGCAGCACCGAGCTCGCCCGGTTGGTGCCGCCCGAAGGCAACCGCACGTTCGTGTCCCTGCAAGACCTCCCGGATTACGTAGCGAACTCGGTCCTGGCCGCCGAAGACCGCGATTTCTGGGATAACAGTGGATTTTCGGTTTCCGGTTTTCTACGTGCAGCATGGGGCCAGCTCACCGGAGACGTTAGCGCTGGCGGTGGCTCCACTATCACCCAGCAGTACGTGAAAAACGTCATCGTTGGTGACGATCATTCGTATGCCCGCAAATGGAACGAGCTTGTCCACTCCATCAAAATGACCAACGAATGGGACAAAGAACAAATTCTCGAGTCCTACCTCAACACCGTGTACTTCGGGCGTAACGCCTACGGCATCGAGGCTGCGTCCACTGCTTATTTCAACAAGCCAGCAACTGAGCTGACGATCGAAGAAGCCGCCGTTTTGGCTGCAACTATCCAGGTTCCAAACCAGTTGGATCCGTGGAATAACCCAGAACAGGCCGAAGGCCGCTGGAACTACGTGCTGGATGGCCTGGTGGAAATGGGGCTGATGCCAGCAGAACAACGTAGCGGCATGCTGTATCCAGAAACTCGTGACCCAGCGGAATATTCCGCTTATACCGAGGCCACCGGCCCCAACGGGCACATCAAGAACAAGGTCATCGAAGAATTGGCGACTTTGGGCGTGACCGAAGACGATGTGACAAACCGCGGTCTACAAATCACCACGACTATTGACCAGCACGTACAAAACGCCGTGCTGCAATCGGTGGAAGAAAACATGGCTGGCCTGCAAGAAGACGCGCGTTCTGCCGTTGCCACGATTGAACCGCACACCGGTGCTGTCCGTGCCTACTACGGCGGTGACGAGGCCTCTGGCTGGGATTATGCTTCAGCTGGTCTACAGACTGGCTCAACCTTCAAAATCGTGGGGCTGGCCGCGGCTTTGCAGCAAGGAATCCCCCTGGGAGCTAATTATGCTTCGACACCGGTGACTTTGCCTGGTGGTATTGAAGTCACTAACTGGGATGGCAACGGATGCGGTGTGTGCTCGATCGCCACCGCGCTCGAATACTCTTACAACACGTCCTTCATCCGCTTGCAGGATGACCTGGTCAACGGCACCCAAGACACAGCAGATATGGGGCATGCGCTTGGCGTCGCGAAATCGTTCCCAGGTGTGGAAAAAACCCTGACTGAAAACGGTGAGCAGCCCTATGAAGGCATCGTGCTCGGTCAATACCAGTCACGGGTGATCGACATGGCCACCGTGATGGCGACGCTGACGAACCACGGTGTGTACAACGCCCCGCACTTCGTTTCGCGTGTGGAAACCTCGCGTGGAGAGGTTCTCTACGAGCACAACGACCATAAATCGGAACGACGAGTGTCCGAGACTGTGGCAGATAACGTCATCCAGGCTATGCAGCCGGTGGCTGCTCACTCCGGACAGGTATTGGCGGGCGGACGTCCGTCGGCAAGCAAAACTGGTACCGCGCAGCTTGGTGATACCGGCCTAAACAAGGACGCCTGGATGGTTGGTGGCACCCCTGAACTCTCCACCGCAGTCTGGGTTGGTACCGCTGATAACACCTCCGCCATCTTCAATGAATACGGTGGAAACATGTACGGTGCGAATACTCCAGGATCGATCTGGAAAGATTCCTTGGATCGTGCATTAGAAGGCCGTGAGCAAACCCAATTTGCTAACCCCGCACCGGTCCGGTGGCGTACCTACGGCGGATCGGGTTCGAACCTGATTGAAACCTACGTGCCACCTACATCGAGTGGTACGGGCCGATCGAACTCGAGCGGCACTGGTTCTACAGGCGCTACCGACTCGCAAGATGATGAGTCTGACGACGACGGCACCGAGACGCCAGAAGGTGCTGAAGGCGAAGGCGCACAGCCTGGTGAACGTACTGGGCAGCCAGGGCCTGGCGGCCGACAAGGTCAGCGTGGAGGCCAAGGTGGCGGTCAAGGAGGGGGCCAACAAGATGGTGGCCAAGCCCCACCTCCTGCTCCAGCACCTGGGGAAATCCTTGAAGATGCCATCAATGAGCTGGAGAATCTGTTCTAATGAACCGTCTGGGCGGGTGGATCGCGCCTGCCGAGACTGAGCCTGCCGCGCGCCGATTTATCGAATTCCTCGGCGGTCCTGTAAGCCGACACGGCAGGCTGGCGCAATCGCGCTGGTTCAACCCGGTGCAGGCCATCGTCTCGGTAGCGATTTTGTTTCTTGCCGGTGGGTTTCTCAGCAAAGCCCACTGCACGCGTGGCTCCATCAACCCTGATTCAGGTGCGATAGATCTGAATTGGTCGGGCAATCGCGCTTATGTTTCCGCGTGCTATAACGACATCGTGCCGCTGTTTCGTGGTCGTGGGCTGGACTCACCGGGATTTCCTTATGCCTATTCCTGGCAAGAAGGCGAGCTCACCCGGTATTTGGAATATCCGGTGCTCACCGGCTATTTCCAGGGAGTTATGGGGTGGCTGGCCAGGCTGAGCTATCCGCCGGTAGAAACAATCACTAAGCACCTGGTTCCGGTGCCGATGGCCGGCTGGTATTTCGTATTGACGGTGCTGGTGCTCTCGGTTTTGTGGGTAGCTACGGTGCGCATGGCATGTGCGTTGGCAGGCCGACGTATCTGGGACATCATTCTGGTAGCGGCCAGCCCCTTGGTGTTGGTGCACGCGTTCACCAACTGGGATATTTTGGCGATATTTTTTGCAGTCGCAGCGTTGTTGTGTTTCGCTCGCGGACGAACCGTGTGGGCAGGAATCGCGATCGGTTTGGGAACAGCGGCGAAACTTTGGCCGCTGTTTATCGTGGGCGCGATTATCGTGCTGGCGATGCGACAGCGTCGGTTCCGGGCGCTGTTTATTGTGCTAGGCAGTGCGACGCTGACTTGGTTGGTGGTCAACCTCCCGGTGATGCTGGCCTATCCGAACGCATGGCAAGAATTTAACCGGCTGAACAGCACACGCACCTGGGAGTGGACCACATTGTATGCGGTCGCGGCGCGGTTGACTCCTTTCGACGGTTTCGATGCCGATGACGCGCAGGTGCCAGAGATCTTGAACACTGTGAGTCTGCTGCTGTTTATCGCCAGTTGCGTGGCTATCGCGATTGGGGGGCTCGTCGTCAAGCGCCAACCACGGATGGCGGAGCTTGTCTTCCTCATCATCGCAGCGTTTTTGCTGTTCAATAAAGTGTGGTCGCCGCAGTACTCGTTGTGGCTAGTGGTGCCGGCTGTTTTGGCACTGCCACGTTGGCGGCTGCTGTGGACGTGGATGAGTATTGACATGCTGGTATGGCCAGTGCTGATGTGGCACATGCATGGAGCCGACAATAACGGGCTGCCCTCGGAATTGTTGGATCTGGTGGTGCTGACGCGCACCGGGTTGATTGTGGTGTTGATGGTCTGTGTAATACGCCAGATGCTCTCGCGCAGTGTTGATCCGGTATATCAGGCGCATAATGGGTATGACCCGCTGGCTGGTCCCCTGCAAGCACAAGTACCGCAGGACCCGAACATCCAACCTCAAGACCCGAACATCCAACCTCAAGACCCGAACATCCAGCCGCAGGCCCTTAACATCAAGGAGACCGCATGAACTTCATCGTGATTTTTGGAGTTATTTCCATCGTCATCGGATTAACCTGCATTGGTGCTGCCTACTGGTCAATCCACCGCAGTGCAACGCGTCGTCCAGCGATAACGCTCGGACTCGTGGCATTGCTGTTTTTGACAGTAATTCCCACCACGTTGGCAATCTTTTTCGCCACCACGAACGCTGGCTAATTTCTACCACCTGCCTGTGGTGTCTGATTGCGGATAATCCCTGGGTGCGCTAATCTTTGAGGGTTGCTTGACGCAACGAACCCTCCTGCCATATCCGCGAAGGTGATATGGCCGAAACTACAAGACCATAGGAGGTGATGAGGTCCGTGCGTCACTACGAAGTAATGATCATTCTGGATGCAAAGCAGGATGAACGCACCGTTGCCCCATCCCTGGATAAGTTCCTCGAGACTGTCCGCAAGGATAACGGCAAGGTCGAAAACGTTGATGTGGTGGGCAAGCGCAGCTTGTCGTACCCAATCAAGAAGAACTCTGAAGGCATCTACGCCGTCATCAACCTGGAATGCGAACCTGATTCGGTTAAAGAGCTTGATCGGCGTCTGAACCTTTCCGATACCGTACTGCGTACCAAGGTTCTGCGTACCGACAGCTAAATCCGGATACTGGAGGTCGTAGACACACCAGCATCCTGGAAAGCACTGAGGAGAAAACATGGCACAGGGAGATACCAACATCACGGTGGTCGGCAACGCGGTTGCGGATCCCGAACTACGTTTCACCCCATCGGGTGCGGCGGTGGCTAACTTCCGCATCGCGTCCACGCCGCGGCGTTACAATGCGCAAACGCAGCAGTGGGAAGACGGTGAAGCCCTGTTTTTGACTTGCAACGCGTGGCGCAATATGGCCGAAAACGTTGCAGAATCAGTGTCGAAGGGCATGCGGTTGATCGTTACCGGTCGTCTGCGCCAGCGTTCCTTCCAAACCAAAGAAGGCGAAAGCCGCACAGTCTTTGAAATTGAAGTGGACGAAGTAGGTCCGTCGCTGAAATATGCTGCCGCACAAGTTAACCGGAACCCGCGTGAGGGCGGCTCTGGAAACTTCGGTGGTGGCGGAAACAACCAGCCTAACCAGGGTGGTTTCAGCGGAGGTGCTGCTGGTGGTTCGCAGGGTGGATTCGGTGGAAACCAATCCAATCAATCGAACAACAACGGCCCGGATAACGACCCCTGGAATTCTGCCCCACCAGCTGGTGGATTCGGTGGAGACAGCGAACCTCCGTTCTAAAGATTTAGCTCGTTTATTCACCGCAAAACTGCTACATCACGCCATCGTCATGGCGGGTGTAACAACAAAAACAACGAAAGGCAGGGATCATGAAACTGATCCTCACCGCTGCCGTTGAGAACCTCGGCGCCGCAGGCGAAGTTGTAGAGGTTAAAAACGGCTACGGACGCAATTACTTGCTGCCGCGTGGCCTGGCTATTCCAGCCACCGCCGGAGCAGAGAAGAACATCGAAGGCATTCGTCGTGCACAGCAGCAGCGCGAGATCCGCGATCTGGATCACGCTGTTGAGGTCCGCGATGCTCTGGACAAACTGCCATTGGAAGACGTCGTCATCAAGGTGAAGACCTCTTCGAAGGGCAAGCTGTTCGGTTCGGTTACTGCAGAAGACGTCGCTGAGGCAGTTGCCAAAGCTGGCGGCCCGAAGCTGGACAAGCGCATCATCAACCTGCCTAAGGCATTGGTGAAGAAGACTGGTAACTACCAGGCAGAAGTTGAATTGCACGCCGATGTTGTGGGCAAGATTAACTTCTCTGTCGTCTCTGCTTCCTAGAGAGTCCTAGAGAAGCTCTTTAAGTTAACGACAACAGCATTACAAGTACTCCCTACTCGGGTGGTCTGTGAGGGGCCATTCGCGTGGGGAGTTTTGTTTTCGTAGATGACAACGGGTGCAAGGCGAGTGCTGCCCGCAAGAAATGCAGCAAGTTAAGGTACGGGCGGTAGCATCATTCTGAGCACTATTTGTAGGGGAGGAGACCCAGATGAGTCCGGAAGCAAACAAAGATTTTGACGACGACTACCAGCTTCCGGAACCACCTCCGGAAGAGCCAAGCTTTGATGTCCCCGACCCATACGACGCCGGATTTAGCGCCTCCGCGAATAGCTTTGCCGATGACAATTTTTCGCAGGGCTCTTTTGCAGGCAATGATTCCAAGTATCGTAAGGGCAAGAAGGGATCCCGCGGGAAATTTAACAATCCTCAGGCTGAGCAGTATGCAGAACTGAGGCAACCGCCACATGACCGTGAGGCTGAACAAGGCGTGCTGGGAGCGATGCTGATGAGTCCCAACACGGTGATGGAGGTCATCGAGGAACTTGACCCTGACGACTTCTATTATCCTGCGCATACCCTCATTTATCAGGCCATGTTGGATCTGTACGCCAGCGGCCAGCAGATTGACCCGGTGATCGTATCTGGGCGTCTCGACCGGTTCAATAACCTCGAGCGCACGGGTGGCGCGGTTTATTTGCACACCTTGATTTCCTCGGTGCCGACAGCCGCCAACGCGTTGTACTATGCGGAAATCGTCGCCGAAAAGGCCGTGCTGCGCAAGCTTGTCGACGCGGGCACCAGGGTGGTGCAGCTAGGCTATGCCGGTACTGAGGACGAAGAAGTCGCCGGCGTGATTGATCGCGCTCAACAAGAGGTATTTGCGGTTGCGCAGAAACGAAAGTCTGAAGACTACCAGGCGTTGCGCGATTTAATTAAGCCGACGGTGGATGAATTGGCTGCGCTGGAGCGTGTCGGAGGCTTGCAATCAGGTGTACCGACTGGCTTCATCGATCTGGATAAGGTGACCAACGGTCTGCACCCAGGGCAGATGATCATTGTTGCGGCGCGTCCGGGTGTGGGTAAGTCGACGTTGGCGATGGATTTTATGCGCTCGTGCTCCATCGAAAACGGCAAGACATCTGTGATTTTTTCGCTCGAGATGTCGGCTTCGGAAATCGTGATGCGCTTGCTCTCAGCTGAGGCCGAGATTCAGTTGACTGATATGCGTGCGGGCAAGATGGATGAACGTGCATGGGAAAAGCTCACAGATAAACTGAACACTGTGCAAAACGCGCCAATTTTTATCGACGATTCACCGAATCTGACGATGATGGAGATTCGTTCGAAAGCGCGCAAGCTTAAGCAAAACCATGGTTTAGATTTGTTAGTGCTCGACTACTTGCAGCTGATGAGCTCAGGTAAACGGGTGGAATCTCGCCAGCAAGAGGTTTCGGAATTTTCGCGACAGCTCAAACTGTTGGCGAAAGAGCTTGAGGTTCCCGTCGTCGCGATTTCGCAGCTCAACCGTGGCCCTGAAGCACGTACGGATAAGAAACCGCAATTGGCCGATCTGCGTGAATCTGGTTCCTTGGAGCAAGATGCCGACATGGTTATGTTGCTGTACCGCCCGGATTCGCAAGATCGCGATGATTCGCGACAAGGCGAGGCCGACATCATCTTGGCGAAACACCGCGGTGGTCCAATTGATACAGTCACCGTCGCGCACCGACTGCGCTTCTCGCGTTTCGACAACTACGTACAGCGCGTCTAGTTTTCGCAGTTATTACCGGGTGACTGCCCCTAGGCCTAGCGGAAAATCAACTTGGGGAATATCGTCGACAAGTTTGTTGTTGTGTCAACTGTAAGGCAAGTCCAAGGGGCGCTGCGGCCGTTTGTCGCCACGAAAAATAATGTGAAGGCGTACCCTGGGTGGCTGAAATTGCACTGTAGCTACTGTTCGGTAGTTACTAACCAAAGCGATTAGTTTGAGGAGAGTGCCAATGGCAACCGTAGAGATCACAGAAGACACTTTTGAAAGCACCGTTGCGAATAACGATGTTGTAATCGTTGATGCATGGGCTGAATGGTGCGGTCCTTGTCGTCAGTTTGCACCTACCTTTGAAAAGTCTTCGGAGCAGCACGAAGACATCGTGCACGCCAAGTTGGATGTAGATAACAACCAAGGGATCGCCGCTGCGTTGGAAATTCAGTCGATTCCGACGTTGATGATCTTCCGCGATTCCATCATGGTTTTCCGGGAAGCTGGTGCGCTTCCACCTGCCGCGCTGGAAGACGTCGTACAGCAGGTCAAGGCCCTGGACATGGATGATGTGCGCAAGCAGCTTGCGGAGCAGAACGAGAAGCACGACAACTCTTAGTCCGAACCTGGATAGTGCCACGGGCTACATCGTGTTGTGTCTCAGGTCGCCATATGCTTCAGATCACTGAAAAGCCGTCGAAATTTCCGTATTATTTTTGGAGTACGGCGATAGACGAAATTCGATTTTCGGAATGGAGCAAACGTGGATCTATACGAGTACCAAGCTCGTGACTTGTTCAGCGCACACGATGTCCCTGTGTTGCAGGGCATTGTCGCAAAGAACCCAGAGCAGGCAAAGAAGGCCGCCGAAAAGATTAACTCGGACCTCTTTGTGGTTAAGGCACAGGTCAAAACCGGTGGCCGTGGTAAAGCCGGTGGTGTGAAGCTGGCTAAGAGCCCTGCTGAGGTTGCTGAAAAAGCAGAAGAAATCCTCGGTCTGGACATTAAAGGTCACACCGTCAAGACCATCATGGTTGCTGAGGGTGCAGACATTGCAGAAGAGTACTACTTCTCTATTCTGCTTGACCGCACCAAGCGCCGTTACCTGGCAATGTGCTCGAAGGAAGGCGGCGTAGAGATTGAAACGCTCGCCGCTGAGCAGCCAGAAAAGCTGGTGCGCAAGAACTTCTCCCCATTGTCTGGGCTGACCAACGACATCGCTCGCGATATCGCAAAAGAAGCCGGCTTCAGTGACGAAGAAACCGAACAGTTGGTTCCGGTCTTCCGTAAGCTCTACGAAGTTTATGAAAAAGAAGATGCCCAGCTGGTTGAGGTTAACCCACTGGTCAAGACTGACGACGGTCGCATCATCGCCCTTGATGGCAAGGTGTCGCTCGATGATAACGCGTTGTTCCGTCACGAAGACCACGCGAACTTGGAGGACGTCGCTGCGGCTGACCCGCTGGAGCGCCGCGCGAAGGAACTCAACCTCAACTACGTCAAGCTAGATGGTAGCGTCGGCGTGATCGGCAACGGTGCTGGTCTGGTTATGTCTACTCTGGACGTGACTGCCTACGCTGGTGAAGAATTCGCCTCCCAGCCGAAGCCAGCAAACTTCCTTGACATCGGAGGCGGCGCTAACGCATCCGTCATGGCTAATGGTCTGGAAGTTATCTTCAGCGACGAGCAGGTAAAGTCCGTGTTCGTTAACGTCTTCGGCGGTATCACTGCGTGTGACGAGGTTGCTAACGGCATTGTGCAAGCAAACAAGATCTTGGCTGACCAAGGCATCACGGCCAAGCCAATGGTGGTCCGTTTGGACGGAAACAATGCAGAACTGGGACGCAAGATCCTCAGCGAAGCCAACCTGGAACACATCGAACAGGTAAGCACCATGGATGAAGCAGCACGTCGCGCAGCCGAACTGGCTGACCAGGCTTAAGGAAGGGGCATAAACACAGTGTCTATTTTTCTCGATTCAAATTCGAAGATCATCGTTCAGGGCATGACTGGCTCTGAAGGCATGAAGCACACCCAGCGTATGCTGAACTCCGGCTCCAACATCGTCGGTGGTGTGAACCCTAAGAAGGCTGGCGAGCAGGTAGAGTTCGACGGCGGCAAAACTGTACCGGTTTTCGGCTCCGTCGAAGACGCGAAGAATGAAACCGGTGCTAACGTCTCCGTTATTTTCGTGCCTGCTAAGTTCACCAAGGCTGCTGCCGAGGAAGCCATCGATGCGGAGATGCCACTCGTTGTGGTCATCACCGAAGGCGTTCCCGTCAAGGACACCGCAGAGTTCCACGCTGCTGCACAGAAGAGCGGCAAGACTCGGATCATCGGTCCAAACTGCCCTGGTCTGATCTCCCCGGGTAAGTCGAACGCAGGCATCATCCCTGCCGAGACCGCGCCGAACCCAGGCAAGATCGGCTTGGTTTCCAAGTCCGGTACTTTGACTTACCAGATGATGTACGAACTCCGTGACATCGGATTCACCTCTTGCGTAGGTATCGGCGGTGACCCAGTTATCGGCACCACTCACATCAACGCCATCGAGGCATTCGAAAACGATCCTGAGACCGAAGCCATCATCATGATCGGTGAAATCGGTGGTGACGCTGAAGAATACGCAGCGGAATACATCAAGGAGCACGTCACCAAGCCAGTTGTAGGCTACATCGCCGGCTTCACTGCTCCAGAAGGCAAGACCATGGGCCACGCTGGTGCTATCGTCTCTGGTTCTTCCGGAACCGCAGAAGCCAAGAAACAGGCTTTGGAAGCTGCAGGCGTCAAGGTTGGTAAGACCCCAACTGAAGCCGCTAACTTGATGCGCAAGCTCATCGGCGCCTAATAGCTGCTATTTTCCCGGACTCGTTAGCTTTGCTCTCGTTAGCATTGCGTTAACGTCGTCTTGACCGGCTCGCACTACCCGCATTCGACGGGAGGGCGAGCCGGTTTTCTCGTGTGCTCTGAAGTTCTTTCCGTATCATGGGCTGCAAGAACGCAACAAAGAGAGCAAGCCTTAGTGCAAGGAGTGAATGATCTATGGCTAACCCCATCAGCAAAGGCTGGAAGTATTTGATGGCGTCGTTCGATAACAAGATCGACGAGCATGCTGATCCGAAGGTGCAGATTAAACAGGCTGCCGATGCTGCAAAACAGCAGCACCGAGAAATCTCTGAGCAAGCATCAAAGGTTATCGGCAACCAGAAGCAGCTAGAAATGCAGTTGAATCGTCTGCTGCAAAGCCAAGAGGAATACCAATCTCAAGCTCGCGAGGCGCTCCAGGCCGCAGACAAAGCTGAGCAGAATGGCGAAACCGAAAAGGCCCATCGTTTCAACGAAACCGCTGAGTTGATCGCTTCGCAGTTGGTGGGGGTAGAAAATGAGCTGGAGCAGACGAAGGAGATGTACAGCTCCGCGAAGCAGTCCGCAGAACAGGCTAAGGCAGAACTGCAGAAGTCGGAAGCCCGTTTAGAAGAGCAGCTGAATGAGGTTCGTCGGCTGGAACAGCAGGCCGATCAGACCAAGATGCAGGAAAAAACTTCCGAAGCGATGGATTCGTTGAATTCCCAGTTCGGGCAGGATAATTCCACCCCGAGCCTTGATGGGGTGCGGGATAAGATCGAGCGTCGCTATGCGAATGCACTGGGTGCGCAAGAACTTTCGCGCAATTCTGCTAGCGACGCGATGGCGGAGATCGCGGCGAATACGTCGACTCGCGACATCAAGGCCACCGCGAAATTAGATGAGATTCGTGCATCTATGGGCGGTGGCGCGGAAAAGAAGGAGTTAGGCGCAGGAGATAGTGATAGCCCTGCGAACGATGATGATTCGCAGGGCAAGGGCGCTAGTGATTCTGGGAATCGTTAAGTAACACACCACGGATGCCGGAGTGGAACCCATCGCGCAATTTCACGCGTTGGGTTTCGCTGAGGGTGTATTCGTGCAGGGTTTCGCACGCGAATTGCAACAACGGGCGGTCGACCTCTGGCGGTAGCCCTCCTCCGGATAACAAGTGGGCTTTGTCACGCTGTTCGCTCGATGCAGCATTGTCATACCACCAGCGGGCGTACTGCTGGCCGACGTCGTATGGCGTCTGGAACCCTGCCGAAGTCCACACCTCTTCTGGTAGTGGCACATAACGGGAACGCAGTTTACGCCGAGGTGCCATCATCGATGGGGAGGGGCGAGGCGTTGGCTTCGGTGTTGTTGACGCCGAGTCGGGTTCCCCATCACGAGTAGCTTCTGTATCGCCAGGCGTGTGCGGCCCAGTGGCGGCGCGACTGTGGGCACGGAGTTCGGCTTCGATTTCCGAGGGATCGTTCTCGTCATCGAGCTCTTCGCCTGGAGTAGTTTCTGATTGTGTGGTCGGAGCAGCTGGCGTGATCTTCGGGCCGGGAGCTTCGCTGTCCGGAGTTGCCGGGGGAGTATTGACGACGTCGTCTGGTGCGAGTGGCGCGTCTTTGGTCTCTGCGAACTCGTCGCTATCCGGTTTGCGTGGTTCTTCACCTGGTTTTGGTCGACGCGCAGGAATGGTTGATGGCGTCGGTGCTGAAGGCGTATCGCTGGTGGACGTTGAAGAGTCACTGTCCGCAGGTGAGTCTGCCCCAACGCCATTTGGTTGGGTGGCGTCTGGCTGAGCAAGCTCGGCATCGGATGCTGCTGCTGTGGCACCCATTTCGGTTTCGACTGCATCTGTACTGCCCAGTTCAATGGCGGTATCTGGGTCACTGCTCTGGCTTTCGCGCACAGTAGGTGGCAATGGGCCTTCAAGGACTTGCAGCTCCATTGCGCCAGCAAAATCCTCTCGAGGGTCGAGAATCGTGGTTGTGTCGCAAGCGTGCCTTAGGGCAGCAGACATTGAATCCCAACCGAACCCGTAAAGGTGGACGCGAATACCGGCGTTAGTCGCTTCCTGAACCCCAGGGATCATGTCGGCATCACCGGAAACCAGCACCATATCGGTGAATTGCTGTTTACAGGCGGTGGTCACCATGTCTGCAACCAACCGCGTGTCGACGGCCTTTTGGGTACGACGTTCCCCCCATTCAATTAACTGACCCGTGCGTAGTTGCACGCCTTCACAAGTGCGCAAGGCTCGCTGGTAACGGTGTGGGCCGGTGTCTGGAATTCCGTCATACCAATTTTGCCGATGGACGCGCTGGCCCAATTGTTTTGCGATCATGCAGTCGAGGACGGCTACGACCTCGGGTAAATCAATTTCTAATTGCGCGCGGGCGCCGATCTCCCACGAGTTGTAAAAGCTCGCGAGCAAGTAAGAGGTATCAACGTACACAACTGTGCGTTCAAGCATGACTCCTAAATCCGTTTCTCTAATAGATCTAAATAAGTTTCTTTCTCCAGTCTGCCTGAATACCTCACGCGCGTCGATAAGACAGCGGTGTTAACAGGGAGAACTCAGGTGTACGGCAGGGTGGTTAGTGCAATAAGGTGCTGTCATGGCAGGGCTTGTCGACGCACACGAGGCGGTTAGTTAGGGGCGCACACGAGGTGGTTATAGCGCGTTTATGGCGCGTTTAATGACTCAATAGCGAATGTCAGAAAATGCCCATTGACCAGCAAAAAGAAAAGCGTTGAACAATCGATTTGCGTTAAAGTTTGTTATCGCTTAAGCTTATCCAAGTCGCCGCGAGGGACTGACAAAGAAAATAACTTCACGAGATCAAGGTTTTGATGGGGAGCTTGTGCTTCTCTTCTGAATCGGTTGAGTGTGT
>NZ_JAPJNQ010000049.1 GCF_030826625.1 Corynebacterium sp. | reverse complement strand
AACCCCCGACCTACTGGGTGTAAACCAGTTGCTCTTCCAGCTGAGCTAAAGCCGCTTTCCCTCTGTGCGAGGTACTAGTATACCATAACATGATCATCATAAACTTTGGCAAATCGCCAGCGTAATGGCCATTTTATGGAGTTATATAAACTTAAACAGCAGCGCCTTTGGACTTGGTATAGCCACGGCCCACCAAGCAGGAAGCCTGCCAATCACCGAAGCGATCAGCCTTCGTCTGCACCATTCCAGCCAGCTGGGCAGATTCAGAGATCACACCAGGTTCCACAGTGCCCGGCTTCTGCGCACCAGGGGTGAGCAACCAGATGCAGCCGCCGTCGGCAAGCGGAGTGATCGAGTCCACCAAACCGTCGACAAGGTCCCCGTCTTCTTCCCGCCACCACAGCAGGACGACGTCGCAAAGCTCATCGGTATCTGCATCCAACAGCTCTTCGCCAATCACGTCCTCAATGGCTTCGGAAATGCTGCTATCGCAGTCTTCGTCCCAACCAACTTCCTGCACCACCATGCCTTTTTCGATGCCAAGGCGCTGTGCAAGGTCCTGGGTGCGCTCCTCGCCACCCGGAGTGTCTACCACTGTGTTAATCCTTCCTGATGTTTCTCGAATACAGCTCGATAACAGCCGTATAACTGCTTTAAGCCACACCCTACAACGATTGGCACCGAAAATGTGAGATACGCGTGGTTGATGCGCCAGATATACTTTGCACTGTTCAACTAACGCCGGGGGCGGGTAGCATAGAGAACCACATGCCCACGCGCTTGCGCACTGCACACCGGGGTAGCTCCAGAGCCACTGGAAAGACCCCAGTTTTGGCGGTGACAGCGCGCCTTATTGGTGCCAACCATCTGTGCAAGGAGAACAACAATGGCGGATCATTCCGACAACTCTGCAAACAACAAAAACCCCGCGCAGGATTTCGGCAGCGACGAATCCAACCACCCACTGATTCGGGACGGCGTCGCCTCCTACCTGAATGACCAGGATCCGGAAGAAACCCGGGAATGGATGGACTCGCTCGACGGTCTGCTGGAAAACGCCTCCTCTGACCGTGCGCGCTACCTGATGCTGCGTTTGCTGGAGCGCGCCTCTGCCAAGCGCGTGCCACTGCCATCGTTGACTTCGACGGACTTCGTCAACACCATCCCCACCGACCAGGAACCAGAATTCCCTGGCGACGAGGAAATTGAGAAGCGCTACCGCCGTTGGATGCGCTGGAACGCCGCGGTGATGGTGCACCGTGCACAGCGCGAAGGCATCGGCGTCGGTGGCCACATCTCCACCTACGCCGGCGCTGCCCCACTCTATGAGGTCGGCTACAACCACTTCTTCAAGGGCAAGGACCACCCATCCGGTGGCGACCAGGTCTTCTTCCAGGGCCACGCTTCGCCGGGCATGTACGCCCGCGCCTTCTTGGAAGGCCGCTTGGATGAAGAAGACCTCGACGGATTCCGCCAAGAAGTTTCCCGTGGCCCGAACAACGGCCTGCCTTCCTACCCACACCCGAAGGGCATGGACTGGTTCTGGGAATTCCCAACCGTGTCCATGGGCCTGGGCCCAATGAACGCTATTTACCAGGCACGCTTTAACAAGTACCTGGAAAACCGCGGCATCAAAGACACCTCTGATCAGCACGTCTGGGCATTCCTTGGCGACGGTGAGATGGACGAGGCCGAATCCCGTGGTCTGGTACACTTCGCCGCCCTGAACGGCCTGGACAACCTGACTTTCATCGTCAACTGCAACCTGCAGCGCCTCGACGGCCCAGTGCGCGGTAACTCCCAGATCATCCAAGAGCTCGAGTCCTTCTTCCTGGGCTCCGGCTGGGACGTCATCAAGATCGTCTGGGGCCGCGAATGGGACAAGCTCTTCGCCGCTGACAAAGACGGCGCGTTGGTCAACATCATGAACAACACCGCCGACGGCGACTACCAGACCTTCAAGGCCAACGACGGCGCCTACGTGCGTGAGCACTTCTTCGGCCGCGACGAGCGCACCGCCAAGCTGGTTGAAGACATGTCTGACGACGAAATCTGGGCTTTGCGCCGCGGTGGCCACGACTACCGCAAGATCTACGCCGCATACAAGCGCGCCACCGAGAAGAAGGACGGCCGCCCAACCGCCATCCTGGCACTGACCATCAAGGGGTACGGCTTGGGCCACAACTTCGAGGGCCGCAACGCGACCCACCAGATGAAGAAGATCGGCCTGGACGATCTGAAGCTGTTCCGCGACAAGCAGGGCATCCCGTTCACCGACGAGCAGCTGGAGAAGGATCCAGCCCTGCCGCCGTACTATCACCCAGGCAAAGACGCCGATGAGATCAAGTACATGCTGGAGCGTCGTAAAGAACTCGGTGGCTACCTGCCGGAGCGTCGCACGAAGTATTCGCCGATCGAGGTGCCACCGCTGGACAAGCTGCGCAGCGTGCGCAAGGGTTCCGGCAAGAACCAAGTCGCTACCACCATGGCGCTGGTGCGTACCTTCAAAGAGCTGATGCGCGATAAGGAACTGGGCAAGCGCTTGGTTCCGATCATCCCGGACGAGGCCCGCACCTTCGGTATGGACTCCTGGTTCCCAACGCTGAAGATCTACAACCCACACGGCCAGAACTACGTGCCGGTGGACCACAACCTGATGCTGTCCTACACCGAGGCCAAGGACGGCCAGATGCTGCACGAAGGCATCAACGAAGCCGGTTCCGTGGCATCGTTCACCGCAGCTGGCACCTCGTACGCCACCCACGGCGAGCCAATGATCCCGCTGTACATCTTCTACTCGATGTTCGGCTTCCAGCGCACCGGCGACGGCATCTGGGCCGCTGGCGACCAAATGGCCCGCGGCTTCCTGGTCGGTGCCACCGCAGGGCGTACCACCCTGACCGGTGAAGGCCTGCAGCACATGGACGGTCACTCACCAATGCTGGCTGCCACTAACCCAGCTGTGGTGACCTACGATCCAGCCTTCGCCTACGAGATCGCTCACCTGATCCACCGCGGTATCGACCGCATGTACGGCCCAGAAGGCGGCGAGGATGTCATCTACTACCTCACCGTCTACAACGAGCCAATGGATCAGCCTGCCGAGCCAGAAAACCTGGACGTCGAAGGCCTGCACCGCGGCATCTACCACTACAACACGGCAGAATCCGGCTCGATTCCGGCGAACATTCTGGCTTCTGGCGTGGGCATGGTTGAGGCTTTGCGCGCACAGAAGATCCTTGCCGAAGAGTTCGACGTCAAGGCGTCGGTATTCTCCGTAACCTCCTGGATCGAGCTGGCCCGCGAAGCTGCCGCACGCAACAAGGAAGCGCTGCAGCAGGGCAAGATCAACCCAGAAAAGCCATTCGTGACCAAGCAGTTGGAAGGCTTCGATGGCCCATTCGTTGGTGTTTCCGACTTCGGCACCGACCTGCAGAAGAAGCTGCGCCCATACGTGCCAGGCACCTACACTGCACTGGGTGCCGACGGCTTCGGCTTCTCCGATACCCGTGAGGCCGCACGCCGCTACTTCAACATCGACGCCGAATCCATCGTCGTCGCTACCCTGTTGAACCTGGCCAAGGAAGGCACCGTGGACGAAGAGGTTGCCGAAAAGGCAGCCAAGAAGTTCCACTTGGATGATCCGACCAAGGCCTAAGCAGTAGCTAGCTAGTTCTTGCTGGCTAGTTGGCTGGTTGGTCGGCTAGGCTAGCCGTCCCCCGGCTGGAGGCTTTCGCGTTATTCACCGCGTAGAGTCCTCTCGCCGGGGTTTAGTCATGTAGATCTCCGGCCAAAGTGCCAAGAGCTCAACCTGACTACCCGATCCGCGCGGGATTATGAGCCCGCTCGGGACTATAACGAGAGTCTGTCTTGTCTTTGCCCATGAAACGTCGTTGCACCCCGTAATATAAAACAAGGTATTTTGCCCAGATAGCTTCACGAATTGGATTGGTGAGAATAATGTCGAGCCCTTCATCGCAGCAGCGCCAACAACTGCAAGATGAACTCACCCGCGCGGTCGGCACGGGGCGCATCAACATCAAGCAATTCGATTATTTGATGGGCATTGTGTGGTCCAGCGATTCGATGGATGTGCTGCAATCGATCCGACGGGATTATCTGGGGCAGGTTGCACAGCCGTATCAGCATGCTAGCGCTGCTGTTAGGCCTGATCCTGGCAAGTTGTCTTCTCCGGTGCCATTGAAGACAACCCTGGGCACGATAGATCTAAACGGGAATTGGCGGGTCCCTGCACGCCAGGAGTTTGTTGTAAATGCAGGCACTCTCCGTATTGATCTCCGTCAGGCGCGTGCAGACTCCCTAATTACGGAATTCAACATTACGGGCAGAATGGCGACGATACGTATTCTCGCTCCCGCGGGGGTTGCATTCGAAAACCGTATGACGAACAATATTGCTTCAACATTCGATATTGACAACACCGACCCAAACCCGAATGCCCCGCGCGTAATTCTCACCGGGACGATCTCAGGGTCATCGGTAAGAATTCGTCGAGTTAGTGGGCAGGAGAATTGGCTGAACCGTTTACTGAAGTAATGGGCTGACTAGGATCACGTCAGCCAGTTAATTCAGCGGCAGCTTACTGCAAGTTGTCTGTAATCGTCTGCTATTTTCCCTGGCATATTCGCTAGGCTCCAGGACATCGATAGCACCAACCCACAATTGCAATGTGCAAGGGCCCTATGCTGACGATCAATGGATCGATAGCATAGTGCCCTACTGTCTGGCTCAGCTCAAAATGATTGCTGTTTTATCCTTTTGCGCGCCGCGTAAGCATGATGCCGACCAGTAGCACCGCAGCTCCAATTGCCAACGCCCCATAAAGCCCCGGCCCTCCAGTTCGTGGGAGTACAGGTTTAGCGATGTTAGCGACCTGCATGGTTAGTTGATTCGCCTCAGTTCCTTGGGTGACGGTCACTTCCGGATATTGTGCAGCTCCGCCGACTAATTGCAATTGCTGCACACCGGTTCCAGTTCCGACTAGATCGAAAGTGATCGGCCGAGATAACAGTTGGTAGCCGCTTGGAGCCTGGGTCTCGACAAGTTCATACCGCTTGCCTAATTCAAGATCCTTGATGTCCATGTTCCCGCCCTCCAGTTTGCTAACCAGTGAACGCTCGGATCCTGAGACCTTATACAGCTCAAACTTGGAGCCATCCAACGGCTTTGCATCATCTCCGAAACTGACTTTCTTCACAGTCAACGAGAGCTTTGCTACTCGGGCATTGACGACGCTACAGTTCACGATAGCGCTAGCTGGCACGGCAACTGTAAAACCTGGCTTCGCCGCGTCATCAACGTTTTCTACTGGAGCATCTTCGGTTTTCCACTTATTATTTTTTCCATCAAAAACCGTAGCGGTACACGTAGCGTTTTTGTTCTCTGCGTAAGGCTTCAACACGAAACCTGGTTGCTGCTGTTCCACGACCTTTACCCGCTGAGCCGTCTGTAACGTTTGATTCTTCTGATTGAGCTTCCGCCCAAAATTACCTTGATCGTTGGTTGTATCGGTTACTTGATTCGCAAGTACTTTCCCGTCCGTGCTGTTAACAATGCGGTTCTTCCCGTCTACGGTCGAAGTCTCAAACATCCAATCTTGTCCTGGGGAAACCTGCTTGTTTTCGCCCCGGATCAACTTCGTGACGTTAATCGAACCAAAACAATTCTTCAGTACAAGCTCTCTCAGGCTATCTTCCAGTTTGCTGAACTTATCAACCAACGTGACAGCGTCCGGGCTGGAAATATCCGCGGCAATACTTTCGGTCTTACGGATGCCAGCACGCCATATCTTCGGCTGGTTTGTAATCTCGAAATGCCGCCTACCAAGATCAGGCTTATCCGCCATCATGATCTGGCCACCGATCTCGATCATGTCACGTACAGAATCAGAAGGAATGTTCTGGTCCTTTCCTTTCTGCGGGTCGACATAACTCGGATAACCATAATCACGATATTTTTGCCACTTCTCGGGTTTCCCAGCAACACGGTTCAGATTGAAGAATCCATCGTTGAGGATGTGCTCGGTGATCGGTTCAATACCCACCATGACAGTTTCAATGCGAGCCCCATGAGCCTTGAGCTCATTTGCTGCTTCTACAGCTAATGAAAGATCGCTCTTATTAATCTGGTTTCCGTTGTCGAAGCCTTCACCAGGGTAATCAGTATTGTTAGTAGTAGGAAGCCCATCGGTGATGAAGTAAACAACATCGAACTCACCATTCGGCACCTGCTTTAACCCTGCTTGATAGTTTGTACCGCCGTGTTCACTTCGCTTGAACGTCGTATTAAACCCATCCAGAGCAGTACGAAGTTTCTTCACACCTTCTTCATCATTCAAGCTTTGTTTATCTGCATGTATATCCTTCACACGCCTAGCTGGTGAAGCGAAATTGTAGATAGCCATGTGGCTACCTGTACCCTCCAAGGCATTAATAATGCTGAGACCTGCGGCACGGCTGGCCTTGGGCCCTTGCGGATGCTGGAGTAAGGAATCAGAGGTGTCAAAAACAAGAGCAACGTTGACACCACAACGCTGCGGCAACGCAGGATTCTCTGCTGTTTCAGGAAGCCAAGCTAGGTCTCCTCTCTGGGTTTCTGCAGCTTCGAGATTAATCTTTGGCCAGGTTCGGTCGAACCACTCCGGGCCTTCCCTCCATAAATCAATATTGCAGCCATCAAATGAACCTAATAAGGGAATCTGCGCCTGAACATGATAATCATTGCGATTGGCATGATTTTGGATGTTTGTCAATGAAAAATACACGCTGTTGCCGCTGACAGAAACAGAATAATCGTTGTCCTTGCTCAACGTTTTCCAGCCACCCTTATCGGATCCAAAACGCAGTAGCATACGCGGGTCAGTAACTTTTACCCGGCTAGCTAGATGTTGACTCCCTTGAATTTTTACCTCTACGACCTCTGTACCGCCCTGCCGTAGTACCTTTAAATCATTTCCCCATTTGGAAGTAGCAGTGACCACTTCGCCTGATTTTGTACAGGTGTCTGCAGTGCGCGGATAATCCAGCAAGTCAAAATTGACTGGGCTCGTCGGATTAAATTGTGCCGGGTCTTCAGGTGACGAGGACTGCTTCCGGTAGAGCTGAATACTACAGTTCACTCGACCGCGACCAGTATACGGCAACTCGACTTCTACGTCGTAAGATTCTTGCGTGCTTGGCGCACGCATATGAGTACGAGTTAACTCAAAATAGACGGAATTATTATGGCGCCAAACTGAATAATCCACATCTTTTTGCAGCTTAATTCGCCCCCATCCCCATCTCGGGTCAGACCCAAAATAAAGCTCGACAGGAGACGAATTAAGATCCACATTCCCGCCAGCTGGCAGCTTGACCTCGATAAGGTCAACAGCTTCGTGTGTTCCGGGTTCCCACCATCTTTTAACTTTCAAGGTATTTCTTGATTTCTCACACTTATTATGTCGTTCTCTTTTATCTAGCACCGGAATTTCATCATATTGTGCACGCGAAAAAGGATCTCCCTGAGCTACAGCAGCCCTGTCCAATGCACTGGGATCCAAGACTGCCGCACGAGACCGCAGGTCCACACGCCCAGCGCCATCTTCTTGCACAGGCGCCCCATCACCAGCAGACAGAGCTTCGGAATCCGAGCCCGGCACTTCTTCCATCACGGCGCGGTAAGATTCTACAGGCGGAAGAACCTCTTCCCCCTTCGACCACTGAACAAGAATTTCCGTGCCCGGCTGCAGATCAATTTCGGCATCTGCTTCAATTGTGAGCCGATCAACCGTTGCCTGCACCCGATCCACAGGGTAAACAACGCCGGCAATCGTCAAGCTATTTACCAACGGTGCATCGGACACACCAAAACCTGACTCCGCTGTAATCTGTACACGGCCCATTCTAGTTGGTGCCAGCGCCGCCAAGGTCATAGCAACATTTTCGTCCTTGGATCCGGTTACGCTGACATCGGTAATAGCCACTAATTCTTGCGGGGATATTTGTGCAGATGCAGTCGGATTATGCATTCCTGGCTCATCGGACTGTGCTAACGAGGGAATAACCCCCGAAATCAACATCAGGATAAGGGCAGCAATAATGCCTCTTTGCGCTATGCGGCTCAACGTCATGGACTCTTTCTATTCCTCATCGGTGGCTAATTATTCGCCGCATTAATTACGCATCACTTTAAATAGAAATCATCGCACGCGAATTAACCCCGGGCAGGCATACCTACCTCAGGGGACACAGCGCGAGCGATATTATCTACATTCGAGGGCATACCCCGGTGCTTTGCAAAATGTTATCGTGCGTCGACTTTTTGTATCCCTCAATAATTATTGACGGTTTTAATATCGTTTTACTATATAATACCTACGCGATTTTTAAGGCCCCCAACAGCTGAAATGTGACCAAGTCCCGATATACAGGTTCGCACTCCCCAAACCATTCAGCGCCATATATGACCTAGACTGGCAGCATGGATCTCGCCGATAAGCTCGACACCTTTACCCGCCTGGTTCCCCTGCTCGATGAAGCCAGCGCGGCAGACACTGATGACATCACCCGTGACGCCAAGCTGCGTGACCTCGCGATTGATTCTTTGTCGATGATCGAGCTTGTCGTCAAGATTGAAGACGAATTCAAAGTGCGGCTCGACGAAAACATCGTGCAGAACTGGAACACCGTCTCCGATGTCATTGCCTATATTGACGAGCACGGCGAAAAAGCAAAACTAACAAAATAAGTTTTCGGGGCTCGCGAGCAAACCTAGCGAGCCAGCACTGTCGGTTCGGCCCCAAAGAGCACCTTAAGGCGCTACCTTGACGGCTGCGCGCCTGTGGCAATAGGGCACTCGACCGCGACTTCCCCATCGCAGCGAGCACCCTACGCCAGCGCGCACCAGCCGCTCACTAAGCGAGCATCGTCTTCCCCAACGTGCCCACCCTCGCTTGCGCCACAAATGATTCAACTACCCCACCAGTCACACCAGCAACCCTCAAGCCGCCATTGAACCCCCCGTTTTCTGAAGTGCTGCTTGAAGGTTTTTCCATCGGCGCAGTTCAGAAACTTACATCACTGTAATCCCACTAGTTAACATTCACACCTTACGTGGGTAGTGAACTTCAGGGAATTTTCGGGCTGGTATCTGATCAGAACATAACGTAGGCTACGGTTTCATGAAATCATCCTTCCGCGCTCTCGGCGCCGCTGTCACTGCTGGCACCCTCGGCGGGCTGCTGGCCATTTCGGCACCTGCTAGCCACGCACAATCGACTGCAGACCCAATGGCCGCACTGTCGTCGGCCATCGCAGGCACCCCCACCGCGACGCGCACCATTGACGTCAACGGAATTTCGCGTGATTTCATCGTCGACGTCCCAGCAAACTACGACCCGAACCGGGCCTACCCCGTGGTTCTGGGCTATTCCGGCGCCTGGGATACTGCGGACTCATTCCGCGGCCGCTCCTACCTCAACAAAGCCGTGGGCAATGACGCAATCGTGGCCTACCCGCAGGGCGTCGTCGACAAGCTGAAGAATAAGCCGGCCTGGGCCGGGCCAAAATATGCAAGCCAAACCATTGACGATGACGTCGCATTCGCCCGCGCGCTCGTCGCCGATTTGGCAGCACAGTACAACGTGGACACTAACCGTATTTACGCCACCGGCCTATCCAACGGCGGCGGCGCGGCACTGAGCCTAGCCTGCCACGCACCGGATCTTGTCGACGGAGTGGCTAGCTCTGCCGGTGCCTACTACGACGCGACAGTCTCTAACTGCGTACCCGACGCCGCCGTGCCAACGCTGATCATGCACCACAAAGACGATCACGTCATCAACATCAACGGTGGCGCCAACGACCACGGCGGGCACTACAAGGCCGCGCGCCAAGTTTTCGATGAATTCGCCACCCGCAACGGCTGCGCGCCAGGTGGAAACACCAACAACTGGATCGTCGGTGCGCACACCGTCTCCGGAAGCAACTGCCAGGCCAGCACCGAATTCGCCACCATCGTCAGCCCGCAGGTGAACAACGGACACACCTGGTTCAAGGCCGTCCCCTCGGCAAACCTGCTGTCCTGGGAGTTTTTCCAGAACCAGGCTTAAGCAGTAAGTTCTTTCCAGATCGCGTCGTTCGTTTCCGCCCACAACGGCTTGGCCCACTCGCCAAAGTCTTTATCGGTGAGAGCGAGCAACGCGATTTTTTCGTCTGGCAGCAACCACATATAAGAGCCATACATGCCAAAATGCCCGACGGCATTGTCTGGCAAGGTCGAGCCCATCCAGTGCGGATCCTTCGTGCCATGAATTTCAAAGCCCAGCCCCCACAAACATGGTTTCTGCATGCCATAGCCGGGAACAATTCCACGCAAATCCGCAAACTGCGGCGTCAGCATCTCTTTTACCGTCGACGGGTCCAGCAAACTCGGCTCCAGCACTTCCAGGGCAAATCGGGCCAAGTCAGCCGCGGTGGTCTCCAACGCGTAACCAGACGAACCTTTCAACACAGTGTTGTTCATACCTAACGGTTCGAACAGCCCTAACTTAAGGTATTCGGCAAAATCCATGCCGGCCTCGTCCTCGAGCTTTTCCTGCAGCACCTCGAAGCCCGCCGACGAATAAATGCGACGGTCCTCCGGGGCGCGGTCCGGGTTTTCTGCATCTTTCCCGATCCCACTGGCATGTGCGAGCAAGTGCCGCACGGTCGAACCCTCAGGACCAACTGGCGTATCCCAGGCAAACACGCCTTCTTCAACGGCCATGGCAAAGCCATACGCGGCCACCGGTTTAGTTACGGAGGCCACTGCGAAAACGTGCTCGTCGTCGCCCAGGGTGTGGGCGAGTTCGCCGTCCCGAATCAGCGCGGCAGCCACATTTTCAACTGGCCAGTCAGCGATTTTTTCGAAAGATGTCAGTGGTTCATGGTTTGTCATGCTCACCAGTGTAAAGGCCGAAAGGCCCTTCGGTAAGCGGCGATGCTCATGTCCCGACACTGTCCTGGCACCCCGAATGCGTATTGCACGAGGTTTAGCGGTGCTTGAACTCCGGATCGCGCTTGTTGGCGAAGGCGTCCATTCCTTCTTTTTGATCTTCCGAAGCAAAAGCAGAATGGAACAAACGCCGTTCCTGCAGCAGCCCCTGACGCAGGGTGGTTTCATATGCTGCATCAACGGCTTCTGTCACCATCGTTGTGGCCACCAGCGACTTATTCGCAATGGTCTCGGCAACGGACACGGCTTCGTCGACAAGCTTGTCTGCCTCGACAACGCGGGCAACCAAACCCGAGCGCTCTGCTTCATCTGCGTCCATCATGCGGCCAGTCAGGCACATTTCCATCGCCTTCGCCTTGCCGACGGCGCGGGTCAACCGTTGCGTACCACCCATGCCTGGCAGGACACCCAGGTTGATTTCTGGCTGGCCGAATTTTGCCTTGTCCCCGGCGATAATGAAATCGCACATCATGGCCAGCTCGCAGCCACCACCCAAGGCATAACCATTCACGGCCGCGATCAACGGTGTGCGCACCTTCGTCAGCTGCTCCCATTCGGAAAACCAATCCGACATGTACATGTCAGTGGCAGATTTGTTCGCCATTTCTTTGATATCAGCGCCGGCTGCGAAGGCTTTTTCGGATCCGGTGAGCACGATGCAACCGATGCCGTCGTCGCCGTCGAACGCTTGTGCTGCGGAAATGATCTCGAGCATGAGCTGCTGATTCAAAGCGTTCAGTGCTTTCGGGCGGTCCAGCGTAATGATGCCTACTCGGCCGCGGGTCTCCGTCTGAATGGTCTCAAAGTTGTTGCTTGCAGTGATGTCGTTATGTGCAGTGGAATCGTTGTTTGTAGCCATGAGGATCTCCTCCTTGTGAAACGTGATCGTGCGTGTAACTAGCTTGAGCCACGCATCTGTATGCCAGGTTAGCTAGCTTTTCAATATGGCTCTGCCGTTGAAGGCTACTCGCTGGTTTCCGTCGCAATATGGATCTCACCATGCAACGTCTTGTGCACTGGGCATTTCTCGGAAATTGCAGTCAGCTTCTCCTGCTGCTCATCGCTCAGCGCAGGGTCGAAATGCAGCACGCGGGTAAACGTCGTCACGCCTTGCTTGTCGCGCTCGTGGGTCACGGTGACTTTAGTATCACCCATGTCCCACTTCTTGCGGCGAGCATACATGCCCATCGTCATCGCGGTGCACGTAGCCAGCGACGCTTGCAACATGTCATACGGGTTCGGGCCAGTGTTTTTCGCGCCCGGCACACTCGTCGGCTCGTCTGCGATCCAACGATGATTTCCGGCGCGAAGCTCGGTGGCGAAATCACCATCCCCAGTCAATCGTGCTTCAACAACGCCTTCTTCGGTATAACGGCATCGCTCGTCAGCGCAATCGTCGCCATCAACGTCGGCGACCTCCGGCAGGTATGGCGCTGCCCAGCCAACCAACATCTGCGCGGCATGCTGGGCCTGTTTGTTGCGGTGCAGCAAGTGGTCCACACCATCGAGCATGATGAACGACTTCACGGTGCGTGCCGCGCGATAAATCCCCTGCGCATTGTGAATATCCACCAACTCATCCGCATTCGAATGCATGATCAGCAACGGCACATCGATCGCGGCGATGCGTTCTTTTTGGTTGAACCCGCGCAGGTCGTCGACAAGCCCCTGCCCCACGCACACCGTCTTGCCGCCGATCTTTACCGAGGCCGAACCATCCTCGGCGATCTCATCAAGCGCGCCCGCAAACAGCCCGGTGACGTGCTCCGGATCGTATGGCGCGGCGATGGTGACCACCGCACGCAACGAATCAATATCAGCTGCGGCAGCCAACACCGCCGCACCACCGAGCGAATGACCAATCAGCAACTGCGGGGCCTGGTAGTTTTCCTCCAACCACTCGGCGGCGGCAACGATGTCCTGGGCGTCGCCCGAGAACGTAGAATCCTCGAAATTGCCTTCGGAATGCCCCAGACCCTCGAAATCAATCCGCAACACCGCAATGCCATCTTTGACCAGCTGTTTGGCAATGCGTGAGGTAGCCGGGGAATCCTTCGAGCAGGTAAAACAGTGCGCCAGCACGGCATAAGCGCGCGGGTTGGCGGGGCTATCCAGCCGCGCCGCCAATTCGTTGCCACGGTGACCGTCGAAAGTGAGTTTTTGCCGTTGAGTCATAGCGCCAGACTACTCCGGTGCGACGACGATCTCGTGGTCTATCCCGTCACACCAAACTGATCCAACGCCAACGACGGCATCGACCCAGCTCTAGGCCTGCCCCCGGAAAGTGGACACGTCGGGGGCAGGCCCGCTCCACCCCTAGCTCCTGCCTATGACAAAGACCGGCCCTGGACTCCCACATCAAAGTGGGCAGCGGAACCGGTCATGTTGCCTTCATTCTGCTAAAGCATCACATGCACTGCAATAGATACGAATTCACTATCGATTTTAGTCTTGCGCAGCTGACATGAATCTTTCCTGTCCGTGAAATGTGATGTGAACTTCAGCCCCGCTAATCTGTTGCGTATGCAAACAGAACTCGGTTTAACCCTGATGGGTCTGCTCATTGTGGGTACCACCGTCGGCATTTTGATCCGCGGTAAAACACACCCTCTGATTCCTATGACACTAGTGCCGGTCATCGGCGCATTCATCACCGGCTATGGCTTGGAAGATCTCGCGACGTTTTTCGAAGAGGGCCTGAGCTCGGTGATGAAGGTCGTCGTGATGTTCATCTTCGCGATCATCTTCTTCGGCATCCTGCAAGACGTCGGGCTGTTCACTCCGATCATCCGCACGCTGATCAAAACCACACGCGGAAACGTGGTGGCTGTCGCCGTCGGCACGGGCCTGATTGGTGTGGTCGCGCACCTGGATGGTTCTGGTTCGACGACGTTCCTGTTAACGATTCCTGCGCTGCTGCCGCTGTACCAGGCGTTGCACATGTCGCGGTATGTGCTGCTGACGATCGTCGCACTGGCGGCGTCGGTGATGAACATGGTGCCCTGGGGTGGCCCGTTGGGTCGCGCGGGTGCGGTGATTTCGCAGGACACCAACACCGTATGGATGCATCTGATCCCGATGCAAGGCCTGGCGCTGGTTTTCGTCATTCTGGTCGCCTTTGCGCTGGGTGTGCGCGAAAAGCGACGGATTGCTGCGCTGCAGGCTGCCGGTAAGTTGCCCGCCACTGACGACGTCGACGTGAATGCTATTGCCGACGATTTCGAACAAAAACAGCGCGAAGAGCAAGAAAAGCAGGGCTACCAATTCCGCTCCGGCACCGTACCGACAGTATTAAATGTGGTCGTCGTGCTGGCTGCACTGGTGGTGTTGCTCGCTGGGCTGTTACCACCGGCGCCCACCTTCTTGATCGCCGCGACGCTGGCGCTCATCATCAATTTCACTTCGCAGAGCGAGCAGGCCAATGCGCTGAAACGCCATGCACCAAACGCGCTGTCGATGGCCGGAATCATTATCGCGGCCGCAATGTTCCTGGGTGTGCTGAACGAAACCGGCATGTTGGAAGCGATTGCACTGTCACTGATCAGTGTGCTGCCGGAAGCTGCCGGGCCGTACCTGCACGTAGCCGTCGGCATGCTGGGTGTGCCGTTGGACTTGCTGACGTCGACCGACGCTTATTATTTCTCTGTTCTGCCAATCGTGCAGGAAACCGTCGCCGCCTACGACATCTCCGGCTTAGGTGCCGCCAGCGCGCTGATTTTGGGCAACGTGATTGGCACCTTCGTTTCGCCATTCTCCCCTGCACTGTGGTTGGCGCTCGGCCTGGCGAACGCGCAGATGGGCCGCTACCTGAAGCTGGCCTTCCCGATCGCCTGGGTGTTCTCGATGATCATCGTCGGCATTGCCTTTGCTACGGGATTGCTGGCATAGGGGTGATTCCGGTATGTCTGCTGGTGTGGAAAGCTACCGCCGCGAATCTTCCAGTTCCTGTGAGTACCTGCTCATCTGGTAATTGATCCGTCCCCCGACTCGGCCGAAGGCGCGCTGAGTTCTGGTCGCTGACCTCAAGTGCATCTCGCGAGCTGCCTGCTCCACCCGCGGAGTTTGCAACGTGTGAATCTTCGTCACGTCGTCGAGAATTTTGCGGATCATCTTCATGCTTCATATCCTAATCTTCGTTTGCCGTTAGTTCAGTTCCGCACACCACAGTGCTTAATCATTACGCCGCATGCGTGGCCAAGAGGTTCCGCCACGATAACTAGCGAGAACTACGATGGGGCGCATGAACGGAATCGACGTACTTCTTGACTTCGCAGCCCGCCCGAAAGACGTGCTCACCGCGCTACCCGGCCTTAGTGCCGGGCTGCCCTGGCGCTTGACGACGCCATCGCGCACCTAGCGCAGGCCACTTATGTTGCCGGGATGCGGGTATAGCAACTGTTAACCTACTTTGGGCAGCTTTTATTCATCGGCGCCGATCAACTTGCGGATATAGTCCCCAAAACCAGGCGCCGTAAAAGACATCATGCCCCATCCTGTACTTTCTACTAAGCCTTTATCCATCAAACTCTGACGCTGCATGCTTAGCGCCGACGATGGTTTCCCAAGTTCTTGGGCAATACTCCCTCGCCTCACCGGCTCATCCCCACACTGCGCCATAGCGGCCATGATCTCCTGCTCGGACTCACTGGCTTTCATCCAGCGTGATCGATAAAACTGCTGCAATCGATTGTGGAAGATAGATTTTGCCTGCACTAACACCTCAGGAGAAATCACTCCACCTGGTTCTGGAAGGCCGGCAGCTTCCCACGAACACTCCCCAATTAATTGCAAAAAATATGGGTAGCCAGCGACACTATTAACAGCATCCAACAATGCCGATGGCGCCCATTTCACCCCCATTTTCTCAGCGGGCCGACGCAGAGCTTCCGCCGAGCTAGCCTCATCCAAGTTGGAGAGATTAATATAATTAAACCGTTCTCCAAAGCTCGCATATTCAGTGATCACATCTTGGCTGTGGCTCAGACCAGACATTAAACAAAACAGCGGCAATTCCGAACCTTCTGATTGTAGATGTTGCCAGGTATAAGCTAATGCACGGATGCTCGGGCCGTCGGCAAGCTGAATCTCGTCGACGAAAATGCCAAGTCCGGCACTTTTCTCAGCTCCTTGTAAGTCCTTACCCACAGCTACGAGAATCTCCTGCAATTGCCTACCAAGCGAATGCGAAGACGGCTCCGTATGTGCAGTTTTAGGCTCACCCGAGCCAGGACCAGAGACGTTTACTCCGGCAATGCTGACTTTGATGTTTTTAATCATGTCCCACAACGCAGTACTAACTTGTCGCACATGATTGTTCAAGACCTTTTCAATACCTGACACCAATTCGTCAATTACGACACCGTCGCCTGCTGTTACCCACACAGTTTCAAAGCTTTGGCTCTGGGCTGCCGATTGAATTGATCGCAGTAAAGATGTTTTCCCGACCCCGCGAGGGCCAACGTAAATCTGCAGTTGTCCTGCAAGTTTATTGGTACTGACAGATGTCAACATCAGCTGAGCACGGCGAAGCTGGTGCTCGCGCCCAACAAGATCACGAGCAATCGAACTTGGGGTATATGGACTTTCCTGCATGCCCCCACTTTATACTTATTTATAAATTGGCCGAAAGTATAAAGAAGTATAAAGTCGTCCCATTCCACCTCGCCCCCCACTCCGCCCGTCCTGGCACTGCATAAAAGTCGGAATCCCCAGCGCACGCAGGTCTATACTTGGCCAGCATGGGTGATGCAGTCAGTACCGAGTCTTATACGCCGCGCCAGCGCACGCGCTACCGCCAACGTTTGATCGACGATCTCGAGGTCTTCGACCGCCATTTGCAACAGGCCGAATTCATCGATCAGGGCACCATCGGGCTAGAGCTAGAGCTCAATCTCGTCGACAAGAATATGCAGCCCAAGACATGCAACGGCGACGTATTGGCTGCGCTTGACGACGAATACCAGTCGGAAATCGGCGCCTATAACGTGGAGATGAACCACCCTCCACTATCGATTTCTGGCACCGGCTTGCAAAAACTGGAAGACGGGCTGAACGATCGCCTAGACACCGTGCGCGTGGCTGCGAACGAAGCTGATGCGGAAGTCGCGATGATCGGCACCCTACCCAGCGTGACCACGGAGTTTCTAGAGGATCCAGCCTGGATGACCTCCGAGAACCGCTACAAGGCGCTATCGAATTCTGTGTTGGAATCACGTGGCGAGCTCGTCCATATTGAACTGGAAGGCCAGGAAAAATACCAGCACGGTTTTGAAGATATCGCACCGGAATCCACGTGCACATCGATCCAGCTACACCTGCAGGTTTCCCCGAACCATTTCGCGGCCGCGTGGAATGCCTCGCAAGCCATCGCGGGTGTGCAAACCGCGCTGAGCGCGAATTCCCCGCTTTTCGCCGGGCACAAACTCTGGCATGAGTCCCGCGTTCCTGTCTTCCAGCAATCCATCGATACCCGAACCCCAGAATTGGTGACGCAAGGTGTGCGCCCTCGTGTGTGGTTCGGTGAGCGATGGATAACCAGTGCGTTCGATCTGTTCGAAGAAAACGTGCGCTATTTCTCTCC
>NZ_JAPJNQ010000048.1 GCF_030826625.1 Corynebacterium sp. | reverse complement strand
CGACAAGGCTCCTGAGGAGAAGGAGCGCGGTATTACCATCAACATCTCCCACGTGGAGTACTCCACTCCTAAGCGCCACTACGCGCACGTGGACGCCCCAGGTCACGCTGACTACATCAAGAACATGATCACCGGTGCCGCTCAGATGGACGGCGCTATCTTGGTTGTTGCAGCTACCGACGGCCCAATGCCACAGACCCGCGAGCACGTTCTGCTGGCTCGCCAGGTTGGCGTTCCATACATCCTGGTTGCACTGAACAAGTGCGACATGGTTGACGACGAGGAAATCCTCGAGCTCGTTGAGATGGAAATCCGCGAGTTGCTGGCTGACCAGGAATTCGACGAAGACGCTCCAATCGTTCACATCTCCGCTGTCGGCGCCCTCGAAGGCGAAGAGAAGTGGGTCAACGCTATCGTTGACTTGATGGACGCTTGCGACGAGTCGATCCCAGATCCAGATCGTGCAACCGACAAGCCATTCCTGATGCCTATCGAGGACATCTTCACCATTACCGGTCGCGGTACCGTTGTTACCGGCCGTGTTGAGCGTGGCTCCCTGAAGGTTAACGAAGAAGTCGAGATCATCGGCATCAAGGAAAAGTCTCAGAAGACCACCATCACCGGTATCGAAATGTTCCGCAAGATGCTGGACTACACCGAGGCTGGCGACAACGCTGGTCTGCTGCTTCGCGGTACCAAGCGCGAAGACGTCGAGCGTGGCCAGGTCATCGTTGCACCAGGTGCATACTCCACCCACAAGAAGTTCGAAGGCTCCGTTTACGTCCTGTCCAAGGACGAGGGCGGCCGCCACACCCCGTTCTTCGACAACTACCGTCCTCAGTTCTACTTCCGCACCACCGACGTTACCGGTGTTGTTTCCCTGCCTGAGGGCACCGAGATGGTCATGCCTGGCGACAACGTCGACATGTCCGTTGAACTGATCCAGCCAGTCGCTATGGACGAGGGCCTGCGTTTCGCTATCCGCGAAGGCTCCCGTACCGTTGGCGCCGGCGTCGTCAACAAGATCCTCGACTAATTCGAGTCTTTGACGCCCTAGTCTGGCGTGCTCTCGGGCGCGTCGGCTAGCTGACAGTTCTTAGCCGTCACCGATTATTCGGTGGCGGCTTTTTGCATGCGTTTTCGTATTAGTCCCGGAGTTGGGTGAGCACACGATGCGCCATCGTTGCTCTAGTGGCCGTCGGGGATTCGCCAGGGCTGGAGTGAACAGTGCCAGGCTTTCGAATGAAGGTTCTTTCTACTTAGCTCCGCTTGCCTGCAACAATATTTGCCAAAATCGGGAAAATTGCCACGGTCAGTGCTCCACCCGCGACAAAAATTGAAGCGGTTTCTTGCTTCATCAGCTCGGAATCAACAGCTAACGATGTGACTGCAACGATTATTGGCAGACCTGTTGCGGAATAAAAACCTACCTGTAAACGCTCACGGAAAGACTTAATATCGGAGCCGGTATTGTTGACGTTCTCACGGAGGAATACCGGTAGTCCTCGTGTCAAAAGGATTAATGCCGGTATTCCCAGTACCTTACCCGGATTGTTGACGATAGTGTCCCAGTTTATCGACATACCGGAGACTACGAAGAAGAGCGGTATCAGCATTGAATAGAATGCAACATCTAAGCGATGCTCTAGAGGCTCATGGAATTTGTCTGGAATCATTCGGTTGAGGATGATGCCTGCTGCGAATGCGCCGAGCACGATATCAAGTTCGAACACCGCAGCGATTGCCATCAGCGTTGCCAATATGAGGACGATGAGACGGAGAATAGTCTGATTGGTTGATCCCGCGCCAGAGACAAATGCTCTGCCGATTCCAGGTATAGCGTGCGCGATTGCCGAAGGCGCAATGGCAACCAAGAAGGCTACAGCGATAAAAGCCACCATAACGAGTAACGTCGTCCAGGTTCCGTGCGTACCCAACAACAAGGCCATCGCGGTAATGGGCGCGATCTCTCCGATGGCGCCGTGGATCATTACAGCGTCACCGACTCTCGTACCTAATACTTTGTCTTGCTTAAGCATAGGTGTAAGTGTGCCGAGAGCGGTTGAAGTGAGGGCTAAGGCAACGACGATGGCCGCAGGAATTGTTCCTAACAAGACGTATGCACCGATGCCACAGGCCAGGGCACATATCAGCCAAGTTGATAGCGCGGTCTTAGCTTGCTTTGAGCGCAATGATTGGAGATTAATTTCGAAGCCGGCTAACAGAAACAGGGCGCCGACGCCTAGTTCTTTGAGCATGCCGATGCCTTCTTCTTCTGCAGCCAAATTGAGCACCGACGGTCCTATCAGCATTCCGAATACCAATAGCAGCGCTACCGCCGGTATCCGATTTCTGAATACGTATGCAACCAGAGGTGCCAGCAATGCCCCAGCCATGATCCAGGCGAAAGAAACTAAAGCATCGGTGTATTCAGTCGCTCCCGCTGCAAGGTAAATCGTGTCGTTCGCTTTCGTACCCGTTGCCAGCGCGTATCTAACATCAGCCCCGTTGGTAGTCATGATTCATAGCGTGCTCGGCGATGCGTTTGCATTAGCGTTGGCGAATGTTTTGCGTAATCTAGTCAGCGAATGAGCAGGTGTTTAGACCAAAAAACCGCGCATCGGGTGTTATCCCAATACGCGGTGTGGAAATTCTTGATGCAGCGTGACGATCTGATGCTCCTGGCCTGGGCGACCAGATTGCAACGACGAATTTAGATAGCTGGCTCTACCTTATTCATGTGAAGGAGGTATACGGTATCGATATCGACGTCTTCAATGGCATCGCGTAGATCAGTTTCGCTTGATTCGATCATGTCGTTGAGCTTCGCTAGGTCAGCCTCAGGGCGGGCATTGATAGTGAACTCGATTGTCGGGCGTTGTCGGTCTATGGATACCTTGTGTTTGGCAGACGTAATATCCGTATCCTTTTCTAGTTGCGCCGTTACAGCCTGTGCGATGTGAGCAACGTGCATGGTGATATTGCCTGTTGTATCAGAAGCGCTGGAATCTACGCGCGAAAACGTTCTACGGCGGAGGTTGATGACGATCAACCACAAGCCGATGATGATCGTTCCGGCTAGCACACCCCAGAGCAAGTATTCATACCAATCCTGTTCTGGAAGCGCTTGCCATGCTTGCGGGTCGCGCCAAAGTGCAAGATCTTTCGCGAACTGTACATCGAAATGCACGAGCACGGGCCACAGGCCGAAAACGATAAGCCCCACCGAAAGCAAGAAAAAGATGAACCGGTCGATGAAAGCCGTTAGTTTGCTCATGATAGGCCCTCCTGAGAATTCCCGTTTTCGACCTGAACCTCGATCTTCGGTAGGTCATGCAGGTATGACAGCTTCGTCGCCAATGCTTTTTCTACACGCTCCGGCAGAGATGCATCGTCGGCGTCACCTTCGACTACCACCTTGAGCTTCTTGCCGGAGAATTTGGAATGAGCTGAGCGTGCCCCTGGTAGTTGCTGCGCGGTAGCAGAACTAATACGAGCGATATCGACCGGACGCAACCAGGTGGGCGCATCGCTTTTGACCGCACGGTGCGTGCGAGCACGAGGCTTAAAGGTCACGATAAGCAGGACTACGCCGAGAACGATAGCAGCGACGCCAGCCCAGACAATCCACTCGGGCAATTCATCCTGGCCGAAAAATTCCGTAATTGGGGTGATCCAGCTCTGCTGGTCACTGTTTGGCATGACTACTGCGAGTTCGCGAATTACGACTCCGGCAACAGCCAGCAACAATAGCCCAAGAATAACAGCCAGCGCACGTGCTATTGGCGATGCTTTTGGTTCCTGACCGTGGAATTCCTGACTCTTAGCCACGTGAACCACCTCTCATCTCTTGGATCACCTGACGCGTATCCTTGCGGTAAATTTCGCGCAAGGGCTGCTGTCGTGGGACAGTCACCTTGCGGAACGGATGATCCATTGGCGCATAAGGCTTACGCAATTGCTGCTTCATTGGAGTGCGAACTTTACGCAGTTTCCGTTGCTTCGGCACCACTGGGCTGCTTGGACGACCAGCATTGGCGACCTCGATGTCACGCAACGGCAACGGCTTCGGTGCTTGCACCTTCCGGAGCTTCTTGCGACGAACATCAACTTCGCGGAGTTTCTTGCGACGAATATCAACTTCGCGGAGCTTACGAGGCTTTGGAGCCTGTGCAGAATGAACGCGAGGTTTTTTTGCTTGAACCTTACGCAATTTTCGTTCTGGAGGTAGCTCCACAGGGCGTGATGCAAACGAGCGCGTGTTGACGTCGACAAGCTCCTGTGGTTCTGGAACCACAACGTCGCGCAGTGGTTGCTGCTGTGGCGCTTCTACTGGAACCACGGGCAATTCACCAATGCTGACTTCGCGTAATGCCACAGGTTCGACGACGCCGACTTCCCGCAGCGGTTGCTGTTTAGGAACGTAGACCTTCTTGAGCTTGCGCTGTGACGGCACACTTGGTGAAAACGGCCGCATAGGTTTGGGGGCTTTCACCTTGCGCGAAAGCGGCAATTCATTGACCGTGATTTCACGAAGAGGCTTTGCTGCCGGAACCTCAACGGATACCGGGTCTGACGGTTCAGCAACAGAGATAACGCCGAGTGGCTTTGGCCATGGAGCCTCAACTGGGCGCTGGACGGCAAGATTGCGTGATTTCACCTCGGTGAGTTCCTCAATTCGAGGATTCGTGATGATCTCGCGTAGTGGAACTTCATCCGCAACCGAGACATCACGCAGCGGTGCAGACTTCGCAACTACGATTTCGCGCAGTATTTCCGTTTTGGCTTCGACCTGAGGTTGGCTAACTTCAATCTCACCAACGGAAATCTGCCGAGGCGTGAAACTGCTGCGTGCCTGTACATCAACACGGCTAATGCGTTGCTTCGAAGGCACCGCTTCACCAATGGTGACGTTGACGCGCGTAGCTTCGTAACCCATGTAAACGTCTAAAGCTTCAGCGACGGCCTTACGGACTTCGGCCGCAACACGAACCGCGGGCGAAGGCCAGACAACGGCAATGACGACGTCGACAGAAGCTTTTTGCGCTTCTTGATCCAACCGGACATCGAAACGAGGGTAGTTGCGCGAAAGCAACCCACCGTCTACGTCGGTGGTTCCTGGAACCCGGTAGATCGCACGTTCGACGACGTGTTCTGCAACGCGGGTCTTGTAACTAGTGGTGCCTGCAGTCTGCGAGGAGTTTTTAGCAACTTCGTTCTGGCTGGATTCAGTGCTCGCAAGTGATTCCGTGTTGGCCGCAGGTTTATCCTGCTTTTCCATTAGCCCTGACCTTTGCCTGAAGAGAAAATATTCGTCAGATCAATACGGCCATCGAAATGTGCGCCAATGGCAGCGCCGATAAGTGCAAACGGAATCGCCCAGAGGGAATACCATCCGGTGATGTAGATCAGCAGCAAAATACCAATGCCGACCAGTGCGCCAATCAATGTGTAACTCATGTTGTTCATAGGACCCGTCCTCAAAAGTCTTACTACTGGGTAGATGTGGAGCTATCGGTGGCATCAGAAAAGATCACGTCCACGCGGCCTAGTTCGATGGAGCAGGCTGTCTGAGCAACATCGCGGATATCAGATGCGAGATCGTGCAAATTCACGCCCGCTGCATAATCAGCGGTGATGTGAATTTCGATGTGTAATTCACCTGCACCAGGTACTCGGCGTAGGCCAGAAATGCGTTCGCCAGGGTAGAGCAAGGCAACCTCGCCGAAACGACCGGCATGGAGCCCGGCTACCCCGTGAACATCTTTAACGTTGGATGCGATGGATCGCGCATCCGCCACCTCAAGCTGGGGTGCTTGAGTTGCGGCCATGTTTAGCGATCCTGGCCAGACGAGATAGCGGTCTGCTCGTCTTCGTCTTCTTCTTCCTCGTCGCCAGGCAGCTTGACGTCGTGAACGTTGACGTCAACGCCGGAGACGTTCAGGCCAGTCATGCGCTCAACAGCGGAGATGACGTTACGACGGATAGCGTCGGCCAGCTCGTGAATGGCAACGCCGTATTCAGCGGTGATGGCCACCTCAACAGAAGCGGTGCCATCTTCGACCTCAACGGATACGCCCTGCTTAACGTCTTCCGAACCGAAGGTCTGGCGAATGGAGCCCATGACACGCTGAGAGGTGGATCCCAGAGAAGCAACACCCGATACTTCGCGGGTTGCCAAGCCAGCGATCTTGCCAACTACACCGTCATCGATGGTGGTGGTGCCGTGCTCGGTTTCCAGGTTGCTGTTGACTTTGCGAGCAGGGGTGTTGTCAGAAGACTGGTTCTGGTTTTGTTTTTGGTCGGCCATTTTGGCGCCTACCTTTCTGCTGTCTCATGGTTAAAAGATGAGACCCCGGTGGCTAAGTAGCCGTAGCGGTGATCGCAGTGAGAATCCTGGAGCACCCGGGGCTTGTTCTGAAACTGCCAAGAGGCGAAAGCCGCAATTTGTTGTGGCCTGCCTTGCTTGGTCGTGTTCATTTTACGGGAAAACCACCGAAAGTGCGCGGGGGTGGTATAGATCACCCCTACCGGTTGAGTGATCGGATATGTATCAATTGGGAGTGCTGGGGTTGAACAATATCGTTTGACGTGTTTAAATGGCTAGGTTGCTTAGACAGGGTGTAGTCCGCCTAGAACTACGGCGAATACCGTGCTAGCCAGATGCACTGTGGTTAAGCAATCATGACACCTTCGTCGTGCATGGCTCCTAAAAAACTCTCAAAACATCAGGGGTCGCACAAAATGCACAGAAGGGCTGCCAATCGGGCTAGGTCCGTCGCTACAGACTGGGTATCCCGAGCGGGAGTACCGGAGAAGGGGCATAGCAAGTAAACAGCGGCAGTACACAGTTAGGTTTTAACCGGAACTGTTATGGCTTAACGCGATCTATTTGCGTGTCAGGCCGTATCCGGTGCGTGTCAGAAAAACCGAATACTGACGTTGCTTTGCATTCAGCTAGCCCTGGACGCGGACAACGTTGAAGAGAAATCGAAAAGCGAGCTTTCGTTCAGATAGAGGCGAAAGCAAGCGAGGAAGAGGATAATCGTGGCGGGACAAAAAATCCGCATTAGGCTCAAGGCCTACGATCATGAGGCAATTGACGTCTCGGCAAAGAAGATTGTCGAGACAGTCACACGCACTGGCGCCCGCGTTGTCGGGCCTGTGCCACTGCCGACTGAAAAGAACGTCTATGCCGTTATCGGTTCTCCACACAAGTACACCGATTCGCGTGAACACTTCGAAATGCGCACTCACAAGCGCTTGATCGACATTCTCGACCCGACGCCAAAGACCGTTGACGCATTGATGCGTATCGATCTTCCGGCCAGCGTTGATGTCAACATTCAGTAATCGCGAAGCGAAAACTACGTACAACTGTCTAACACTGTCAGTGGAGAACAAATAATGAGCGAAAAAGAGATCAAGGGCATTCTGGGCACCAAGCTCGGCATGACTCAGGTCTTCGACGAGAATAACCGGGTTGTTCCGGTTACCGTCGTCGAAGCTGGTCCTTGCGTGGTTACCCAGATCCGCACCAAAGAAAAGGACGGCTACACCGCCATCCAGATCGCCTTCGGCGAGATCGACCCACGTAAAACTGCAAAGCCGCAAGCAGGTCACTTCAAGAAAGCCGGCGTTACCCCCCGCCGTCACGTAGCGGAAATCCGTATGGATGACACCTCCGCCTACGAAGTCGGTCAAGAAGTAACCGTCGACATCTTCGAGGGCGTTAACCTCGTCGACGTCACTGGTATCACCAAAGGTAAGGGCTACGCTGGCGCCATGAAGCGCCATGGCTTCGCTGGTCAGGGTGCCTCGCACGGTAACCAAGCTGCACACCGTCGAGTCGGTGGCATTGGTGGTGCTGCAACCCCAGGCCGTGTTTTCAAAGGCAAGCGCATGGCCGGCCGTATGGGTCGTGACCGAGTCACCACCCAGAACTTGAAGATTCAAAAGATCGACGCAGAATCTAACTTGCTGCTCATCAAGGGTGCTATCCCCGGTGTCAACAAGGGCGTCGTTACCGTTAAAACCGCTGTGAAGGGTGGTGCATAAGCATGAGTAACCTCACGCTAGATGTACAGACCGCTGAAGGCTCCACCAACGGCACCGTCGAATTGCCAGCTGACATTTTCGACGTAACAACCTCGGTTGCCACCATGCACCAGGTTGTTACTGCTCAGCTTGCTGCCGGCCGTTCCGGTACCCACAAGGTTAAGACCCGCGGTGAAGTCCGTGGTGGTGGCCGTAAACCGTTCCGTCAGAAGGGAACCGGTCGCGCTCGTCAGGGCTCGATTCGTGCTCCTCACTACACCGGCGGTGGCATCGTGCATGGTCCAGTCCCACGCGACTACGCACAGCGCACGCCAAAGAAAATGATCAAAGCTGCCCTGTTTGGTGCTCTGTCTGATCGTGCTCGTAACGGCCGCATCCACGTCATCGACGAACTGGTGCCAGGCCAAGAGCCATCCACCAAGAAAGCGAAAGCATTCTTGGAGCGCGTTTCTTCGAACAAGAAGATCCTGCTGGTTATCAACCGCGAGGATTTGAACGCAAAGCGCAGCGCCAACAACCTGCCAAACGTCCACATCCTGGATTCTGGCCAGCTCAACACCTACGACGTGCTGAATTCCGATGACGTCGTATTTTCAGCTGCAGCCCTGCATACCTTCATTAACCGCGGAGCAGAAGTCGCCGCTGCAGGGGAGGAAAACTAACATGGCTAAAATCGTGAACCCACGCGATATCATCATCGCACCGGTTGTTTCCGAGAAGTCCTACGGCCTGATGGAACAGAACACTTACGCGTTCAACGTCGCCAAGGACTCCAACAAGAACCAGATCAAAAATGCCGTTGAAGAAATCTTCGGCGTGAAGGTAGCATCCGTCAACACCCTGAACCGCGAGGGTAAGCGCAAGCGCACCCGCACTGGTTTCGGTCGTCGGAAAGCCACCAAGCGCGCTTATGTAACTCTTCGCGAGGGCAGCGACTCCATCGATATCTTCGGCTCTAACGCCTAAGACTTCGGAAGGTAAGGAAGAATTATGGCTATTCGTAAATACAAGCCGACAACTCCGGGTCGCCGCGCGAGCTCCGTTTCCGACTTTCAGGAAATCACCCGTTCCACCCCGGAAAAGTCGCTACTGCGTCCACTGCACAAAACCGGTGGTCGTAACGTACACGGACACATCACCGCTCGGCACATTGGTGGCGGCCACAAGCGCCGTTACCGTCTGATCGATTTCCGTCGCAACGACAAAGACGGCATTCCAGCCAAAGTTGCGCACATCGAATACGATCCAAACCGCACTGCAAACATCGCTTTGCTGCACTACGCCGACGGCGAAAAGCGCTACATCATCGCCCCTAAGGGCCTGAAGCAGCATACCGTTGTTGAGTCCGGCGCGGATGCAGACATCAAGGTTGGCAACAACCTGCCGTTGCGTAACATCCCAACTGGTACCACCATCCACGCTGTAGAACTGAAGCCAGGCGCAGGTGCCAAGTTGGCACGTTCCGCTGGTTCCTCGATTCAGTTGCTGGGTAAAGAAGGCAAGTACGCCATCCTGCGTATGCCTTCCTCGGAAATCCGTCGCGTTGACATTCGCTGTCGCGCTACCGTCGGTTCCGTTGGTAACGCTGAGCAGATGAACATCCGCTGGGGTAAGGCAGGACGTATGCGCTGGAAGGGCGTTCGTCCTACCGTCCGTGGTGTTGTCATGAACCCGATCGACCACCCACACGGTGGTGGTGAAGGTAAGTCTTCCGGTGGTCGCCACCCAGTATCCCCATGGGGCAAGAAGGAAGGTCGCACCCGGAACCCGAATCGCTATTCCAACAACATGATCGTGCGCCGTCGTCGCCCGAACAAGAAACGCTAAGAGGAGGTAACACGCTATGCCACGCAGTCTAAAGAAAGGCCCGTTCGTCGATGAGCACCTCCTCAACAAGGTGGACGCTCAGAACGAAAAGGGCACCAAGCAGGTAATCAAAACCTGGTCCCGCCGTTCCACCATCCTGCCGGACTTCATCGGACACACCTTCGCGGTGCACGATGGCCGCAAGCACGTTCCCGTATTCGTGGAAGACTCCATGGTCGGCCACAAACTCGGCGAATTTGCTCCTACCAAGACCTTCAAGGGTCACGTCAAAGAAGATAAGAAGAGGCGATAAGCGATGAGTGACGTTATCACCAGCGCATCCGCCACTGCTCGGTACGTGCGTGTAACCCCAATGAAGGCACGTCGCGTCATCGACCTGGTGCGCGGAAAGTCAGTTTCTGAAGCTCTAGCTATCCTGAAGTACGCCCCACAGGCCGCAGCGAAGCCAGTCGCCAAGGTAGTTGCCTCGGCTGCCGCCAACGCTGAAAACAACTTCGGCCTGAACCCAAGCACCTTGGTTATCTCGGAGGCTTACGCCAACGAAGGTCCAACCATGCGTCGTTTCCAACCGCGTGCTCAGGGTCGTGCGTTCATGATCCGTAAGCGCACCAGCCACATCACTGTGGTAGTCGAAAGCCAGGAAGAAGGTGCCAAGTAAATGGGTAACAAGATCCATCCACACGGCCTACGTTTGGGTATTACCGCTAACTGGAATACCCACTGGTTTGCTGACAAAGACTACGCAGACTACGTGGCCGAAGACATCAAGATCCGCAATTTCCTGTCCAAGGGACTGGATCGTGCAGGTATCGCCGACGTCGTCATCGAGCGCACTCGTGACCGCGTCCGCGTAGACATCCACACCGCTCGTCCGGGCATCGTCATCGGTCGTCGTGGTGCGGAAGCTGACCGCATTCGCCGAGAGCTGGAAAAGCTCACCGGCAAGATGGTCGCGCTGAACATCCTGGAAGTTAAGCAGGTCGACGCTAACGCCACCTTGGTTGCTCAGTCCATCGCTGAACAGCTGGTTAACCGTGTTGCATTCCGCCGCGCTATGCGCAAGGCGATTCAATCTGCAATGCGCCAGCCGCAAGTCAAGGGCATCAAGGTCATGTGCTCCGGTCGTCTGGCTGGTGCCGACATGTCCCGCGTTGAGCGTTACCACGAAGGTCGCGTCCCACTGCACACCTTGCGTGCAGAAATTGACTACGGCACCGCCGAAGCCCACACCACCTTTGGCCGCATCGGCATCAAGGTATGGATCTATAAGGGCGACGTCGTCGGCGGCGTACGGGAATCCGAACTGAACGCACCATCCGAGCGTCGTGGCCGGGGCGATCGTCGTCCTCGCCGTGGTGGCCAGCGCCGCCAGCGCGCTCAGCAGAAGAAGGACTAAAGCATGCTTATTCCTAAGCGCGTGAAATTCCGTCGCCAGCACCGCCCAAAGCGTAGCGGTGTCTCGAAGGGCGGAAACCGCATCAATTTCGGTGACTACGCAATCCAGGCTCTGGAGCCTGCCTATGTCACCAACCGCCAGATCGAGTCCGCACGTATCGCCATCAACCGCCACGTCAAGCGTGGAGGTAAAGTGTGGATCAACATCTTCCCGGACCGTCCACTGACGCAAAAGCCACTCGGTGTACGTATGGGTTCCGGTAAGGGACCTGTCGAGAAGTGGGTAGCCAACGTTAAACCGGGCCGCGTACTTTTCGAAATGTCGTACCCGAACGAAGCAGTCGCTATTGAGGCTCTGCGTCGTGCCAGCCAAAAGCTGCCATGCAAGGTCCGCATCATCAAGAAGGAGGACCAGCTATAATGGCAACCGGTACCCCTGCATCCGAGTTCCGCGAGCTTGACGAAAAAGAGCTCAAGCAGCGTCTAAGTGACGCTAAGGAAGAACTATTCAACCTGCGTTTCCAACTGGCAACCGGTCAGCTGACGAACAACCGCCGCATCGGCGTCGTCAAGCGCGACATTGCCCGCGTCTACACCGTGCTTCGGGAACGTGAGTTGGGTATGACCGAAACTCCAGGAGCTGAGGCATAACTATGAGTGAGGCAACTGTGACAGATTCCACCAAGGGCCCTACCCCGAAGAAAGAAAAGGAAAAGGGCGCCCGCAAGGTTCGGATCGGCTACGTCGTATCTGACAAAATGCAAAAGACCATTGTCGTCGAGCTCGAAGACCGTAAGCAGCACGCGCTGTACGGCAAGATTATGCGCTCGAACAGCAAGGTTAAGGCTCACGACGAAGACGAGATCGCCGGCATTGGTGACCGCGTCCGCATCGTCGAGACCCGTCCGCTGTCGAAAGACAAGCACTACCGTCTCGCAGCGATCGTCGAAAAGGCTAAGTAGTCCAACAACGGACAGAATTTATACCTGTCGACGGCGACACTCGTTTGAGACGCCTGGTCGTTAGCTAACTCACGACCAGGCAAAACACCCCGCTACGGCCCGCCCGTGCGGGGTTTCTTTTTAACTTAGGGAATCCATATCATGATAGGCTAATCTGAGTTGACTTCAGTCGATTTCAACGAAACACGACGAAAGGTGAATGGATGTTCCGACGTTTTAGCATTAAAACCGCAGTAACTGCGAGCCTGGCCGGCTTTGCATTGCTCGCCGCAGGATGCTCGAACTCGCAAGACTCTGCCGACAGCGCAGATAGCTCTGACGAAAAGATGGAGGCCACTTCGGAAGAACGAATTGCGGCAGTCGGCCTGGGCGATGCCGATACGGTCCTGGCTCTCGGTGAGACCCCAGTCGCGATTGCCCCGTGGGCAGGCTCCAACGATGGGGTAGGACCGTGGTCGGAAGATCTATTGAGTGGCGCTGATCCTGCCCTGATCCGCGATACTTCCGGCGGCTTCGATCAACAGCACATCGAGGCGATAGCAGCAACGGACCCCACGAAGATCATCGCAGTCAATCACTCAATTGATGACGAAACCAAGAAGAAATTCGAAACCATTGCGCCGACCACGCTGCACTCCGCAGAAGATAGCGATTGGCAAATTCCGTGGGAAAAGCAAGTAGAAACCATCGCCAAGGCGTTGGATAAAGAAGACGAAGGCCAAAAGCTTATCGACGAGACGAATGCTGCCTTCGAGAAATTCCGGGAGGACCACCCAGAACTGCAGGGCAAAACCGCGGCCATCGCATTGCCATCTGACAACCAGCTGAGCCTGTACACCTCTGGTGATGGTCGTGGGCAATTCATCGAAGACCTTGGCTTTGTCATTCCGGAGGAGCTGCAAGACACCGACGGCGAATTCTACCGGACCATCGCGGCTGAAAATTTCAGCGAATATAACCAGGTCGACTACCTGTTCATCGTGGACTGGGAAGGTGCAGCCGACAAGATTAAGTCCCTGGAGGCATTCCAAAACATCGATGCCGTGAAAAACGGCAACGTCTTTTACTTCGATGACCTCACCGGGACCGCCATGTCCTTGCCGAACCCTCGCACCATCCCATATTCCATCGATAAATTCACTGAGAAGCTCAGCGATACCGCTAAATAATCGCCAACTAGCGAGGCTTTCGGGGGTCCAACGGGCACACGGACGGTGTGCCCGTGACTGGGTCGGGGACCACCATCGCCGCTAAACCATAGACGTCTTCGACCAATTCGGCGTCCAATACTTCACCGGGGGCTCCGGTGGTCACTATCTCGCCCTTTTTCATCACGATCAAATGATCGGCATACCGTGCTGCTTGATTTAGATCGTGCAATACCGCGACGATAGTTTTTCCTCTTTCGTGGAAATCGCGCATGAGCTCCATTAATTCGTACTGGTGCGCAATATCCAGAAACGTAGTTGGCTCGTCCAGCAACATGATCGGAGTTTGCTGCGCCAACAACATCGCAATCCACACGCGCTGGCGCTGCCCACCCGATAATTCAGCTACTAATTTCCCTGAAATATCTTCCAAACGAGTCGCAGCCAGTGCCTCAGCGACAGCCTGCTCATCCTGCTTGCTCCACTGGTGAAACAGGCTCTGATAAGGAGCGCGCCCACGCGCAATCAAATCAGCCACCCGAATTCCATCTGGCGAGCTAGAAGACTGCGGTAATAGCCCCAACTGTCGCGCGACCTGTTTAGCGGGCAAGCTGGCGATCGCTTTGCCATCAAGAAGCACCTCACCTTGCGATGGGGTGAGTACCCGCGAAAATGCACGAAGCAAGGTTGATTTACCACAACCATTCGGGCCGATTATCGCGGTGAAGGAATTATCCGGGATTTCGACGTTGATATCGCGGGAAATGGTGGCGGTGTCATAACCGATGGTGGCATTGACGACGCGGAGACGTGGAGCAGTAGAGTTCATCGTTATTGCTTCTCAGTGTGGGGGAGTATGTGTGGGGGCGTTCGCGTGGGTTTGTGAGTGGACAGCAAGGTATGAGCCGAGCTGGTTCCTGAGCCGAGGTGTATCCTTCTTTGTCAGCCGGTGCCGTAATGTCGCTTAGATTCGCGTATCAGTAGCCACAACATGTACATGCCGCCGATGACGACGGTGATCAAGCCGACCGGAATTTGCCGGTAGAACGTGGCGATAATCAACGACAATACGTGTGCTCCGGTTAACAACACAGCGCCCATAGCGGCGGCGCCGAGGAGAGAAACCCCAGCGGTGTGCATTAATCGGCGAGCGATTTGCGGTGCGACCAACGCAATAAACGAAATTGGCCCGGCAGCTGCTGTCACGAGCGCAGTGGTAGCAACCCCCACCACGATAAGCAGCAGGCGCGCACGGTTGACTTCGAAGCCTTGCGTCGTCGCGGCGTCGTCGCCAAGCTCTAAGTGCCGTAGCGGACGCGACAGTATTGCAGCCCCGATGATGACGATTACCCCGAGCACCAGCGTGGGCAGCAGGCCTTGCCAGGTCACTTTCGTGATGGATCCGGCTGCCCAAAAACCAACCTGCATGCCTTCTTCCACATCGGCGCGGGTGATGAGATACGAATTCAACGAGGTCAACATGGCGGAGATGCCAATGCCGACGATGATCAACCGGAATCCCTGTACGCCTTTGCGCCACGCCAAGACGTAGACCGCTAAGGCGGTGATGATGCCACCGATAATGGAGGCCGCGGCGATCGACCAAAAACTACTCGTGCCGATCACCAGCATCGTGATGACGACGGCGGTATAAGCACCCGCATCGAAGCCGATGATGTCCGGCGAGCCGAGCGGATTGCGGGTCAGTGATTGGAAAATTGCCCCGCCGATGCCAAGTAACGCACCGAAGGCGACGGCGGCCACGGCGATGGGTAAGCGCCATTCACGCACGATGGTGGTATCGAAACCATCTCCGCCGCTGAACAAGGCGGTTATCACTTCGCCCAAATCCAGTGGATATTCGCCGAGAGTGATGGCCGCGATCGCCCCGATCAGAGCTAGGGCGAACAAGATTAGCGCGGTCAGCAGAAGGCGGGTAGGGAACTGCAGTGAGACCCACCTAGTGCGCACGACGAGTTTGCGGTAACCAGGGTCCACCGGTGCAGGTACTTGTGTGTCCTGTGACTGGGTACTCATAGTCCACTCGCTTTCCGACGGCGCACCAGCATGATCAGCACCGGTGCGCCGACCACTGCAGTGATGATGCCGACTTCAATTTCTCCAGGACGCGCGATGACGCGGCCGATGACGTCGGAAGCCAACACCAGCACAGGTGCTGCCAGGGCTGAATAAATAATGATCCAGCGCTGATCCGGGCCGACTATCCACCGCACGACGTGCGGAACCATCAGACCGACGAAAGCCAGACCGCCCGTCAGTGCGGTGGCACCACCTGCCAGCAGCGTGACCGCAATGATGCCCAGCACGCGGGTACGCACGACTTTGGTGCCAAGTGAAGCAGCGAGGTCGTCGCCAAGCGCAATCGAATTCAGTGACGACGAAATCGCTAGCGCGAGAACCAAACCTGCCGCTAGGAATGGTGCGACTAGAGCGGTATCAGAGAGGTCGGCGCGGGCAACAGACCCCAAGCTCCAGTTGCGGATGGCTTGGAAAGTGTCGGGGTCGATCAGGGTAAGAAACTGTGTGATTCCAGAAAGCACCGCCGCCAAAGCCACACCGGCTAGCACCAACGTCGCGGGGTTTGCCTTGCCGCTTGCCCCTAACGATGCGCCAGAGCCGATGAAATAAACCACTACGGTGGTGATCGCTGCGCCTAGGAAGGCGAACCAGATATACCCGCTGATGCTGGTCAATCCGAAAAACCCGACGCCTAAGGTGACCGCGAATCCGGCGCCGGCATTGACTCCGAGGATACCGGGATCGGCCAGTGGGTTGCGTGTTAACGCCTGGATGAGAGCACCCGCCACGCCGAAGGCTGCGCCGGTCGCGATCGCCACGACGGTACGGGGGATGCGCAGGGTCCAGACAATGATGGCGGCTTCGGAGTTATCGCGGGCAAGCAGGCCATTCCAGACTTCACCCCAGGGCAAAGGGTTAGCGCCGAGGGCGATGCTGAAGCAGATCATCACCACGATGGCGGCGAGTATCGCCAGCATGCCCAGCGTACGGCGGGCAAAAAGTGCAGGTGCCTGCATGAACCATCCTTCGTTTTCAGCAGGCCGGAGAGTTTTTGACCGCCGAGACCTGCCACCGAAATGTTTTCAACTTGGACAGCCTACCCTCTCAGCAGAGAATTAGCCATGCCTAGGCTATTTGCTGGATTTAGATATGTGTTATTGCGCATCGATTGCGCAAATTATCCCGGACGCGACCACCGGCACGGCCGCAGCTACAAGTCGCGAACTGAGTTGAACAATCATCCCAGGCTGTGGTTGAATAGCAGGGTTGCCGATGCAGGTCGGTGGATTTGTGATGCGTTTCCGAATCGCAACCGCCGAGACCCTTCGACCGCCACTGACTTTTTCTGTGGCGTGTTCGTCGACAAGCATCAGGTAACTGCAAGAACAAGACCGAGTGCGATCAGGACGGAAATCTTTTCGCACATAAATCCAGGTCAGGAGACCAACTGTGATTCAACAAGAATCGCGCCTGAAGGTCGCCGATAACTCCGGTGCACGAGAAATTCTCGTCATCCGAGCTCTCGGTGGATCCGTGCGACGCTTCGCAGGCATTGGTGACATCGTCGTCGCTACTGTCAAAGAAGCTGTCCCAGGCGGAAACGTGAAAGAGGGTGACGTCGTTCGCGCCGTCATCGTTCGCGCAAAGAAGGAAACCCGTCGTCCAGACGGCTCCTACATTGCTTTCGACGAAAACGCTGCTGTCATTCTTCGTTCCAACGACAATGACCCACGCGGTACCCGTATCTTCGGGCCTGTCGCTCGTGAGCTGCGTGAGAAGAAGTTCATGAAGATTGTTTCTCTCGCACCGGAGGTGATCTAGGTGAAGGTACACAAGGGCGATATGGTCCAGGTCATTTCGGGCCCAGATAAGGGCGCGCAAGGCAAGGTCATTGAGGCATACCCAAAGACCAACAAGGTTTTGGTTGAGGGTGTCAACCGCATCAAGAAGCACGTTGCGAACTCGGCTCCGGAGCGTGGCGCTGAGTCTGGCGGAATCGTTACCCAGGAAGCACCAATCCACGTTTCCAACGTCGCGGTGCTCGATTCTGACGGTAACCCAACTCGCGTTGGCTACCGCTTTGACGAGAACGGCAAGAAAGTCCGGATTGCTCGTCGCAACGGGAAGGATATTTAAGGCATGAGCGACAACTACACTCCACGTCTGAAAACCCGTTACCGCGACGAAATCAAGAACAAGCTGAACGACGAGTTCTCCTACGACAACGTCATGGAGATCCCTGGTGTTGCCAAGATTGTTGTCAACATGGGTGTTGGCGATGCTGCGCGTGATTCCAAGCTGATTAACGGTGCCGTAGAAGACCTGACCCTGATTACTGGTCAGAAGCCACAGCTGCGTCGTGCAAAGAAGTCCATCGCGAACTTCAAGTTGCGCGAAGGCATGCCAATTGGTGTGCGCGTGACTTTGCGCGGCGACCGTATGTGGGAGTTCTTGGATCGTCTGCTGACGATCGCGCTGCCACGTATTCGTGACTTCCGCGGTCTGTCTGATCAGCAGTTCGATGGTCACGGTAACTACACCTTCGGCCTGTCCGAGCAGACCATGTTCTACGAGATCGACATCGACA
>NZ_JAPJNQ010000047.1:12983-18734 GCF_030826625.1 Corynebacterium sp. | reverse complement strand
GTGCGCGGTGGTGAAGTTGTTGGCTGACCTGGCCGACATAACGGGCTGGGACGATGCGCTCGGCTCCGGAAATATGGGAACCGTTGAGGCTGGCGCGCATTTTGATCGAGTACATGGTCTCCGGCATGTTCGTAGTCTAAACCATATTTATCGTCTTCGCTGTGATATTTCGTGGCCGTGAGCAGGATTAAACGGCGTTCAAGAATGGTGTCGCAGGAGGCTCTGCACCGGCCAAAGGAAGAGCCTGGCTGATTGCTGCTGCGCGCTGTGAAATGCCTATTAGGCTGGTGGCATGACTGAGCACAATAGGAAACAGCCACAACAACGATCCCGGCGGTTGGCGATTTTTGCACCCGCTATTACGACGCCGACGCAGATAAGAAAGCACGTTCTGTCGTTGCGCCAGGCCGGGGTAGTAGACGGCACGCAAGTCTCAGCTGGGCAACTTGCGGCGGCCGTCGACAAGCTGGGGACGATAACACCCGCACCAGCAATACAGGTTATCGATAGCGGAAGCGTGCTGGTGAGCATCGCACCAGAACAAGAGCCCACGGCCATGACCACGATTTTCCAAGCGGTTATTCCTAATCAGCTGGGGCTGTTGGATATCGACCGCGATACCGTGTTGGCCTATGGCGATGACCTGGTGCGGTATCCGATGACGACGGCGCATTACACGCTGGGGTGGTCGTCGCCAAGCGGTATCCGCGATGTCTTGGAAGCGATTTATCAACAACAAACGGATACGGCATATTCGCGCACCGATTATGTCAAGATTGTGGATCGCCAAGCAGCGAAGACCGCAGAGCAGCAATCGAATGGGCAGTCGCGGCAGGCCGATTCGCAGGCCGATTCGCAATGGGAAACCCAGCACTATATTCAGTGTTTTTATTCTCCGACCTCGGGCTCGGTGGGCACACAAGGCAACATCATGGCCGATGAAGGTTTTTGGATTGAGGTGCGTAACGGAGCCGCGGAGATGCATTTCGGCATCGGCGGGCTGGACCTGGATACCGCGACGGAGGTGTTCCAGCGCTGGTTAGCCGGCGAGCGCAAATTCCCTGATGTGGGGCAGTGGCAGAAGTTGATTATCTAAAAAGTTGATCCAGGCACCGAAACCGGTGGCTAATCGTCTCGGTGGTGGCGCCATTCACAGCGTCGGGTACGCTTAAGAGAAACGTGAATTTGAGAAAGGGTATCACTCCATGAGACTCGCTGTGATCGCCGGTGACGGTATCGGGCCAGAAGTAACCGCGGAAGCACTCAAAGTGCTCGAAGCATTGCGTGACGACGTCGAGATCACCCGTTTCAATCTCGGCGCGGAACGCTACCTGGAAACCGGCGATACGCTTACTGACGAAGATCTTGCTGCGCTGCGCGAGCACGATGCGATTTTGCTGGGCGCTATCGGCGATCCCCGCAAGGTGGCATCGGGTGTGCTTGAGCGCGCGTTATTGCTGAAATTGCGTTTCGCGCTCGATCACCACGTCAACTTGCGCCCCTCGAAGCTATACCCGACCTCGTCGACGCCGCTGGCCAACCCTGGCGAAATTGATTTTGTGGTCGTTCGTGAAGGCACCGAGGGACTGTACTGCGGCAACGGCGGTGTGTTGCGTGAAGGCACCCCGCATGAGGTGGCATCCGAGGTCTCGCAAAACACTCGCTACGGGGTGGAACGCGTGGTGCGCGATGCCTTCGAGCGTGCGAACAACCGACGCAAACACCTAACCCTGGTGCATAAGACGAATGTGCTGGTCAACGCCGGTGGACTGTGGATGCGCACCGTGCAAGAGGTCGGCCAGGAATTCCCGGATGTCACCGTGGATTATCATCACATCGACGCTGCGACCATCTACATGGTGACCGACCCCGCGCGTTACGACGTGATCGTTACTGATAACTTGTTCGGCGATATTCTGACTGACCTCGCCGGTGCGGTCACGGGCGGCATCGGCCTGGCTGCTTCCGGCAATATTGATGCCTCCGGTATCAACCCGTCGATGTTTGAACCAGTGCACGGTTCGGCGCCTGATATCGCGGGCACGGGCGTCGCTGACCCAACCGCCGCGATTTTGTCTGTCGCACTGCTGTTGCGTCACTTGGGAGATGAAGATAACGCCGCCAAGATCGAAACCGCCGTTGCCGCCGATATTAGTTCCCGTGGTGAGCAAGCTATTTCCACGAGTGCAGTGGGCGATCGCATCGCCGCTGCGGTGAATGCATAGGATAGTAATTATGAATACTCGCAGTATGCTGTCTCAAATTAGATCATCCGCGTTCTCCTCCGGCAGATCTCCATCAGCCCGGAAGAAGGCTGTCGGTTTGAGTACCGCTACTGTGATGGCCTGCGCGCTGGTAGCTTGCGCTGATGCGGAAGAGGATTCTTCACCGCTGAGCTCAGCGCATGATACGCATGATTCCGGTGCCGATGGTGGAGCGGATAAAGAATCCGGACCACCGGTTGCCACAGCGCTCACTGATGGCAACCGCACCGGCGATGTCACAATCGATGATTTCTACGATGATTTTTCTACCATCATCGTTGCCGCAGAGGATGAAGGTGCGCAACGCACCGCAGCTACCGTCGCCGTCGAAGAATCTGCCCCCATGATTGCCGCTCGCTCCGAGTTTGAATTGGACTTGGTGGAGTTCTTCGACGCTCACGCCGTCGACAACATCATTACAGTCGGCGATCCGGTTGCTCCGGCTGGCCACGCGTGGTCGGATTGGTCGGACAACGTGGAAGCTCATGCCGGTGACAGCAGCGGTAACGACAACAGCGCCAACGATGAAGCTGCTGCCGACGCGGGTTCTGGGTCTGATGTAGCAGAAGTTTCCCCTGCGTCTCCGGCCGAGCCAATGGCGTGGGCGTACGAAGGCCCACGCATTGCTGGCTTGCTGGAGCACCTCGAGCAGGCAGGAAATCTGCCGACGGGCTCAGGTAAAGATGCCACCCCAATTTTCGTTAGTGAGCAGACTGCACTGGCATCGGTGGCTTCAGTGTTGGCCGCTGGTAACCAGGTCACTGTGCTGGATGCACCGGATATCCGTGCTACCTCTGAGTCGATGCAGGCAGCACTGGAAGGTGACATCATTACCCTGGGTGCAGCCTTCGGCGATCAGGACTACGTCGATCGCACAATTGACCTTGCCGAGAATGGCGAGCTGCCCGGCGGCGGCGGATTGGTCTTTCCCGGCCGTCGCATGATCGCGTTGTATGGTCACCCGGCTGGCCCGGCGCTAGGCGTGATGGGGGAGATGCCACCAGAAGAAGCCATCCGCCACGCCCACGAGTTGGCTGAACAATACCAACCATTTGCTGATCAGCCAGTGATCCCAGCCTTCGAAATTATTGCCACGATCGCTGCGGCGCAGCCTGGTCCGCACAACCTGTACACCAACTACACCGATGAGGCAGAGCTGCAGCCGTATATCGATGCGGTGGTCAACGATGGCGGTTATGCCTTCTTGGATTTACAGCCGGGACGCGAGAGTCTATTGGCACAGGCGCAGCACTACGAAGAACTGTTGAAGCAGCCAAACGTCGGCTTGGCATTGGACCCGGAATGGAAACTCGGGCCAGATGAGAAACCGTTGCAACAGGTGGGGCACGTCGACGCCTCCGAGATCAATGAGGTCGCCGATTGGTTGGCAGAGTTAGTACGCGAAAACAACTTGCCGCAAAAGGCGCTGATGGTGCACCAATTCCAGCATCAGATGATCCGTAACCGGGAAGCAGTCAACACCTCGCACCCAGAGCTGGGCTTCGTCTTGCACGCTGATGGCCACGGCCCTCCAGCCGAGAAATTCGCGACTTGGGATATGGTCCGCAACGATCTGTCCGACGATTGGTATATGGCGTGGAAGAACTTCATCGACGAAGACAACCCGACGTTTACCCCGGAAGAAACCTACGCGATCGACCCTCGTCCGTGGTTTGTGTCATATCAGTAAGTTTTATCAGTAACATGAGTGCATGAGCGTTGAGGTAGAGGAAGTCACTGGCTTCCTGGCAGAACACGAACCGTTTTCCCACGTGCCCGCGGATGATCTCGCAGCGATTGCTGCCACAATGACGATGCGCTATATCCGACGTGGCACCACGATGGTTCGTGCCGGTGACCGCAACGATATCTTGCATGTCATCCGCTCCGGAGCCATGGATGTATTGGATGCCGAGGGCGGGTTATTGGATCGCCGCGAGCCCGGTTTAAGTTTCGGCTATTCGACGCTGTTGGCTGATCCCGGGGTGCCGGAATCGCGGTACACGATCGTTGCGGTGGAAGATAGCTTGGTGCTTGAGTTGCCACGGGAGGAATTTCAACGCGCGGTCGCGGCACACCCGGATATCGAGCGTTTTTATTCTTTACAATCCCGCCGAATCCGTAGCGCGGCGCAAGAGCTTGCCGACGACGCCTCCACCGGCGTGTTGCGCACCCCGTTGCGTGACGTGATGATCACCAACCCGCAGGCTACTGCACCGAACACCAGTATCGCTGCGGCGGCGCAACAGATGCGCGAAAAGGTAGTGTCATCGTTGCTGATTACCGAGGACGGTAATTTGCGAGGCATAGTTACCGACCGCGATATGACGGGCCGTGTAGTCGCAGAATCTCTGGATACCGCGTTGCCCGTCAGCGAGGTGATGACGACCGATTTGCGTACCGTCACCCCGGAAACTTTGGCTTTCGAAGCCATGTTGATCATGGCGGAACTGAATATTCACCATTTACCGGTTCTGGAAGCGGACAAGGTGGTCGGCGTTGTTGCCGGCGCGGATATTGCCCGGCTGCTGCGCGTGAACCCGGTGTACCTTACCGCTGATTTTTCGCGTCGCACGACCCGAAAACAACTCCGGGGTGCCTATCGCGATGCCTGCGCGGTCATCGCGCGATTTATTGATCGTAGTGGAAATTCCACCGAATCCGCACAGATGATGACGATCGCCGCAGACAGCATCGCGCGTAGGCTTCTCGAGCTAGCCGAAGAGAAATTCGGTCCTGCGCCGGTACCGTATGCGTTTGTGGTGCTGGGTTCGCAGGGCCGTCGTGAGATGGGTTTATCTTCCGATCAAGACAATGCGATGGTGTTGTCCAATGATTATGATCCTGACCAGCACGGAGAATATTTCGAGGCCTTGGCGCGCTGGGTCTGTGAGGGCTTGGCCGAGGCAGGCCAGGCCTGGTGCCCGGGCGATATGATGGCGACGAACCCACAATGGCGCCAGACTGCCCGCGACTGGGAAGACACGTTTCACACGTGGATCACCGCGCCGGACGCGGATGCGCTATTGCACGCACAAACATTTTTTGATTTCCGTCCGATCTATGGCGATCTGCAGCTTGCCGACGCCGTCCACCGCACCGCTGTGCAGATGGGTGGTGACTCCAAGCGCTTGCATGCCCACCTGGCTAGCCTCGCAGCGCGCCGCGAACCACCGTTGACGTTTTTCAAGGGCTTGGTTGTGGAGCGTTCCGGCGATTATGCCCGCACGCTGAACATCAAAACCGGCGGAACCTATGGCATCGTGCAGATGGCCCGGTTGTATGCGATTACTGCTGGCGTCGATGCGGTTGACACGGTGACTCGATTGGAACAGTCCGCGGGTAAAAGCGTTTCCCGTGAAGGAGCGCGCGATCTGGCCGATGCCTTTTATTTCTTGCGCACACTGACTTTGCGACACCAAGCCCGTCAGCTACGGCACGAGAAAAAGCCCGATTACCACGTGGACCCGAAAAGATTGTCCAAGAT
>NZ_JAPJNQ010000047.1:0-12973 GCF_030826625.1 Corynebacterium sp. | reverse complement strand
CTTTCCAGGTCATCAAACGCATGCAGTCAGCGCTGGGTAACAAGTATCCGTTGCGGAGCATTTCCTGATCGTGTTCGTGTCGAAAGGGCGGTTGTGATGAGTTTTCTTTCTGCTATTACCGGTGGGCGTTGGGGGCAGAAAACTTTCGATATTCAGTCTCCGGATGTTGCGACGCCCTTGGAGAAGTTGCCGGCACTCGCGGTGGATATGGAAACTACCGGCATTAAACCCGCACGGGATGCAATGCTGTCGATTGGCTGGGTGCCACTGAACGGGCGCAGCATTGATCTTGCGGGCGCCGGCTACGTGGTTGTCGCGGGCACCGAGGTAGGCGAGTCGGCTACCATTCATGGGTTGACCGATGATGAGGTCGCCACCGGTGTTTCCCCGCAGGAAGCGATCGCGCAGCTGCTGGATGCGCTGCAGGGGCGTGTGCTGCTGGCACATTTCGCCGCGTTAGAAACGGGCTTTATGAACAAACATTGCCGCGAATTATACGACGGTGCGATTCCTGATCTGAGCGTCGTCGATACCTTTACGCTGGAGCGGCGGCACATGGAACGGATGGCGACCTATCCGCGTGGCGAAGATTTGCGGCTTCCGCGGGTGCGTGAACGCTATAATCTCCCACGCTATACCAGCCATAACGCGCTTAGCGATGCCCTGGCCTGCGCTGAGGCATACTTGGCGATTACCGAAGTCAGTAGCGTACATACGCTCAAAGACATCAAGGAATAGTCCCGGTTGGCAGTTGCGGTGCGCATCGCAGCTGCGAATCATGTGCGGGCCTGTCTGCGGACAGCTCTTAGACAGATCTGTACAGTAGGGATCATGCGTTTTGGACGAATTGCTCACCCAGAGGGTATGGCTTTCGTTGTCATTGACGGCGACGACGAGCTGGTAGCCCGTGAAATTTCCTCAACTCCGTTTACTGAGCCTGAATTTACTGGCAAGGAATGGAAGCTTGACGACGTGAAACTGTTGGCACCCATGCTGCCTTCGAAGATTGTGGCACTTGGCCGCAATTATGCCGACCACGTCGCAGAAGTCTTCAAAGAATCAGCGGATTCGTTGCCGCCGACGCTGTTCTTAAAGCCTCCGACAGCGATCATTGGCCCCGGCGCGCCCATTAAGATTCCAGACTTCGCCACCCGGGTGGAATTCGAAGGCGAATTAGCGTTGGTGATCTCGCGTCCGTGTAAGAACCTGAAGGCTGAACAGTGGAAAGACGTCACCTTGGGCTTTACCATCATTAATGACGTTTCCTCGCGTGACCTGCAGTTCTCTGATGGGCAATGGGCACGTGCGAAAGGCATCGATACCTTCGCACCGCTGGGCCCGTGGATTGAGACTGATGTCGATAAATTTGATTTGTCGGACCATCCAATTAAGGCCTATCTGACTCACGATGGTGAGACCAACATTAAGCAGGATTCTTCGACTGGCCAGATGATCAACACGGTTGGGCAGATCCTGGAAAAGATCACTGCGTCGATGACGTTGCTGCCAGGCGATGTTGTCTGCACTGGTTCCCCGGCCGGTACCGAAGAAATGGTGCCGGGAGATTTCATTGAAATCGAGATCCCAGGGTTGGGCAAGCTCGGCAACCCGGTAGAACGCGCTTAGCAAAAAGGCTTATTCACCTGATTCAGGTCGGCCCCCATGCATTGACATTGCCTGGGGGCTTAGCGTTACCACGAATTACAGTCTTAGCTGCACGGATTAGAGACCTAGCGAGCGCAAAATAGTTTGTAGCTTGGCGGAGGTTTCTGCCAGCTCTTGTTCTGGATCAGAATCGGCAACAATGCCGCCACCAGCCCATGTGCGGCCCTGGCGGCCCCAAATTTCTGCGCAGCGGATTGCGACCAAATATTCTCCGTCCCCGGTGTTATCGCACCAGCCGACAGCGCCGGCGTAGAACCCACGAGCTGATTCCGCGGTATGGATTAGATGATCCGCCGCAGCTGTGGGGGTGCCGCAGATGGCGGGGGTGGGGTGAATGCGTGCTGCCAGATCCAGCGCGCTCAGTTGTGGTTGCTTGAGCTGACCGCTGATCGGGGTAGCCAAGTGCCACATTTCATTCGTTTTAATCAGCTGTGGTTTCGCTGGAATGCTCAGCTGCTCGCACAATGGCGAGAGTGCCGCGCGCAAATGCTCGACGACGAATGCATGCTCGTGCAGATCTTTCGCGGAATTGTGCAGGTGAAAACGTGCATTTTCGTCTTCTACCGGATCCGCAGAGCGCGCCGCCGAACCCGCCAGCGGCAATGCACTAACTGTTGAGCCTTGCCGCTTCACAAGCACCTCGGGAGAAGACCCAACCAGCATGTGCCCCTCGCGGCCAGCAGGCGACAGGTCGGCGATAAAACCGTCGCGGTGCGCGGAGTTATCAATCAGACGGGCGGCGACTAAGCGCGGGTCAACGTCGTCAAGAAATTCAATGTCCACCGCACGGGCGAGCACGACTTTTTCCAAGCGTGACGAGATAATCGTGTCGATGGCGGCTTCGACGCGACGTAGGTGTTCTTCTGGTTCTGGGTCTACCGCACTGATGCGGGCACGCAACGAACCCTGCCGATAATAGGCGGGTGGTTCCAAAGGGCCGTCTTCGCGGATGATTGACTCCGGTACCGTGAGCGCTGCGTTGTCATTCGGATTAAAGGGCAACGCGCCGACGATCATCTCGTGTTTGCCGTCGGCAAGCGCCTGCACAGCGGCGTCGATATCGGTATAGGTGTCCACACAACCTTGGGTACGCACGGATCCGTGTGCTCGAGAGAGCAAAAAATCCGGTGCGGTGGAAGGGCGGGACGATTGCATAAGAGTTGATAATACCGCCCGTGCACTGTGCGCTGACAACTGGGCTACCATGGCTGCTATGAGTGATGTACGTGTACGATTTTGTCCTTCGCCCACCGGAACCCCGCACGTCGGATTGGTGCGCACGGCGCTGTTTAACTGGGCTTATGCCCGGCACACCGGCGGCAAGCTAATTTTCCGCATCGAAGATACCGATGCGAAACGTGACTCGGAAGAGTCCTACCAGGCCATTATCGACGGTCTGGACTGGCTCGGTCTGGGCTGGGATGAAGGCATCAATGTGGGTGGCCCGCACGAGCCTTATCGGCAATCGCAGCGGAAAGAGATCTATGCGGACGTGTTGAACAAGCTGATCGAGGCTGGTGAGGTTTATCCGGCGTATTCGACGGCCGAAGAAGTTGAACAGCGTCACCGCGATGCTGGCCGGGACCCGAAGCTTGGCTATGACAACTTTGACCGCGACCTCAGCGAAGACCAGATCGCCGCTTTTGAGGCGGAAGGTCGCAAGCCAGTCTGGCGTTTGCGTATGCCTGAGCAAGATTGGGCCTGGACCGACTTGGTGCGCGGCGAGGTGGAATTTAAAGCCTCGACGCAACCGGATTTCGTCGTCGCGCGCTCGAACGGTGATCCGCTGTACACCCTGGTCAACCCTGTTGATGATGCGTTGATGGGCATTACCCACGTTCTGCGCGGTGAAGATTTGCTGTCGTCGACCCCACGTCAGCTGGCCTTGTACGGCGCATTGCAGCGTATTGGCGTGGCTGAGACAACCCCAGAATTTGGTCACTTGCCGTTCGTGATGGGCGAGGGCAACAAGAAGCTGTCGAAGCGCGACCCGCAGTCGGACCTGTTTAATCACCGCAGTAACGGCATCATCCCTGAAGGCATGCTGAACTACCTGGCATTGCTGGGATGGTCGCTTTCGAGCGACCAGGATATTTTCAGTGTCGACGAGCTGATCGCGGCTTTCGATGTTAAAGATGTGTTGGGGAATCCGGCGCGGTTTGATCAGAAGAAGTTGGAGGCCATTAACGCCGACCAGATTCGTCGTCTAGATACCGAAGAGTTCACCAAGCGCTTGCGTGCGTTTTTGACTGAATTCACGGACTTTCCGGCTGATTATCCGGAGGAGAAGTTCGCGACTGCTGCCGACTTGGTGCAAACCCGCATCAAGGTGCTTTCCGACGCCTATGGCCTGTTGAGTTTCTTGGTCACCGCCGATGATGATCTGGTGCTGGATGAGAAGTCTGCGCGCAAGAACCTGAAGGAAGAAGCCATCCAGCCTCTGGATGAGGCGATTGCTGCGCTCGAAGGCGTCGATGAATGGTCTACGGCGAAGCTGGAGGAAGTATTGTCTAAGGCGCTCATTGAGGATCTGGGGCTGAAGCCGCGCAAGGCATACGGTTCGCTGCGGGTCGCAATTTCGGGCGCTGCGGTTTCGCCACCGTTGTTCGAATCCATGGAACTGTTGGGCCGTGAATCTACCTTGGCTCGGTTGCGTTCTGCGCGCGCACAAACCCCGTGGGAAGCACAAGCTGAATAACCTATAACCCCTCTAAATTGTCGCAAAAATTAGCGTTGCGCTGCTGATTTGGTGAAATATTATAGTGATGGTTATAGTAAATAACCGTTGCACAGAGCGACACGGAAAAGATAATTAAAGATACTAACGATGGCTTTGATCTTTTCGAAGCGATGGTTGTTCGATTTCTTTTCTGTAGTTTTTGCGACAATGGCCTATGGTGTAATTGGCAACACAGCGGTTTCTGGTACCGTCGTTCTAGGTTCGAGTCCTGGTAGGCCAGCAGTGATACTGTTGTTGTAGTTTCACTAGTTCTAGCCCCGTTCGTCTAGAGGCCTAGGACGCCGGCCTCTCACGCCGGTAACACGGGTTCGAATCCCGTACGGGGTACAATTCGGCGCAGGATGATCTGGAAACAGATCGCCTGCGTTTTTTGCTATGTGCGTCGAGCCTGTTTATGTTGGGTAGTCTTCATGAAGAAGTCATGGCTCGACTAAATGGCTCGAGCAATGAGTCTGAAAAATTAAGTCTAAAAATAAGGAAGCAACCAATGAGTCTGAAGCGGACATGGAAACAGTTTGAGAGCATGGTGAATGAGATCAGCCGGGCGCGGCGCTGGGGAGAACTCAGCCCGCAGGCAAAACGACTATTTCTTGGCGTCGGGGCCTATCTAGCGTGTGAAAAAGCATTCACTTGGCATCACGTCTATCACACCCCGGAGAAGCGATTGCGGGGCAACCGGAAGGCTTGGTTTGCAGCCACCGGGTTGGTTGATTTCTTTGGCCCACTGGCGTTTTTCATCTGGGGACGCAAACCGAAAAAATAGTATGGGTGCCGACCTGGGTACTGTCCTGGGTACGGCCCTGGGTACGGCCGTGAAACAGCTGCTGCTAAATTAGCGATATAACTATGTGACTTGTTGGAAGACCGTTAAAGGAATTGTATGAAAATCCGTAAAGTCTTTGCTGCTGCAGCAGCTGCACTCGTGGGAATCACCGGCGTGGTGGCGAATGCGCCGGTTGCCGAAGCTCAGCAGCGTAACGTGGTCTTGTTCGGTGATTCTTTGCTGGCAAACCCTCCCCACGGTTTTGTTGACTTCGTGAACCCTGGATTCACCACCGGTGTCACCAAGACTGACTACAGCAGCTGCCCGAAGGGGATCGATCGCGTCGGTGTAGAGCTGGAACGCCGTCACGGCGCACATGTATCGGATTTCTCATGCTCTGGCGCCGCCACTTTCGGCAAGGTTAACAATCACAGCCCACTGGCTATGCAGGTAGATCAGGCGTTGCATTCCCAGCGTTTGAACCCACAGACGACGAATGTGCACTTGCAAATTGGGCTGAATGATAACTTCAAGGGCTTCGGTATTTACGCCCACCAGAAACAGGCCTACCGCGATTATGTTGGCCACCAGATTGACCGCATCCGCCAGGCTGCGCCTCATGCCCGTATCCAAATCTTGGGTTATCCGGAAATGACGGGTGGGCGCGACTTTGTCTGCCCAGTCCACTTCAACCAAGTGCAGTTGAACTTCCCGTTCGCGCCTTTGGGTAATTCTTTGCGCGCGGTCGCCGATTGGCAGCGGACCGTCGCTGCCGATAAAAACGTTGAATATTTTGACCTCGCAGCTGCTACCTATGGTCACGGTCAATGCGCGGCCAAGGAGCATCGTTGGGTTTCCGGGTTCTTGGATAATCAGTCAGACCCATACAACATGACCTTCCACTACACCCACGAAGGTAACCGCCACATCGCCGATATCATTGCACGCACCTGGTAATTACCTACGGTCGCACGGTCCACTTTTCACTAAGTTTACGCAGGCGGCTGGCTTGCGCATGGGTTTGCTGAAAACCTTTCGACCAAGAAAGTTAAAGCCCGATGCTGTCACTTCCCGGAGCCATTGGAGTGGGCGCGATAGTGCCTGTACAGACCGCAGTTAACACACGGCTGCGCGCTGACGTGCGCGATCCCGTCGTTACTGCTCTGTACTCGTTTTTGGTTGGCACTGGCGTGTGGGTCCCGGTTGCATGGTTGTTAACCGGTCGGCCGTTGCCGGAACTTTCTTTGCTTGTCGACGCACCACTGTGGCTATTTCTTGGCGGCCCGTTTGGGGTGGCGTTTATCGTTGGCAACATCTTGCTGTTTCCGCAGATTGGTAGCGTGCACACCGTCATCATGCCAATCGTCGGGCAAATGTTGATGGGGCTGCTCGTCGATCATTTTGGTTTGTTTGGCTATGACGTCTTGCCCGTTTCGCCACTTCGCGTGTTGGGCGCATTGATTGTTTTAGCCTCGACGGCGATTGTGCTTGATATTGGGCGTGGTCGACTCTGGGAGGGGAATGCACAAGGTATCGCAGCGGTTGCGTGGCGCGGATTTGGCATTGCCATCGGCATGGGTTCGGCAACCCAAACAGCCGTCAACGGGCGTCTGGGCGCTGTTATCGAATCGCCTGTTCACGCGGGACTAATCTCCCTGATGATCGGCGTAGCCGTCCTTTTCCTTCTCAGCATCTCTTTGCCTGGGCGTTCTCGGGTTTTTCGACCGATTCCTCGGGGGCCTTGGTGGAAATGGCTCGGTGGTGTCCTCGGCGCCTTCTTCGTCGTCGGTGGCGCACTATTTGCACCAATCTTGGGTACTGGGTTGATGGTGATTGCCGCGCTGTCGGGAACCATCACGGCCGGTCAGCTGTTGGAATCACGCGGTTGGATCGGTGCCCCAAAACGCCCGCTGACTGTTCGTAGATTCAGCGGGCTGGTAGGGATCTTCCTCGGGGTGGTACTGGTGCGCTTGGTTTAGGCTCTTGCCGTCAACCGTGAAGCGCTGAGAGCATACTGGATTTTTCGTGTTCTGATGGTGATCCAGTTTTTGTGTATCCTCGGTTAGCACAATTGATCCTTATGGATTGATCAATGATAGATGATTCGTCTATACGCACCCGAGTAATCGGAGGAAGTAGTAACAAATGTCCATTCCATATCGCGTACAAAACCCGGCCACCAACGAGGTCGTAGAATCATTTGATACGGCGACAGACCAGGAAATCCAGGATGTTTTGAGCAAGGCTCATGAGACATTCCAGACTTGGCGAAACACCAGTTTCGCCGAGCGCGCCAAGATTGTTAACAAGGCTGCGGATTTGCTGCGTGAGCGTAAAACCGAGCTAGCAAAGATCGCTGCAGAAGAAATGGGTAAGCAGATCCCAGAGCTGGAAGGCGAGGTTGAGTTCTCCGCTAATATTCTGGCGTTTTACGCGGATCGTGCAGAAGAATACTCCGCTGATATGCCCATTGAGGTTCCTGGCGGTAAGGCAGTGATGCGTCGTTTGCCACTCGGTGTTCTGCTGGGCATCATGCCGTGGAACTACCCTTACTACCAGGTTGCCCGCTTTGCTGGCCCGAACTTGATGAACGGCAACGGCATTATTTTGAAGCACGCCGAGATCTGCCCAAAGTCGTCGGCAGTTTTCGAGGAGATCTTCCTCGAGGCTGGTCTACCAGAAGGCGTTTTCAACAACGTTTATGCTAATCACGACCAGATCTCCACGATCATCGCTGATAAGCGCATTCAGGGTGTGTCCCTGACTGGTTCCGAGCGCGCAGGTGCCGCGGTCGCTGCACAGGCAGGTAAAGCACTGAAGAAGTGCGTGCTTGAGTTGGGTGGTACTGACCCATACATCGTGCTGGATACGAATGATGTCAAGGACGCAGCAAAGGTCGCTTGGGAAAAGCGCATTGACAACACTGGTCAGGCGTGCACCTCGAACAAGCGCATCATCGTCATGGACGATATTTACGACGAGTTCGTTGACGAGATGGTGCGTATCGCAGAATCCTACAAGCCTGGCGATCCACTCAACCCGAACGAGGGCGAGTTCTACCCACTGTCTTCCCGCGATGCTGCGGAGAAGCTTAACGACCAGGTACAGCGCGCGGTGCAAGAAGGTGCCAAGCTGCACACCGGTGGTGAGCTACACGAAACCGCCGCTTACTACAGCCCAGCTGTGTTGACCGACGTACCGGTTGGTTCCGAGTCCTACTACGACGAATTCTTCGGCCCAGTTGCTGAGATCTACTCCGTGAGCTCGGAAGAAGAAGCCATCGAGCTGGCTAACAACTCGAACTACGGCTTGGGCGGCGCAGTCTTCTCGGAAGACAAAGAACGTGCCAAGAAGGTTGCCGACAAGATCGAGTCCGGCATGATCCACGTCAACCTGCCACAGGCCATGACGCCAGTGCTGCCATTCGGTGGCGTGAAGAACTCCGGCTTCGGTCGTGAGCTTTCCGTGCTCGCACTTGATGAGTTCGTGAACAAGCAGTCCTTCTACGTCAACGACTAAGAAGCGACTGACAAAAATGACTGACCAATAAGCTCGGTTGCTCTCACCCGTGGTCCGTGTATTCGGCCCGCGGGTGTTAGTTTTTTATCTCGTCGTAAGCCGCTAAAGCTTGGCGACGGGATTCCTTCAGATCCACCATTGGCTGCGGATACATCGGAGTCGCAAACTCTGGAACCCAGTGTTGGATATAACGGTAATCGGGGTCGAAACGCTTGGCCTGAGTATCAGGGTTGAAAATCCGGAAATACGGTGCAGCGTCATCGCCGCAGCCAGCCGCCCACTGCCAATTGAAAGGATTCGATGCTGGGTCAGCATCGACCAGGGTGTCCCAGAACCACGCTTCACCGTGGCGCCAGTGTATGCCGAGGTTTTTCGTCAAAAAACTGGCTACCACCATGCGCACCCGGTTGTGCATGGTGCCAGTTGCCCACAATTCGCGCATCCCGGCATCAACCACCGCAATCCCGGTTTTCCCGGCACGCCACGCCGAAAACACTCTTCGAAAATCGTCGGCTGGAAGACTTTCTGTTGCTTTCGCCCAACGTGGATCCCGGCGCGTGGTAGCTATGCGTTGCGCTTCTGTCTCATCCCAGTGCCAATCGAATTGATCGAACTGTTCCCGCACGTTGCGCCGGTGCAGCTCCGGCAAATGATAGAGACGGTGCCACGCAAAATCGCGCCACAATAATTCACTCAGGAATGCAGAGGCGTCCTCACCAGCAATGCGCCCTATATCACTGGCTTCGGTGACCATTGCCCACAGGCGGTGGATGCTAATCTCGCCGAAACGTAAATACGGCGATAGTCGGGAAATTGCCTGCTTATCTAAACGGTCACGATCAGCAGCATAGTGTGGTGCTTGTTTCCGCGCAGCCGCAGCTAACTGGTCCAGAAACTCTTCGGCGACCTTCCAGGCCGTGTTTTCTCCGGGCAGCCAATGCTGTGCAAGCGTCTGTGTCCAGTCGGGCTCGTTCCAGTCAGGCAGCGGGGGTGAGGCGGGAAAATCTATTCCGGGGCCTGCGAGCCCAATTGGACCTAGCTCATCATGGCTTGTCGACGAAGGGGCTTGATCATCGACATTGTTGAGGTAGCTGGCAACATTATCTTCTGCGATAGTGTGGGCGGTTTTCGCAAACGGGGTGTAGACCTTGTACTGTTTTCCCTGCTGCGTTAGTACTTCCCAGGGTTCGGTTAATAAATGCCCGGCAAAGCTTTGCGCTGTTACGCCGCGCTCATGCAGCGCCTGTTTAATTTCTGCATCCAGCTCGCGCAACGGCTTGTGATAGCGTCGCGACCACCCCACTGCGGATACTCCAAATTCCTCAACGATTGCGGGAATGATCTCGCGCGGATCGCCTGAGTGATATAGCAGCGGAACCCCGTGGGCGGCGAGGCTGTTCTTAAGCCGGTGTATGCTTCGTTGCCACCACCACCGTGCCGCTGCTCCCAGTCCCCGGGCACGGGTTGTTTCTGGATCTTCTTCGATGACAACGGCAATCACAGGGCCTTGCTGTGCAATCCAATCGAGCGCGGCGTTATCGCGCAGCCGTAAATCGTCACGAAACCACATCAATGCTGGTTGCGGGGTGCTCATTGTAATTGGCACGCGTATATCACCAGATTTCTTTTGTGTTATCTGCAGTAATGTTGGTTGCTAGCTGCCGCGCCTAGATCAATGGCCTGTATTAACGCAGCACGACGGGTGCGGCATTGCCGCCTGGTGCCCAAAACGTGTGAACGGGAGCCAAAGGAAAGGCGCATAAGCTTATCTTAAGCCGTGCAGAAACTCAGAAACCGCCGAAACTAAAAAATACCAGAACTATAGTTGCGCACTGAGGTCTTGTGCTGCCTGCTGCACAATCTCTGAATAGCACGCTGCCGGGCTGGGTTGCATGCGCTCGATCGGGCCTGAGATAGACAAGGCAGCGACGACCGAGGTGCTTGCATCGAACACTGGGGCAGAAATGCTTGCCAGCCCTGGTTCGCGTTCACCGATGGATTCCGACCAGCCGCGTTCGGCGGCCTCGGTGACGTCGGCAAGCGAATAGGAGGCGGTGGCAAGGATTCGGTCGCGCTCATCAGGAGAGACGTCGGCAAGCAACACTCGAGCAGCGGAGCCAGAACTCAATGTCAGCTGTGAGCCCACCGGCACCACGTTGTGCAGGCCAGACGGCGGCTCGCAAGCGGCGATGCAGACGCGCACGTCGCCGCGACGCTGGTAAAGCTGCACGGATTCGCCAGTAGCGTTCATTAGTGATTCCATATATGGAGTGGCGGTGCGCACCAGTTTGTCTTGTGAGCCGGGAAGTTCCGGTCCTGCGCCCCAGCGGCCGTCGACGCGGCGTGCGAGGATCTGATGCATCTCCAATGCGCTGGCGATACGGTGCGCGGTGGCGCGTGGTATGCCGGTGGTGTCGCACAGTTCGGAGAGGTTCATTGGGGTGCTCGCGGTGGCCTTCATGATCGCGATCACACGATCGAGCACTTTAATTCCCGAGATTTCGCTATACCGTCCCATACCGTGATACTATCTTCCTAACATGTGGGATAACAAGTGAGGTGGAAACCATGACAGAAAAACTCACTCTCGCCGAAAAAGTATGGCGTGATCACGTCGTCGTCAAGGGAGAAGACGGCAAACCAGACCTGATCTATATCGATTTTCAGCTGCTGCACGAAGTGACCAGTCCGCAAGCCTTCGACGGCCTGCGCATGCATGGACGCAGTATGCGCCACCCGGAGCTACACCTCGCGACTGAAGACCACAACGTTCCCACCGAAGGCATTACGCGCGGCAACCTTTTGGAAATTAAAGAGTTGACCTCACGCACGCAGGTTGGCACGCTGCGTAAAAATTGCGAAGAATTTGGCATCCGACTGCACTCGATGGGCGATAAGCAGCAGGGGATTGTCCACACCGTCGGTCCGCAGCTGGGTATTACCCAACCAGGCATGACTATCGTATGCGGTGACTCGCATACCTCCACCCATGGGGCTTTCGGTTCGATCGCGATGGGCATTGGTACCTCTGAGGTGGAACACGTGATGGCAACACAAACGCTGTCACTGAAGCCTTTCAAAACCATGGCCATTGAAGTCAGCGGTGAGCTGCAGCCGGGCGTGACCGCGAAAGATCTGATTTTGGCGATCATCGCGAAGATTGGCACTGGCGGCGGTCAAGGGCACATTATTGAATACCGTGGCGAGGCCATCGAAAAGTTGTCGATGGAAGCCCGTATGACCATCTGCAATATGTCCATCGAAGCTGGCGCACGTGCCGGAATGGTCGCTCCCGATCAAAAGACCTTTGATTACGTGCGTGGGCGTGAATTCGCTCCAGAAAACTTCGACGAGGCAGTCGAATACTGGAAAACCTTGCCGACGGATGAAGGTGCAGAATTCGATACTGTCGTTGAGATTGACGGTTCCGCACTACGCCCGTTCGTCACTTGGGGGACCAACCCCGGTCAAGGTCTGCCACTGGACTCCGTCGTACCGGATCCGGAAAACTGTACCGATGACAGTGATAAGGCAGCGACAGAAAAAGCTTTGGCGTACATGGATCTGCAGCCGGGCACCCCGTTGCGTGATATCAAGATCGATACCGTGTTCTTAGGTTCGTGCACCAATGCGCGCATCGAAGATCTGCGCGCGGCCGCTGAAGTAGTGCGTGGGCACAAACTCGCTGCCGATACCCGCATGATGGTGGTGCCATCGTCGGCGTGGGTGAAACAACAGGCTGAAGAAGAAGGTTTGGACAAGATTTTCATCGACTTCGGTGCGGAATGGCGCACCGCAGGTTGCTCGATGTGCTTGGGAATGAACCCCGACCAGCTGCGTCCGGGCGAACGCTCTGCTTCGACGTCGAACCGAAACTTTGAAGGCCGCCAAGGGCCCGGCGGCCGCACACACTTGGTCTCCCCAGCAGTTGCGGCAGCAACCGCGATCAAAGGAACCTTAGCCAGCCCCGCGGATCTGTAACGGCTGACAAGCCGATTAGACCTCACAGCGGATCAGGAATAACAAGGAGCATCCCATGGAAAAATTCACTACGCACACCGGCACCGGAGTGCCTCTGCCGTATTCCAATGTCGATACTGACCAGATCATCCCGGCTGTCTACCTCAAGCGTGTCTCGCGCACCGGCTTCGAAGACGGTTTGTTCGCCAACTGGCGCAAAAATGATGATTTCGTGCTCAACCGCGAAGAATTCCGCGACGGCTCCGTGCTGTTCGTCGGCCCGGATTTCGGCACGGGTTCTTCACGTGAGCACGCGGTGTGGGCGT
>NZ_JAPJNQ010000001.1:26520-104358 GCF_030826625.1 Corynebacterium sp. | reverse complement strand
TTGAAGCCCAAACCGCCTAGAATTAAACCAGTCCAACTTTCGGGGGCCAGTTCATGCGTTATCAGCGCCTCCCGAAAAAATAGGAAAATGCTCGGCAGGAGCGCGTCTGATGATGGGATTGCTACCAATCATCGCCTCCGCCAGCGCGGGTATATTTCTCGCTGCAATTGGTTTTCAGGCAAGCATGGCACTATGCGCTCTGTGCTCGGTTATCTCCTGTTTGATAGCGGCAAGTTCAGTCCTACGCACACTGCCTAAAGCATCCGATTTCAATTTGCTCCCCGTATGCGAGTAAGTCCCAAGGGCCTTTGTCACTGACGTGTCTTCTCGATGGATCGCTGGGGAGGCACTACCGAACTCGATGCGACCGAGGCTTTGCTGCTGCAAGCACTCAACCAGGCGATTGTCGCGGCAAAGGAAAAACAGGTCCCATTCACCATTCGGATCACGGTTCATAGTATGTCAGCGTTGTCTACAACCAGCGCCTTCCCAGCACGAAATCACCGCTTCCACCGGAATTTTTGGCGACTGATATGACAATGCTCTGGCGGCAAACGTCAACGTTCCCTCACAAGAACGAGTTGATCCATACTCGCGGGTGGGACACTTCATCCCTTTTGAATAGCTCAGCTTGCCTTGGGGCCAGTATGAATCGATAGCCCATATGGGTTAAGGCCTGCTTTTCTGCGGGAAAGATCTTGGAGCAAAGCATACAAGCGCGGCGACAGACAAAAGTACAAGAAGAATGGATAACGAAATACCGTTAGCGTTTGCGAGGAAAGCGAATAGCAACATGCCAACGGGGATGCCGACGGTGTTTATGATTTGGTCGCGCACGGCAAAACGGTTAACCAAGTCATCTGAAGGGAGTTCTTGCCCCAAGACATCCCAGGTGATTCCTGAGATGGCGGTCAATGCGCCGCTCAGCGCGGTGGCGATGGCAATAACGTAAATGCTGGACGATAAAAACAGTGCTAAAAGATGTCCGGCATAAGCGGCACATAAGGCTATCTGAAGGAGATTCCAGTGCACCTTTTTCCACATGGGAAAAGACGATAATAAAGAACCCAAGAGGGCGCCTGCCGCGCCGACGGATGCGATCCATCCCCACGTAGATTCAGAGAACCGGTCCATCACTGAGGTGGGTGCCGCGGAACCGATAAAACCAATCGTTGTGGCTACGATAAGCCAAGTAACTAGTCCGTGAACAGCCCACTGGGGAAGCCTGACACGCGAGATGGTGGCTTTTACTGGAGAGGGCTCGGCGGTTTCTTCCGGCTCTTCCTGCTGCCCAGATTTGCTGCGGACATTCCAATAAGACGCGATAAATGCCATGGATATGGCAAAGGTAAAGGTGTCTATCACCAGAACTGCCTTGAAGCCCATTCCCAGGGTCAAAGCGGAGCCGAGGAGTGGGCCGGCGAGGAAGAGGGCATCACCAATGGCAGAAAGTAGGGAGTTTATCTTGCGGCGCTCTTTCCCGGTAAGGATAGAGGCGAGGAGGGAGAACCTATTGGGGCCAAACCACGGGGCGAAGAAACCGTAAAGGAAGGATGAAATGATCAGGGCTGGGCCCCAAAAATTCGGGAAAAGTACCAGGTAAACAAGAAGCCCAACCTGCGCCAGGGCTCTGCCAAAATCTGATAGAACCATGATTCTAGCCGGAAAAACCGGGGTTGGTATCTTGTCGAGGGCCAGCGATGAAATCAGTTTGGCGGACCACAGTGCGATAAGGACAAAGGTAAGCAACCTACCGCTGGAATCCAATTTAAACGATTGGATGGCAAAAGCGGTGGGGATGAGGCCATCGCCAAGCGCGGAAGCCACCACGGCGAATACTAGGTTTCTAGCGCGTGTATTGAGCAAGTGACTTCTTTCCGTTAGATCAAAGGAGTAAACAGGAGCCCAGCTTCAAAGCCTTTCTGCCAGAAGTTTAGAACTTCTTCCAGTGGAATTTGACTGAATGATGCTGCTTCGCTCACGGAGACACTGGGAGTCGTGATGAGAAGCGTTAAAATTCTCTCGAAATCAGGATCCGCTCCCCTGATGGAATTAATGCTAACGGCTGACAGGTATCACAAGAGGTGCAATTGTCTTGAGACAACAAAAGTCCTGATAATTGAGCATTTATAGGGTGAATTAAATGTGTGCAGGTGGCGGTGATGCGCTGCGGCAGGCCCTCCGGGGTGAGTTGAATCCGGGAAATTGGGTGCGTTTCTCTGCGGTTGGCGAGAAAGCGGCATCGCAGAATTGACCAGGCCAATGATGAAGTACCCCGAGTTTTGTTCCTAGGCATTTGCCTTGTTTTCCATTATTTCCCGGGACTCATCGTGTTCCCACAACGCGTCTTCAACCTCAGCCGGGACGCGGTATCCCAAGCTTTGATGGAGCCTTTCCTCTTTACACCAATTCACCCACTCAAACGTGGCGTTCTGCTCAATTTTTGGGGCCTCTTCCAGAGCCTCCCATCTACTCAAACGGATCAAATCCCGGAACACTTCAAGCCCCGCCCGAGCACCCAGAAACACCCCACGTTGCTGGGAGTACACTGGAAAGAGTTCTCCAGTCCGGACGAAACAAACCGCACTACTAAACCAGTCCCAGTACACCCCCAGCACGAAGGAAGCACAGTAGTTTCTATGTCGGCTTTTGAATCACAGGCATGGCTGCAGCATTACACGCCATCTACCCCGCACACGCTCGATTACGGCAACGTGACCTTGTTGGATGTTTATGACAACAACTTGGCAATCAACCGGAGCAAGCCCGCGACGTGGTTTTTCGGCCGCGGCATGTCTTACGGGGAACTCGATGAGCAGGTCCGGGGCATTGCCGCTGGTCTACGCTCCCTTGGCGTCGGCCCGGGCGACCGGGTGGCACTAATCCTTCCGAACTGCCCGCAGCACGTCGCCGCGTTTTACGCTGTGCTCAAGCTGGGCGCGATCGTCGTCGAGCACAACCCGCTCTATACTTCCCACGAGCTGCGTGACCCATTTGCCAACCATGGTGCGCGTGTGGCGATTGTCTGGGATAAGGCCACGGAAACTGTCGAAAAGCTACGCCAGGACCGCGAACTCGCGCTCGAGACTATCATCTCGGTGAACATGATCGACGCCATGCCGAAGTTGAAACAGTGGGCCTTGCGCATTCCGCTGCCGAAAATCCGCGAAACCCGCAAGCAGTTGACCGCCCCAGCTCCGAATACGGTGCCGTTTTCCGTGCTTGCCGACGGCTCCATGGGTGGTTCCCCAAGCGATTTCACTCCTGCCGACGGCGTCGACAAGAACACCCCCGCGCTGCTTCTGTACACTTCCGGCACCACTGGCAGCCCGAAAGGCGCGCAGCTGACCCACGGCAATCTGTATGCCAATATCCTGCAGGGCAAGCACTGGGTGCCAGGCCTGGGCGACCAGCACGAACGCCTGCTGGGTGCGCTGCCCATGTTCCACGCGTATGGTCTGACATTTTTCGGCACGCTGGGGCCATTTTTGGGTGCCGAGATGGTGCTGCTGCCGTCGCCGCAGATTCCGCTGCTGATGGACATTATGAAAAAACACCCGCCGACATGGATCCCGGGCGTGCCACCGCTGTACGAAAAAATCATCGAGGCAGCCGAGGACAAAGGCATCGACCTGTCGAAGATCCGCAATGCTTTCTCCGGGGCCTCCACCCTGCCGGTGCACACCGTGGAAAACTGGGAGCGCGCCACTTCCGGGCTACTGGTGGAAGGCTACGGCCTGACTGAATGTTCCCCTATTCTGGTGGGCAACCCGATGAGCGAGGACCGCCGCCCAGGTTATATCGGCGTGCCGTTCCCAGATACCGAGGTGCGCATCGCTAACCCGGACAACCTAGATGAGACGCTTCCCGACGGGCAGGAAGGCGAGCTACTCGCCCGCGGCCCGCAGGTTTTCCACGGTTATTATGACAACCCTGAGGCCACCGAGGCAGCGTTTCACGATGGCTGGTTCCGTACCGGCGATGTCGGAATCATGGAAGAAGACGGCTTTATCCGCTTGGTTTCGCGCATCAAGGAAATCATCATTACCGGTGGATTCAACGTCTACCCAGGTGAGGTGGAAGAAACCATGTTGAGCCATGCCGACGTCGTCGAGTGCGCCGTGGTTGGTCGTCCGCGTTCCGATGGTGCCGAGGATGTCGTGGCATGCGTGGTGCTTCGCGACGGCGCTGAGCTGAACCCAGAGGGGCTGCGCGCCTTTGCCAAGGAACGGCTGACTCCCTACAAGGTACCGCGCACCTTCTATCACTTCGAGGATCTGGCGAAAGACCAATTGGGTAAAATCCGCCGTCGCGAGGTGCAGGCTGACCTGCTGAAACGCTTAGAGGATGAGAGCTAGGCTAGATAGCTAGCCCGAACTCGGCGCGCACGCGGCAGACACACGGCCGCACGAGGCACACATGCGGCGCACACGCTGCCGCACACCGAAACATAGCTATTTCGTAAGTAGAAACGAACCAATACTAGCCAGCCAGACTTTTATCGCCTACTGTGGTTACAGAACCAAAACTGCAACCTAGATCACAGACTTACGTCACAGAATGCTAGCGGTCGTTAGCTACCGGTTGTTAGTTCGTATGCACGTGGTTCGCAGCACATGCACCTGGTGTGGCCATCAACGCCACAGGACAACCACAGGAGGATTGTTTCCCATGTCTCCATCTGAAGACTCCCCAAACGCTGAGAACGCCGCCAACCCCACCGGCGCAGCAACAGCATTCGAAAGCCGCGCCTGGCTCCAGCACTACAACGAAGCCTGCCCACCGGAAATCGAACTCGCCGAAATCACGCTTGTCGATAACTACATCGAAAACCTCAAAAAGAACCCGGACCGCAACGCAACCTGGTTTTTCGGCCAGACCAAAACCTTCGCGCAGATCGACAAGCAGGTCCGGGCGGTGGCTGCGAGTTTGAAATCACTGGGCGTCGGCAAGGGTGACCGAGTTGCCGTAATTCTGCCGAACTGTCCGCAGCACGTCGTTGCGGTGCACGCTATTCACCGCCTGGGCGCCACCGTCGTCGAGCACAATCCGCTATACACCCCGTATGAGCTGGAAGGCCTCTTCAAAGACCACGAGGCGCGCACCGCGATTGTGTGGGACAAAATCGCCGAATCTCTGGAACCACTCCGCCACAGCACTGCGCTACAAAACCTGATCGCGGTCAACATGGTCGAGGCCATGCCGACGACCAAGCAGCTGGCCTTGCGCTACCTACCGCTGCCGTCGGTACGCGAAAAACGCGATATGCTCACCGCAAAAGCTGACAACGCAATCCCGTACGGCATGCTTCTCGACGGCGCGATCGGCGGCACCGGCGAAAACCTGGAACCTGACCCGACGATTACCCCGGATGACATCGCATTCATCCTCTACACTTCGGGAACCACCGGAGCACCGAAGGGCGCGATGCTCAGCCACCGTAATATCTGCTCCAACGTGCAGATGGCCAAATACTGGCTACCAGGTATCGGCGAAAAGCCCGAAACCCTGATGGGCGCACTGCCGCTGTTCCACGTCTACGGCCTCACGCTTATCGGGGCACTGTCGTGCTACGTCGGCGGCGAGATCATCTTGCTGCCAAAGCCAGAGATCCCGCTGATTCTCGATGCCATCAAAAAGCGCAAGCCAACCTGGCTGCCGGGCGTGCCGACGCTCTACGACAAGATCGCCGAGGAAGCACAGAAAAAAGACCTCGATCTGCAGGGCATCCGATACTCGTTTGCCGGTGCCGCCCCACTGCCTGCCGCCACCGTCGACGAGTGGGAAAAACTGTCCGGCGGCCTGTTGGTGGAAGGCTACGGCCTAACCGAAACCTCGCCGGTGATCGTTGCTAACCCAGTCAACGAAAATCGCCGTCCGGGCTTTATCGGCGTGCCTATGCCCAATACCTTGATCCGCATCGCGGACCAGAATGATCCTTCCCGCACCATGCCGAACGGTGAAGAGGGCGAGGTCCTGGTCAAAGGGCCACAGGTGTTCCAGGGCTACTTGAATAAGCCGGAAGCCACCGAGGAGGCTTTCCACGACGGCTGGTTCCGCACCGGTGACATGGGCGTCATGGAAGAAGACGGCTTCTTGCGGCTGGTCTCCCGCTTGAAGGAAATCATCATCACCGGTGGTTTCAACGTGCACCCGGCTGAGGTGGAAGAAACCGTGAGTTCTCACCGCGACGTCGCCGATGTCGCCGTGGTGGGGCGCCCACGCAAGGATGGTTCGGAAGATGTGGTCGCCTGCGTGATTCTTAACGACGGCGCCGAGCTGGATCCGGAAGGTTTGCGCGAGTTCTGCCGTCAGCGCTTAACCCGCTACAAGGTTCCGCGCACCTTCTACCACTTTGAGGAATTGGCCCGCGACCAGCTGGGCAAAATCCGCCGACGTGAGGTACAAGCCGATCTGATGGAACGCTTGGGAGAGTCTGAAAACTAGCGAATCGAGATTCGCAAAAAACGCGCGAAATAGGGGCGTGCCGACGCATCACCGCAACCGTCGGCACGCCCCTTTTGCCTTACACACCGCTGTATGCTGGGAGTATTCACGACTTCGCACGAGATCCGCGCTAGTTATGTGAAACTACTCACCAATTGGTAGTGTGGGGTTATCTCAAATCGTGTGATGCACAACACCCCTACTCAAGGAGGTAGCAATGACCGCTTCGGATACCAAGGCGTGGCTACAGCACTACGGCGATATTCCGGAAAAACCGGAATACGAGCACAAGACTCTGCTGAGCTTGTACGACAGCAACCTGACCAATAACCACCACCGGCAGGCAACGTACTTCTTTGGCGAGACGATGACTTATAGCGAACTCGACAAGAACGTACGCGCTGTCGCCGCCGGTCTGAAGGCCTTCGGCGTAGGTCCGGGTGACCGCGTGGCAGTGCTGCTTCCGAACTGCCCGCAGCACGTTATTGCTTTTTATGCCATCCAGAAAATTGGTGCGACCGTCGTCGAGCACAACCCGCTCTATACCGCGCACGAGTTGGAAGGTCTGTTCCAGGATCACGGCGCCCGCATCGCGATTTGCTGGGACAAGGCCGCCCCAATGTTGGAGCAGGTTCGCAGCAAGACTCCACTGGAGACCATCATTTCGGTCAACATGATCAACGCGATGCCGCGCACCAAGCAGCTGGCTCTGCGATACCTGCCGCTGCCGTCGATCCGCGAAAAACGCAAGCAGCTGTCCCAGTTTGCACCGAACACCATCTCTTTTGAGTCCCTGGCCAGTGAGGCTTTCGGTGGCGACGGGCGGGAAATCCGTACCCCTGATTGTGTCACTAGTGAAACGACCGCGCTGATCCTCTACACCTCGGGCACTACCGGCGCACCGAAGGGTGCAGAGCTCACCCAGGGCAATATATCCGCGAATATCGCCCAGATCTTGGCGTTCTTCCCTACCTTGGGCCGCAACCCGGACGAACGCGTGCTGGGCGCTCTGCCAATGTTCCATGTTTACGGTCTAACGCTGATCGCCGGCCTGGCGGTGTCGCTGGGTGGCGAGATGGTGCTGGTACCAAAGCCGGAAATCCCGTTGCTGATGGACGTCATCAAAAACCGCAAGCCATCCTGGATGCCTGGCGTGCCGACGCTGTACTCCAAGGTTATGGAGGCAGCCGAGAAGCAGAACATTGATCTCAAGGGCATCACCAACTCCATTTCCGGTGCCGCCCCCTTGCCGGAAGACACCGTCGAGAAGTGGGAACAGCGCACCGGCGGCCTGCTGGTGGAAGGCTACGGCTTGACCGAGACCTCGCCGGTGCTGTGTTGTAACCCGCACTCGGAAAACCGGCGTCCGGGCTATATCGGTATCCCTTTCCCGGATACTGAGGTACGCATCGCCAACCCGGATAATTTGGAAGAGACCATGCCGGATGGCAAGGAAGGCGAGCTGCTCGGCCGCGGCCCGCAGGTTTTCAAAGGCTATCTGCACAATGAGGAAGCCACGGAAAACGCCTTCCATGATGGTTGGTTCCGCACCGGCGACATGGCTGTGATGGAAGAAGATGGCTTCGTGCGCATTGTTTCCCGCATTAAGGAAATGATCATCACCGGTGGTTTCAACGTCTACCCTGGCGAGGTCGAAGACTGCCTGGGCCAGCACCCTGATGTGGAAGAGTGCGCCGTCGTGGGGCGTCCGCGTAAGGACGGCTCCGAAGACGTCGTAGCCTGTGTGGTTCTGCGGGCAGGCGCCGCCCTGGACCCGGATGGACTAAAGGACTACTGCCGCGAGCGCCTGACTGCATACAAGGTTCCGCGCACCTTCTACCACTTCGAGGAGCTGGCTACTGACCAGATTGGTAAGCTGCGCCGCCGCGAAGTTCAGGCCGACCTGCTGGATATGTTGGGCCTGGTGCCGAAGGAGAAGGACGCCGCCGACGACGACACAGACGGTTCCGATGATTCCGATACTTCCGGTAAGGCGAAGCCGCTCGATGAGCAGCCAGACCACCAAGAATCCGACGTGGAGGGTGTCGAGGTAGAAGATCTTGCCGACGCCCAGCCGGACGAGGCTGCTGCCGCCCAGCCGGACGAGGCTGACAAGAAGTAGCGCTTCGCCGGGCTAGTACTTGCTAGTTCTGCGACTTCTGTTTTTCGTACTGCCGAAAGGGCCTGACTCCGATTAAACCATCGGGGCCAGGCCCTTGAGCTTTTTCTGGCCAGTGTGGTGAAGGGACCAGACACCGACGTCGGCAAGCCGGCCTGGCTCTGGTTTCACTGATTTTTCCAATAGTTAACCGCCATGGAAAGCCATGTACGTGGGCCACCCACGGCGGTTTTTAGTGTCTCTGAAATCGAAATTACTCACACGATTCAGAAGACAGCGTCAATCTATTGCTGGGCTTTTGCCAGCGCGTCGTCAATCTGTTCTTTGTAACGTTCGATTGCCCATGGAACAGTCAGTGGGTTAATCATCGATGACCCCGTAACAAAGGACTGGTCGGTCGGAGCAACCTCAGCACCCTGTGCAATAGCAGCGATACTGGAGTACGCAGGGTCTTGGTGCAGTTCTTTCCGCGAGGCTTCGTCAGAGTAGAAGGTGAAGATCAAATCTGAATCATTCAATTTATCCAGATTTTCTGCACTGACGGTCGCGGAGTCAGTTCCCGCAACGACGCTATCCCGGAACTCTTCAACCGCTGGATCTACCTGGAGGCCCAATTTGGACACGAATTGAACACGCTGTTCCGTTGGCAAGAAGATGCCGTAGTTTCCCACTCCAGAGTTATAGATGAAGCTGAAGGTGTGCTCGCCGTAAGATTCTTCCTTGGCATCGTCAAACTGCTGGTTGATACCGTCGATCAAGTCCTGCGCTTGGTCGCCTTTACCCAGTGCTTCAGCAACAGTATTGATCTGTTCTTCCCAAGTAATAACCCATGGCTCTTCTTCGTACGCGACGGTTGGCGCAATCTCACTGATCTGGTCGTACTGCTCTTGCGTAAGGCCAGACCAAGGGGCCAAGATCAGATCAGGTTCCAACGCCGCAATCTCTTCCGCGCTAAGTTCTTCGGCACCGGTAATCAGCTCTGGCTTCTCGTCATCTTTGACGCCCATTTCTTCGAGCTCTTCGTTGACCCATGGCAAGTAGCCCGATTCATCTGCACCCCATTCATAGGATTCAACGGCGATCGGGACCACGCCGAGTGCAAGAGTAGTCTCGGTGGAACCCTGGCCAAGGGTAACCACACGTTCGGGTGTGCCCTCAATCTCGGCAACACCAAGTGCGTGTTCAATCGTGCGTGTTTCACCAGAGTTGTTGTCGGCAGCATCATTGCTTTCGCCATTTTCAGCACACGCTGCAAGACCAAGCATTAAGGTCATAGAAGAGACAACTGCTGCTAGACGGGCAATTAAGCCGCTACTGTTGCTTGTATGCAAAACCGAATGGGGCATAAGAGATGACATGCTCATTCCTTCTTTCGTTGATTCCGCGCACCGCCATACGACACATTGTTGGCACGATTTTCCGTAAGGTCATCAGAAAGTCTGATAAACATTTTCAGGATATAGGGCGCCCGACACATTATGCAAGGTTTTCCTATTTAACAAACAGGACACCAGATGCTAGCGCATCCACCAAAATAACAAGAAATTCACAGACTTCATTCATTGAACCATCTGAAGCCTTACCTTAGTGTCGGTCTCTATGGATTCATACCCCCAGAAGTTCGTCCCACAAGCACAACCAGGATTACAATTCCTGGGAGACGGCTATAGTCATCAACACGCCTTGTCATCCGCCGGACAAACGCTCAATCAAGCCCTCGCGCCGACATTTAGCCCGTCACCCGAGACTTTTTGTCCCAACAAGGACCTTGGCGTCGACGAACTTTCTGCAGCTTTCAATGCTGTAGAAATTGACACACCACTGGGGTCGCTAGACGAAGCACTAAAAGAACTCAATGATCTTTGGGTATCACACGCTATCCGGTACGATTCCCCACGTTATCTTGCGCATCTAAATTGCCCTATAACAGCAGCAGGTTTCGCCGGAGCGACCATTTCTGCAGGATTGAATACTGCAGTCGAAAGCTGGGATCAGGGACGCGGCGCAGCAATCATCGAAGACCAAATCATAAAGTGGTTCGCTGCCTCCGCAGGAATGAACGCGAATAACGCAACTGGGACGTTTACCTCAGGTGGCACACAGTCAAACTTACAAGCCCTTTACACTTCCCGTGAAAAAGCTTTGAACTCGGGATCGAGTCTAGACTCCCTTCGAGTTCTTTGCTCCGCAGAAGCACATTATTCTATTGCGCGCTCCGCCCATATTTTAGGCCTTCCAAAGGAAGCTGTCATTACAATCGAGTGTGATTCGTCTGGTGCACTAAAAATTTCCTCTCTCCGCCGTACAATCAACTCCTTAATCGAGACCGATGGCAAACACACCATAGCCTGCTTAGCCCTTACTGCAGGCACAACAGATCTAGGAGCAATTGACCCGATTGCACAAGCAACCCAGATAGCGCAGCAGCACGGAATTTATGTTCACGTAGATTGTGCTTACGGTGGTGCCCTTCTGCTTAGCGATAAAAACCAAAAACTACTCTCTGGGCTTCACCAAGCAAATTCATTTAGCCTTGACTTTCACAAAACGTTTTTCCAACCAGTCGCATGTTCAGCTTTGATCTATCGCGACCTCACTGAACTTGAACACGTCACTTGGCATTCGGATTACCTTAATCCAGAGACCGACACTCGATTGAATCTTGCAAACCGCTCATTACAAACAACCCGACGCTTCGATGCACTCAAATTGTGGCTCAGCCTACGAGCCGACGGACCCAAAGCGCTAGGCCAAGCATTCGATAGATGTTGCGAAATTGCTACCGATGCAGCGGAGCTAATTCATGAATTTCCGGAACTAGAATTACTCACTACCCCGACATTGAGCACAGTCCTTTTCCGTTTCCTACCATCACTGCCAGGTAGTCCAAGCTCACACACTTGTATGCGGGAGACCGAAGTCATCAACAAAATCAACGATGCAATCCGTCGTCAGTTGTTCAACGCGAATGAACTCGTCATAGCCAGCACCAGGCGCAACGGCAAAACCTACCTGAAATTCACAATACTGAACCCACGTCTCACTAAGGATGATATTCGCTACGCATTAGAGAAAATTTGTGCGGCTGGAACAGATGAATGCGCCAAACTACAAAGCAAGGAGGAAATTGATGACTAAGAAAATCCACGAACAACCGTCAACTAATATAACTCAGCGCGTTGCTGCCGATGAAGTTTTCGACATTGTCGGGATCGGCATCGGGCCCTTCAATCTGGGAATGGCGGCACTCGCACACCCCTTGGTGCAATCGAATGAGCTCAAAGCCATCTTTTTCGACGAAAATCAAGGTTTTTGTTGGCACCCTGGCGTAATGTTTCCAAACTCTACGATCCAGGTTCCCTTCATGGCGGACCTCGTCAGTCTGGCCGATCCCACCAGCCCTTGGAGCTTCCTAAACTACTTAAAAAGACAGGGGCGAATTTATCAGTTTTACATTCGCGAATCTTTTTACCCATATCGTACGGAATACTCTAATTATTGCGCCTGGGTTGCAGGCCAACTTAGCACACTCCAATGGTCTAGCCCCGTAACAGATGTTCATCGAACGAAAGACGGACTTTGGCGAGTCCAAGTTGGAGGCACAAACCCCAGGGCCGTACTTGCGAAGAATCTTGTCAACGGAACGGGAACTCAACCTTACGTCCCGACTTCGCTCCAACCCAATCTTGTCGAATCTAGAAATCAGACCAAAAACATTATTCACAGTTCTGACTTCCTATTTCATGCAGAACGTTTATCGAACAGTGAAGACATACAGTCATTGACCATCGTCGGCTCCGGCCAGTCTGCAGCAGAAATTTATCGTCACCTGATGGAGCCCTTCGCAGCAACCGGTCGCCGTCTTAATTGGTTAACAAGATCACCCCGTTTCTTCCCAATGGAATACACTGCGCTCACCTTGGAGTTAACTAGTACGGACTACGTGCGCCACTTCCACAGACTTCCAGAAGCGCGACGCGATCAAATTAATCGCCAGCAGCGAAACCTGTACAAGGGCATCTCCGGCGATTTAGTTAACGATATTTATGACACGTTATATCAACTGTCCATTACCACTCCGCTACGCGGAGAGCTACGCCCAGATGTCACCGTGGAGTTGTTCACAGAAAGTGATCCCAAAAGCTCATACGAACGACACATCAACGAGCAGGCCGCGGAGAGCCAAATACTACTGAAGCTGACCAACAACGAAACCGGTAATGCCGACATACATGCGACTGATGCCGTCATCCTCGCTACAGGCTACGGGCGCCCTGCCATACCTTCGCATTTGATTACCGCTGCGGAAGCAGGCGAAATCAACACAGACAAACAAGGACGTCTGGACGTAAATCTCGATTTTACGGTTAACCAGCGACGTGACTTATACGTGCTCAATGCCGAAGAACATACCCATAGCCTCAATGCCCCAGACTTGGGAATGGGAGCTTGGCGGAACTCAATCATTCTCAACAACATATGCGGCCGCACAGTCTACGAAGTGGAAGATTCCTGGACTTTCCAACAATTTGGAGGAGAAAACGTATGAGTAAATCACAACAACCCTGCCACCCAATCAGCTTGACTCCTGGTGCAATGCATACTTCGTTAGGGACAGTCAATATTCGCCCAGTGCAACCAACGAAGGATGCTAAAACACTACATACATGGGTCACTCATCCTCGTTCGCACTTTTGGGGTGCTTTAGATGCCAGTGAACAAGAGATTTTGGCAGAATACCGACGCATCGAAACAAGCAATGCTGAACAGGCTTGGCTACTATATCTCGACGGAAATCCGATTGCTCTTTCGGAAACCTACGACCCAAAGCACGTTGTACTTAACACATGTTCTGAATTCACTCTCCATGAAGGCGATATCGGGATGCACATCCTAGTTTCGCCTCCCATAGGCAAGAGCATCCATGGACTGACCGATAACATCTTCTCTGCTCTAGTCCGCTGGATTTTTAGCCACGGTGAAGTGAACCGAATCGTCGTCGAGCCTGATGTCTCTAATTTGGGAATCCATCGAAAAAATGCCCGAACAGGATTCACCCAACCAGGGCTCACAACAACCTTAACGATGTCCGGAAAACCGAAAACCGCGTTAATCCAATATTGCACACGCCCTGATTTTCTGGGCTCGCCGAATGCCCCTCTGAGTTATCCTATTGCGCCTACCCCCTGGGAGTTAATTAAGCCCACAGATTCATCCAGCCCCGTAACACTCGGTATCGGCCACTTAGCCAAAACCGCTGAAGCAGCACACCGCGAACTTTTCGCCAAAGCATTGCGGGAATTCACCCATGAAAGACTTATATCCCCGCGAAAGATCAAAGAGTCTGCTAATGAGACTGAGTCTAACGATGGCAATCACAGCGGATGGCGTTCCTATCAAATCAGCTGGGGATCCCGGAAACTAATTTTTCGGGCTCGCGAGCATAGATTGCTTCATCTCAGCGTAGATCCGCTCAGCATCCACGATCCAGCAGATCTCACTTGGACACCCGATATCATTACAGGTATCGCTGATGCAGCTGAGCAACTTGGTATCGCGAAAAGCTCGCGCGAAACGTACCTCGAAGAAATTTCAGCAACTTTCGCCGCACGTGCGCGGACTTTATCCATTCCACGGCCAACATCTACTGAACTGGCCGACGCTACTCGAGATCCTGCAGAGCTATTCCAGGCAATTGAATCTGCGATGGTAATTGGTCACCCTGGCTTCTTAGCTAACTCCGGTCGCGGAGGAATGGGCGAAACTCAACTCCGTGCTTTCTCGCCAGAACTCAGTAGTACTACTGATCTTGTTTGGTGTGCCGTAGACAAAAACTATGCACATCTCGCGACAATCGAGTACGAGAGGGCGCAAGAATCAGGGTCTTCTCATTCTTCTAACGAGGCTATATTGACTCTGGTTCCGGATTTTAAAGACCGCTGTAGACTAGCTGGCCTTAATCCGGACGACTACATCCCGCTACCTGTTCACCCTTGGCAGTGGGAGCAACGTTTTACCACCACATTCTCCGCTGATTTAGCTACCGGTCGAATTGTTCCACTCGGTCGAGAAGGGGAAGCCTACCGCCCACAACAATCTCTGCGCACTTTCTTCAACACTTCTACTCCAGCTGCACCATACGTAAAAACCGCCGTCGCAGTTCGTAACATGGGTTTTACTCGCGGGCTTTCTGCACATTACATGGAGTCAACTCCACGAGTTAATCTCTGGCTGCTGAATTTAATCGGAGATGATCCAGAGTTTTTCCAATCAGGCATTGGATTTCTCCCTGAGATTGCGTCAGTAGGATATACAGGCAGTGTTTACCATCGCGTCACCAACGACGGTTCTCACACTAAAATGACCGCTGCATTATGGAGACAATCTCCGTTCAGCCCCGAGACCACTCCCGCATTGGATGACGGCGACACTTTATCTACGCTAGCGGGCATACTTCACTCTGATGACGAAGGATTACCTCTTATAAGTGCCTGGATTAATCAGAGCGGCTTATCGGCTGTTGACTGGATCAACCAGCTTTTGACTCTGTACGTTCGCCCTCTCATTCATGCACTGGTGCGTTACGGAATTGTTTTCATGCCTCATACGGAAAACGTCATTTTACGTCTCAATCAGAATAAACCGGTTGGCATTTATCATAAGGACCTTGGCGAAGAAATAGCCGTGGTGTCGAATGAAACGCCGGTTCCTTCTGGACTAGAACGATTGCGCGCTCGCTGCGGTTCTGACTCACCCGAAGATTTATCCCAGCAGGCGCTTTCTATACATACTGATGTTATTGACGGCGTTCTCCGCCATCTCGCAGCACTGCTTGACGATCATGCAATTCTCGAGGAAGACGTCTTTTGGGAACAGCTTCGGCACGTTGCCTCCGTATATGCCAAAGATCATCCTGAACTAACTACCGGAGACTCTCGGCAGGCAAGGCTTTGGCAAGCTCTATTGGCACCGAGATTCCGACATTCAACGTTAAACCGGTTACAGCTTCGCAACCCTCATACTATGGTTACTCTTGGTGACCAAGATTCGTCGCTCATCTACGCTGGTGAACTGGAAAATCCTCTGCACGGTGTCTAAATGGTGCCACTCGCGTGTTTGTTCCAAGACTTAAGGTTTATCACTGGGCTCAATGATCTAATAAGTTAGTCTTTACTATGAAATCGACAAGATTATCTTCGAGACGTAGCATGCGCAAGAACTCGCAAGAATATACGCGGTCATCGCGGTCCCTGCGCACTCGTCGCATTACAGGGTTGCTAGCACTCGCTCTTCTCCTCGCCGCTGCTTTACTCGCTAGTCTACTTTTTGGTGCCCGGCCTATTGCGTTCGCAGATGCCTTACAAGCATTAATTAATCTACCTTCATTGCTAGACGAACCTCAGTCTGGTTCCGCGGACGCTCGCGTTATCGCAGATCTCCGCTGGCCCCGCACCCTCATCGGCTTATTTGTCGGTGCCGCACTCGGTGTCGCAGGTGCATTAATCCAAGGCCATACCCGAAACCCACTGGCTGACCCAGGACTATTGGGTGTTTCAGCGGGCGCAGCATTCGCTGTCGTCTTAGGCTTTTTCGCGTTTGGACTCACTTCTGCCTTGAGCACATCCGTCGTGGCTTTTTGTGGTGCAGTTCTTGCCACTGCATTAGTTTTCGGTCTTGCCTCGCTGGGTGGGGGACAGATCAATCCACTCACGTTAATCCTTGGCGGCGCTGCGCTAACAGCGGTGCTACATTCCATGACCACTGCGCTCACACTCATCGACGACAACAGTCTGGACCGGATGCGCTTCTGGAGCGTTGGCGCATTATCTGGCAGGGATCTTTCAATTTTTTGGGGCACCGCGCCGTTTATCGCGGTCGGACTCATAGTTGCACTTGCAACCGCGCCTACGTTGAATCTGCTGAATCTTGGCGACGACGCAGCTAGTGCGCTTGGCGTCAATACTTACCGGGCTCGGTTGGCCGGCATGGTGGTCATCGCGTTACTTGCGGGAGCTGCCACGGCGGCCGCGGGCCCGATCGGCTTCATTGGTTTGGTTGTACCGCATATTGCTCGTAGTCTGTGCGGGCCTGATTACCGGTGGATTCTTCCATATTCAGCGCTGACCGGTGCTAGCTTGCTGTTGCTTTCAGATATTTTGGGCCGTCTCATTGCCCGCCCGGGTGAATTACAAGTGGGAATCGTACTGGCATTCGTCGGTGCGCCATTCTTTATGTACCTCATTTATCGGCGGAAGGTAGTTGCTCTATGACGAACTCACCACATCTACTGTCCCGTCCAGTGGTGCCGGGGCGGCCAGCGCTACGCAAGGGGCGTATCTCTCTGGTCTGGCGCCCATGGGTTCTTTTTAGCACCATCGCGATGATCTGCGCAGCAGTGATCATCTTTGCTGCTTCGATCGCCATCGGCGATTATCCTTTAACTGTCCCTGAGGTATTGCGCATAATTTTCCTTGGCGACGGTTCTCGTATTGAACGTATCGCAGTTTTCGATTGGCGTATGCCACGGGCTTTAACAGCACTCACAGTAGGTTTTGCTCTGGGTTTGGCTGGTGCGCTAACTCAATCAGTGACTGGCAACCCACTTGCTAGTCCAGACATACTTGGTATTACCTCTGGCGCTTCTGCTGCCGCCGTGACCGTGCTGACCTTCGGTGGAGGTGTTGGAGCTTTTGCTGCGGTAGCCGGAAAGGTTGCCACCTTCGGCTTACCCCTTGCAGCACTGGCTGGTGGTCTCATTACTGGTGCTGTCGTCTGGATCCTTTCATCACGGGGCAGTTTCGATGCCTATCGGCTGGTGCTATTCGGAATCATTATCACGGCTCTCATGAATGCTTATATCGGCTTTTTGATGACACGAGCAGAGTTACGGGATGCCGCTACTGCGCAACAGTGGTTAGCAGGTTCCCTCAATTCGACTAACTGGGACCGCGCGGTTCCGGTAGCACTCGTCATCCTCATCTGCGTCCCGCTATTAGCTTGGATGGCGTACACACTCACTGCTGCCGTGCTTGGACAAGATCTCGCCGCAGCACTTGGCCTTCGCGTCTCACGCACACAGCTAACTTTTTTGGTTATCGCAGTAACTCTGGCATCAATCGCCGTGGCTGCAGCTGGGCCGATCGGATTCGTCGCGTTTGTCGCACCGCAGTTGGCGGTACGCATCACCAAGCTCTCCACACCACCACTGGTCGCTTCTGCATTCATGGGCGCAATCTTGCTGTTAGGAGCTGACCTCGTGGTTCGCACGAATATCCCCGTAGATCTCCCGGTTGGCATCGTGACTTCCGCTTTTGGTGGTGTATTCCTTCTCTACCTGCTTATCAGCTCGAATCTCAAGCGGTCTAGGTCGTCATGATCAAATTAAAAACAACTCGTAACAAGAACTAAGAATAAGACACTAAGAATAAAACGATGAACAATCCAATTTCTACGCCCCCTAACCGTGGTGTCAGCGTCAATGCGCAAAATATCTGTGTCGGTTATGGCGATAACATCATCATCGATGATCTTTCAGTGGATTTCCCAAGTGGAGAAATCACCACCATCATCGGCCCCAACGGTTGTGGAAAATCTACCCTCTTGCGCGCAGTTTCCCGACTCATTCCCCTTCGCCAAGGCACGGTGACCGTCGACGGTAAAGACGCGACCACAATGAAGCGTAAAAACCTGGCAAAAACTGTAGGTGTCTTGCCTCAGACCCCCAGTGCTCCGGAGGGATTATTAGTCTCGGATCTGGTCGCACGCGGACGCCACCCGCACCAGTCGTGGATCAACCAGTGGTCCGCTGCCGATGAACAAGAGGTGCTGCGCGCACTCGAACTCACGAACACTGCACATCTAGCTGAACGCTCGCTAGAGGCATTATCTGGAGGCCAACGCCAACGAGTGTGGATCAGCATGGTGCTTGCACAACAAACCGATGTGTTGTTTTTAGACGAACCCACTACCTACCTGGATCTTTCGCATTCCATCGACGTTCTGAATTTGGTCACGCGCCTGAAGCATGATTTGGGTCGAACCATCGTTATGGTGCTTCATGATCTCAACCTTGCGATCCGTTATTCCGATCATCTCGTAGTGATGAAAGATGGCGCAATACACGCCAGTGGCAGCCCTGCTCAGGTCATCACTCCTGAATTACTCAGCGAAGTCTTCAACCTGGATGCCCACGTCAACCCTGACCCAGTCATGTCTGAAGCACGTGGCACTACGGTTCCACTAATCGTGCCTGCTGCACCTCCGGGCATGTAAAACCCTGCCACCCCATTCAGCAACGCCCCACCCCACACAAGTGGTTTCTAAAACAAAATCATGAGAATTTACTCACATTTCCCGCGAGTTATCCGCGTGAGATAACTAGCATGCACTACGGTAGCCAAAGACAACATGAACGTTTCCTCATATTTTCTGTAAAGGATGCCACTGCATGTCTTTGACACCGCTTGATTCCATGCGCGCCCCCGCCATCATTTTTGCTGGTCAAGCCTCGGAATGGGAAAAGCAGCTGCATAACGCCGCTGCCAGCCACCACGCCGTCGGCCGCCTGGACAATTACCTGACCCAGGCCCGCAGCCTGGTCAGCCCTTACGCCCGCACCATTGCTTCCACTGTCCCTGGAGCCATGGAGCGCCTGGAAGCGCTCGTGCACGCAGGTTCCCAAGACACCGGCGCCAGCACCTCCAAAACGGCCGCGAACACCGCCAATGACGTTTTCCCAGCCGTCAGCATCCCGGGCATCGTACTCAGCCAGCTGGCCGCCATTGATCAACTGCGCGACCTAGGCCTCACTCTCGACGCCGACTCCCCTGCCTTCGGGCATTCCCAGGGCAGCCTCGGCATCGCCGCCATCAAACACCCAGTCCACGCTCTTGCCCTGGCCATCCTGATGGGCACAGCAGCAAGCGTCGCCCACGGCTCCACCGATTCCCGCTCGCACATGCTGCTCATCCGCGACCTGCCGCGCGAATTCGTCGACACGTGCCTCAGCAACACCGGCTCGGCCGCCATCTCGGTGGTCAACGGCACCCGCGCTTTCGTTGTCTCGGGCACCCCGGACGAGCTCGCAGCGGTCGAAAACAACGTCACAGAACGCGCCAGCGCCTACAACGACGCCCTGGAGGCCCGCGAATTCGGCGGCTCAGAACTTACTCCGAACTTCACCTACCTACCGGTCGCGCTGCCTTTCCACCACGACAGCCTCACCGAAGCCGCAGACCTCACCATCGAGTGGGCTAAGGCCTGCCAACTGGACCTCGGCGACACCGATATCGCCACCGTCGTCCGCGAGATCCTGGTCCACCCATTCGACTGGACCGCGCAGACCGCCCAGATGGTCGACCAACACATCAGCCACGCATTGGTTCTTGACGACGGCCTGGCCAAACTCACCACCCCGCTGGTTGCGGGCACCGGCCTGAGTGTGGTCCCGGCCTGGACGCCGTCGCAACGCGATAACCTCGCTACCCCCGGCGCGCAATTGCCTACTGCGCGCGACTGGTCCGAGTTCGCCCCGCGCCTGGTCACATTGCCGGATGGCAAGACGTACACGCAAACGAAGTTCTCTGCACTGACCGGTTTGTCCCCGATCATGCTCGGCGGCATGACGCCAACCACCGTCGACCCAACCATCGTGGCCGCTGCTGCCAATGCCGGTTTCTGGACGGAGATGGCCGGCGGCGGAATGTATTCCGAAGAGCTGTTCACTGAGCTGAAGAATTCGCTGATCCGCCAGCTGCAGCCTGGACGCACCGTCGCCTTTAACACCATGTTCTTCGATCGCTTCATGTGGAACTTGCAGTTTGGCCAGACGCGCATCGTCCCGAAGGCCCGCGCGAACGGCGCACCGATTACTGGTGTCACCATTTCGGCTGGTGTACCGGAAGCCGACGAAGCCACCGAACTGCTCGCGCAGCTGCGCGCCGACGGTTTCCCATATATTTCCTTCAAACCGGGCACCACCAAGCAGATCCGCGACATCCTGGCCATTGCAGACGCCAACCCGGAGCACCAGTTGATTCTGCAGATCGAGGACGGCCACGCCGGCGGCCACCACTCTTGGCTGGATCTGGATGAGATGCTCATCGACACCTACGCCGCTGCCCGCGAGCGCGATAACGTCACCATCACCGTCGGCGGTGGCATTTACTCGGCGGAACGTGCTGCGGAATACCTGACTGGTACGTGGTCGCAGAAGTATTCTCTGCCGCGCATGCCGGTCGATGGCGTATTCGTCGGCACGGTCGCCATGGCCACCAAAGAAGCCACCACTTCCCCGCAGGTCAAACAGCTGCTCGTTGACACCCCGGGTATCAGCCCGGATACCAATGGCGGTTGGGTCGGCCGCGGTAGCGCCAACGGTGGTGTGGCTTCCGGGCAGTCGCACTTGCTGGCGGATCTCCACGAAATCGATAACTCCTTCGCCGCTGCCGCCCGGCTGATCACCTCGCTGGATCCGGCTGAGTATCAGGATCACCGCGACGAGATCATCACCGCGCTGGCCAAGACCTCCAAGCCGTATTTCGGTGACGTCGAGACCATGACCTACCAGCAGTGGCTGGAGCGCTTCGTTAACCTGGCCTTCCCGTTCATGGACCCAACCTGGCAGGATCGCTGGTTTGATCTGTTGCACCGCATCGAGGCTCGTCTGCACCCGTCCGATCATGGCGAGATCGACACCCTCTTCCCGGACCTGGATTCCGTCGCCGACGCCCCAGCCAACCTGCGCACGCTGCTCGACGCTTTCCCGCAGGCTGCCACCACCACCGTCGCGGCCCGCGATGCTGCCTGGTTTGTCTCGCTGAACCACAAGCACAACAAGCCAATGCCGTGGACCACCGCCATCGATGGGGATCTGAAGAAGTGGTTCTCCAAGGACACCCTGTGGCAGGCGCAGGAGGATCGTTACGACGCCGACGCCGTGCGCATCATCCCGGGGCCGGTCTCGGTTGCGGGCATTACCAAGGTCGACGAGCCCGTCGCCGAGTTGCTGGCCCGGTTCGAAACCGGCACCACCGAGGCCTTGCAGCAGGCTGGCGTCGAGCCAACCGAGCAGTACTCACGCCTGGGTAATGCGAAAACCGCAGAGGAATTCTTGCGCCAGGCCCCAAGCCTGGAGTGGCATGGGCACACCATCGCTAACCCTGCCGTGGAGCTGCCGGCCGAGGCCTTCGACATCGTCAACGACGGCACCGAGGCCGCCCCGCAGTATTCCATTCGCATCAACACCGACTCCTACTGGGATGATCTGCCAGAAGAGCAGCGCCCGTTTTATGTGAAGTCGGTGTCCATCCCCGTCGATCTTTCCGACGCCGTCGCCACTGGTGCTAGCCCAGTCGTCGACCACGATCGCCTGCCAGGTGCCGTCTTTGACCTGTTGGCGGGCTTGGCCGGGGTGGGTTCGATCTCCGAATCCGGCGATGAGATCACTGCTTTGCCGACCATCGTGGAAGGCTCGGTCGGCGAGCAGTACCCGTTCGGTTATGCCGAAGATTCCTTTACTCTGCCTACCACCCTGCTGCAGGCGCACACCGCAGTTACTGGCGCTGGTTTGGGCGACAAACTCACCACCGCCCCGGGCACCCCGGATGTGCTGGTGGGCCCTGCGTGGCCAGCGATTTATACCGCACTGGGCTCTGGCCGCATCGGCGAAGAACACGGTGAGCCTGCTGGCACGGACTACCCCGTTATCGAGGGCTTGCTGAATGCCGTGCACCTGAACCACGTCATTGACCTGCGGGTTCCACTCCACGAACTTGCTCGTGGCAGCAAGGGCGAGAGCAATGCGCGCCGCATCGATGTGAAGTCTTGGTGCTCGGCGATCGACGAATCCAACGCGGGGCGCATCGTCACCGTGGAACTGGAATTGCGCGATCACGAATCCGGCGAGTTGGTGGCTACCCAGATGCAGCGCTTCGCCATCCGCGGCCGCGCCACCGGTGCCAGCGTTCCGGCGCCTGCCCCAGAGTGGGGCGGTGCCGCGCTAGCCCGCGAAGTCGAGTCCACCCCGCGCTCATTTGTGAACCGCGCGACCGTCACGGCGCCGCAGGATATGACCCCGTTCGCGCTGGTCTCGGGCGATTACAACCCGATCCACACCTCCACCAACGCCGCTCGCCTGGTTAATCTTGACGACGCCCTGGTGCACGGCATGTGGCTCTCCGCCACCGCCCAGCACCTGGCTAATACTCACGGCACGGTCACCAGCTGGACGTATTCCATGTTCGGGATGGTCCAGCTCGGTGACAAGGTGGAAATCACCGCCGAGCGTGTGGGCCGCGCTGGTATCCACACGGCATTGGAAGTCACCTGCCGCATCGACGGCGAGGTCGTCTCCGTCGGCCAGGCGCTGTTGGCGCAACCGGCTACCGCCTACGTGTACCCGGGCCAGGGTGTGCAGGCAGAGGGTATGGGCCGCGGCGATCGCAATGCCTCGCCAGCTGCGCGTGAGGCCTGGCGTCGTGCGGATCACCACACCCGCACCCAGCATGGTTTCTCTATCCGCCAGATCATCGACGACAACCCGACGGAGCTGAAGGTGCGCGGCACCACGTTCCGCCACCCGCAGGGCGTTTTGCACCTGACGCAATTCACGCAGGTCGCACTCGCCGTCGTGGCCTATGGCCAAACTGAGCGTTTGCGCGAAAACAATGCGCTGGCTACTGGCGCCATGTATGCCGGGCACTCGCTGGGTGAATACACCGCCTTGGCTTCGCTGGCGAATATCTTCGATTTGGAAGCTGTCATCGACATCGTCTACTCGCGTGGTTCCGCGATGGGCACGTTGGTCGAGCGCGACGAGCACGGCAATTCCAATTACGGCATGGGTGCGCTGCGCCCGAATATGATCGGTGTCAGTGCCGACGAGGTGCAGGATTATGTGGCCCAGGTGGCGCAGGAAACCGGCGAGTTCTTAGAGATCGTCAACTACAACATCTCCGGCCAGCAGTATTCCATCGCTGGCACCAAGGTTGGCCTGGCGGAATTGGCCAAGCGCGCCACAGCCATTGCCCCGCGTGCCTTCGTGACTGTCCCGGGCATCGATGTGCCATTCCACTCCCGCGTGCTGCGCGATGGTGTACCGGCCTTTGCCGAGAAGCTCGACGAGTTGCTGCCGGAGACGTTGGATCTAGATGCCCTGGTCGGACGCTACGTACCGAACCTGGTAGCGCGCCCGTTTGCGCTCACCCAAGATTTCGTGGACGCCACCGCGGCTTTGGCCCCGTCTGGCCGCCTGGACGGTATCGACGCCGCCACGATGGAGCCACAGAAGCTGGCCCGCCTGTTGCTGATCGAGTTGTTGTCCTGGCAGTTCGCTTCGCCGGTGCGCTGGATCGAAACCCAGGAGCTCCTGTTCGGCCGCGTGGAGCAGATCATCGAGGTCGGCCTGGCTAGCTCGCCGACGTTAACCAACCTGGCGCAGCGTTCCCTGGCCGTGGCTGGGGTGAGTTTGCCGGTGTACAACGTCGAGCGCGACCAGGATGTGGTCATGCTTGCCGACGTCACCGAGGCTCCAACAGAGGAGCCAGCCGACGACGAAGCGGCTGGTGCTGACGGTGCTGACGGTGCCGGTGCTTCCAACTCTGCTGCCTCCAGCTCTGCTGCTGCCGACCAAGCCAGCCAGAGCCCGGAGGTCGGCGCCGAGGCTGCACGTCCGACGGAAAACCCGGCACCGTTGGCGGAAGCGGGTCCTGACAGTGCAGGCCCAGCAAGCGCCGCCGCCCCAGCAGCCGCTGCCGGTGGCGACACTGGAGCCGGCGCCCCAGCCGGCGAGCTCAGCTTCACCGCAGCCGAGGCCATCATGACGCTGTTCGCGTTTTCCAACAAGATCCGCCTGGATCAGATCAACGATTCCGATACCGTCGAAGAACTCACCAACGGTGTGTCCTCGCGGCGCAACCAGCTACTCATGGACATGTCCGCTGAGCTGGGCGTTCCTGCCATCGATGGCGCCGCCGAGGCGGATGTCGCTACCTTGCGTGGCCGCGTCGCCACCGCCGCCCCAGGCTACAGTCCGTTTGGTTCGGTGCTCAGCGAGGCCGTCAGTGCCCGCCTGCGCCAGCTCACCGGTGCCGCCGGTGCCAAGCCAGCTGTCGTCGGCGAGCGCGTGACCGGCACCTGGTCGCTGCCGCAATCCTGGATCGCCCACATCGAAGCCGAGATCCTGCTGGGATCGCGTGAAGAAGATTCGGTCCGCGGCGGTTCGCTGTCGACGATCCCGACCACCGCTAGCTCCAAGGCAGAGGTCAACGAGCTGGTCGACGCCGCCGTCCAGCAGGTCGCTGCCCGCCACGGGGTCACGGTCTCGCAGTCTTCCGGTGGTGCCGGCGCTGCGGGCGGTTCCGTGGTCGATTCTGCCGCGCTCAACGAATTCGCCGAGCAGGTCACCGGCGAAAACGGCGTGTTGGCCACCGCCGCGCGCACCGTACTGGCGCAGCTGGGCTTGTCCGAGCCCGCACCGGAAACCCCGGAAAGCGATAACACGCTGTTCGAAACCGTCGAGGCCGAGCTCGGCACCGGCTGGGTCAAGACCGTCACCCCGGTCTTTGATTCGCGCAAGGCCGTGCTTTTCGACGACCGCTGGGCCAGCGCCCGCGAAGATCTCGCGCGCTACGCCCTGGGCCAGGCAGATATCGACATCGAGCGTTTCCGCGGCACCGGCACCACCGTCGCCAAGCAGGCCCGCTGGTGGGCAGCCAATGGTGGGCAGGGTGAGCTGGAGACCGTCGCCAAGCTGGCAGAATCTGAGCTGGAAGGCACCTATGCCGAGGATATTGCGCTGGTCACCGGTGCTGCGCCCGGCTCGATTGCCACTGCGCTGATCGCGCGCCTGCTGGAAGGCGGCGCGACCGTCATCATGACTGCTTCGCGTGTGAGCCAAGCGCGTAAGGAGTTTGCCCGCAAGCTGTATGCCGAGCACGCCATTCCGGGTGCTGCGCTGTGGCTGGTACCAGCGAACTTGTCGTCCTACCGCGATGTCGATGCGGTCATCGACTGGATCGGCACCGAGCAGGTGGAATCCGTCGGCAACGAGGTCAAGCTGCTCAAGCCAGCTCTGATCCCAACCCTGGCCTTCCCATTCGCCGCCCCACCAGTGACGGGATCGCTGGCCGACGCCGGCCCGCAGGCAGAAAACCAAACACGTTTGCTGTTGTGGTCCGTCGAGCGCACCATCGCAGGATTGGCTGGTTTGGCGCAGGCTGGCGTCGACAAGCGCTGCCACGTGGTGCTTCCTGGTTCGCCGAACCGTGGTGTCTTCGGTGGCGACGGCGCTTATGGCGAGGTCAAGGCCGCGCTGGATGCGATTATGAACAAGTGGAAGGTTGAGGCTGGCTGGTCCGACGGTGTCACCCTGGCCCAGGTTCTGATCGGCTGGGTGGCCGGTACGCACCTGATGGCTGGCAACGACGGACTGGTTCCGGCCGTGGAAGCCGCAGGTATTCGAGTGTGGAATCCGGATGAGATTTCCCACGAGTTGATGAGCTTGGCCTCTGCCGATTCCCGCACCCAGGCTGCCAGCGCCCCACTGCACCTGGATCTCACCGGTGGTTTGGGTGACACGTTGAACATGGCCGAGCTGACTGCCCAGGCAGCGGCGAATGCGGAACAAGCCGCAGCGGCCGCCGCCGAAGCTGCAGCCAACGCCCCTGCCGCCCCGGCCACCATCACTGCCCTGCCGAATATCGAGGTCCCTGCACAGCCGGAACGCGTCGAAACCGGTGAGATCACCACAGATCTGGATGACATGATCGTCATCGCGGGTGTCGGTGAAGTCTCGTCCTGGGGTTCGGGCCGCACCCGTTTCGAGGCGGAATACGGCATCCAGCGCGATGGCTCCGTGGAGCTGACCGCCGCCGGTGTTCTGGAATTGGCCTGGATGACGGGACTGGTCAACTGGGCTGAAGACCCAACCCCAGGCTGGTACGACGCCGATGGCACGGCTATCGCCGAAGAAGAGATTTACGCACGCTTCCGCGATGAGGTCGTCGCCCGCGCCGGTGTGCGCACCCTGTCGGATAAATACCACCTGCAGGATCAGGGTTCGATCGACTTGGCGACGGTCTTCTTGGACCGCGACATCAGCTTCACCGTGCCATCCGAGGCCCAGGCCCGCGATATCGAAGCTGCTGACCCAGCCTTTACCCGCGTGGCCGAAGCCGACGGTGAATGGCAAGTCACCCGCCTGCAGGGTGCCACCGCGAAGGTGCCGCGCAAGGCAACGCTGACGCGCACGGTGGCGGGCCAGATGCCAGATAACTTCGACCCAACACGCTGGGGTATTCCGGAGCACATGGTCGATGCGCTCGATCGCATGGCCGTGTGGAACCTGGTCACCGCCGTCGACGCCTTCATCAGCGCCGGGTTCAGCCCAGCGGAGCTGCTGCAATCGATCCACCCAGGCAATATTGCTTCCACCCAGGGCACCGGTATTGGTGGCATGGAATCGCTGCACAAGGTCTTCGTCGCGCGCTTCTTGGACGAGGAGCGTCCGTCGGACATCCTGCAGGAAGCTCTGCCGAACGTGATCGCTGCGCACACCATGCAGTCGCTGGTCGGCGGCTACGGTTCGATGATTCACCCGATCGGTGCGTGCGCGACCTCGGCGGTTTCCATCGAGGAAGGTTGCGACAAGATCAAGCTGGGCAAGGCCGATGTGGTAGTTGCCGGTGGTATCGACGACGTGCAGGTGGAATCGCTGGCCGGCTTCGGTGACATGAACGCGACCGCGGAAACGAAGAAGATGACCGACCAGGGCATCGACGAGCGCTTTATCTCCCGGGCGAACGACCGTCGCCGTGGTGGCTTCTTGGAGGCCGAAGGTGGCGGAACCGTCCTGCTGGTGCGCGGTTCCTTGGCCCGTGAGCTAGGCTTGCCGGTCTATGCGGTGGTTGCACACGCGGCGTCCTATGCCGATGGTGCGCACACCTCGATCCCTGCCCCGGGCCTGGGTGCGTTGGGCGCTGGCCGGGGACGTGAAAACTCGCGCCTGGCAAAGTCGCTGCGTGGTCTGGGCTTGCACCCGAACGACGTGACCGTGTTGTCCAAGCACGATACTTCCACCAACGCCAACGACCCGAACGAGTCCGAGTTGCACTCCATGCTGTGGCCTGCCGTCGGCCGCGATGCCGATGCCCCATTGTTTGTGATTTCGCAGAAGTCGCTGACGGGCCACTCGAAGGCTGGTGCCGCGCTGTTCCAGACCGGCGGTTTGATCGACGTCTTCCGCACCGGCCGCGTGCCGCACAATGCGGCGCTGGATTGCGTGGATCCGCTGATCGAGCCGAAGGCGAAGAACCTGGTGTGGCTGCGTGAAGGTGTTGCGCTTGCCGACGCAGGGCGTCCGGTGAAAGCCGCCGTGCTGACATCGCTCGGCTTCGGTCACGTTGGTGCCGTGGTGGTCTATGGCCACCCTGGTGTCTTCGAGGCTGCGGTGGCTGCGCAGTTCGGTGAGGACGCTGCTGGTGCTTGGCGCGAGCAGGCCAATGCTCGTCTGGCCGCTGGTGCCGCGCACCGCGAGGCTGGCATGATTGGCCGCCGCGCGCTGTTCAGCGTGATCGAAGGCCGTCGTTTGCCGGAGCAGAGTTCGAAGGAGGCCGAGATTGCGTTGTTGCTTGACGACGACGCCCGCCTCGGCGTCGACGGCACCTACCCGCTGCCTGGTGCCGCTGGGTAGTCTGACTAGATTGCACGCAGTGGTTGTCTAGTCTGCGTGCACCAGCTGCCTAGACTAGCTTGGCTGCGTGCAGAAGCTGGGCGGTGTGCTCTGGCATGCTCCAACCGGGCCCTCGGGCCCGGTTTTTTCATACCCGAAAGGCCGACCATCGCGGTACCACCTACACCCCGCCTTACTGCAACAGGGATATACTGTTTTCACTTCTGTCACTCGCTACAGTCAGGTGGCTAACTTTTCGCCCCATTTACTTTGGAAAAATCATTTCTGGAAAGGCTTCAGACGTGAAAAAACTTGCCGCAATTTTCGGCTCGTTCACCATCATTGCGAGCTTGTTTTCGTCCCCGCTCCAGGCACATGCTAACCCTGCGGGTTCCAGCGATTCGGCGCGCTCTGGCGCCGTGGTAAATCTTGCTTCTTCCGCACCTGCCCTCCCCGCCAGCTCTCTTGTGCCGCGCTGGGATCATTTCCAGCTGGGCTCGCAGATCCTGGAGTTTTTCCACAACTCCACCGATGAGGCCTACCGCGCGTTTTACGCAACGCTGCCCAAAGAGGTTCAACAGCTATCGTCTACTCCACAACCGCGCAGCAAGCCGACTCCACCGAACATGCAGCCTGGTTATCAACCACCAGCACCAGTCGCCCCGAATGGTGATTGCTCGAACTGCGTTGCCCTCACCTTTGACGATGGCCCGCAACCGCCCACCAACCGGATTCTGGACACTCTCGACGCGAAGCAAACAAAAGCAACGTTTTTCGTGCAAACCCCGATGGTGCACGCTCTGCCTGATACGGCACGTCGCATCGTCAACTCGGGCCACACCATCGGCAATCACGGTACGACGCACGTGAACTTCGCACTGAGCAGCCCAGCACGGGTCAATGCCGAGATCGCGCAGAACACCCGGGCTGTGCAATCTGTAACGGGAACGACCCCGCGCTGGTTGCGCCCACCGTACGGCGCGCACAATGATCACGTCGTGCAGGCAGCGCGTGCGCACGGGATGGGGCTCGCGCTGTGGGATGTCATCGTCTTCGACTGGCGCGATCGCAATGCTCAGACCGTCTGCGAGCGTTCGGTCAACCAAGCCGACGGCGGCGAGGTGGTACTGCTGCACGATATCCACAACACCACGGCGGATGCGACCACCTGCATCATCGACGGGCTGCGCGCCAAAGGCCTCGAACCAGTCACTTTGGACCGCCTGCACGGCGCCCCAGAACCTGGACGGGTCTACGGCACCCGCTAGGTTAAGCTGCGTTATTCAGGGCCGCGTTATTCAACCGCTGCACAAACTGCTGTGGTCGGTCCACCGTCACGCGGTAGGTTTTGCCATCTGTCATCTCCAGCGCCAAGTTTGCCGCGCCCGCGTGCATGGACAATGCACCTCCGACGAAGTGCACGCCGAAGGTATTACGTTCCAATGGCAAAGGATCCTGTGGAATAGCAGCTTCCTTGATATCTGCAAAGTTGCAGGTTTTTAGAGGGACCCACAGGACTTTGATTTTTAGCGTCTGCTGCTTCTGGTCTAACTGAGTGTCGATGTGAAACAACACGACGATTGCCGTCACGATGACCATGGGAAACGCCATCCAACTCATCACGAGCAGGAACCAGATGGTGATCGCTACTATCACTGCGACCACCACCCAGCGAGCAGCGTTGTATCCAAAAACTTGTGAATGTAGACGAGATTGTTGATTCGCCATAAGGAATTCCGCCTTCAGGGATTAGAGTGTCACGTAAACCCAGGGTACCCAAATAATTCGCGAAAGCTTTTGGGATTCTACATTTCTCGGCGACCCCATTTAAGATGTCTCCAGAACTCGTCGGTAAGCACGCCACGCCGCCGCGAAAACACTCACTCGACTGATCCTCCTGGAGCCCACCTATGTCGCCTCGCCGTAAACTGTCGCCTCGCCGCACACTTTTCCGCCGCGCTAGTGCCCTAGCGTTAACCGCCACGCTCAGCCTGCCGGTTGTCGCCACTGTCTCATCTTCGACCGCCCCACAGGCGCAGGCCCAACAATTCTCCAGCGAGACCAGCTCGCGCATCGCCTTCGACGTATCTTCCGAACCAATGGCCGACTGGTCGAAAGACCCCGCGGTGCAAGGCCACGTGCTCGACGCCCTCCAGTTCTTCCAGAACCACACCCCTTGGCACCAGCTACCGATGTGGAATCTCTGGGGCTCACCGACGCCGTACCCGATCGAAAACGAGCGGGATTTCGCCGAGCCACGCCTGGTTCACCGCGAACCGGACGAGCGTTTCGACGTCGAGCGCCTCTACGTAGAATCCCCGGCTATGCGTCGCGTCGTGCAAGTCCAGGTGCAATACCCAAAGAATCGCAAAACGGCAGCACCAATGCTGTATCTTCTCGACGGTGTGTCAGCGCCACGCCAATCCGGCTGGCTACGCAAAGGCGATGTGCAAGGCACCATGGCGAATGAGCACGTCACCACCGTCATGCCGGTCGAGGCCGGTGGCACCAACTACACCGACTGGAACGAGACCGACCCATACCTGGGCCGCGCGAAATGGGAGACCTTCCTGACCCAAGAACTGCCCGGCGTGATGGAGCAGCAAAGCGGCATCGCCTTCAACGGCGAGCGTTATATCGGTGGGCTGTCCATGGGCGGATCAGCGGCCATCCGCTTAGCCAACCTGTACCCGCACCTGTATTCCGGCACTTTCTCGGTCTCGGGTTGTTATTCGTCGACAAGCACCGCGGGCCGCGCCTATTTCAACTTGGGCTCCCGCGTCATGGGTGGAAACCCAGATCTGATGTGGGGCACCGGCACCACTCCAGAGCGCCTGCGTAATGACGTGATTGCTGACCCCAAAGGCATCGCCCAGATGCCGGTGTATATCTATTCCGCCAATGGCCACGCCACCCAGCACGATATTGATCTGGCCCGCAGCGAAGGCGTACCGACGTTTTTCGGCAACATCACGCTGGAAAAACTCACCAACCAGTGCACCGCGGAACTGCAACGTTCGCTGCAAGAAAAAGGTCTGATGCACGAGGGCATTGAATTCGACTTTGCGCCAACCGGCATCCACGACTGGCCGTATTACAAGCAGCAGCTTCCGGTCGCCTGGGCCAGCGTCACGAAAGGCAAATACACCTATAAATAGGGCATTCCCGGGCGGTCTAGTGCACTCCCGGGCGATCTAGGACGGTCTAGCAAGCCGATATACTGGGGCGATATGAAACTTTCGCGCACTTTTACCGCCCTGGTCGCCACGTCCGCGCTCACCCTGGCCGCGTGTTCCAACGCGCAGGAGACCGCCGACGAGGTGGCAGATAACGCTACCGAGCAGGCCTCGCGCGCAGTTGAATCCGCTACTAACGCCGCAGGCAGCGCGGCCGACGATGCAAAAGATGCCGCTTCGGACGCAGCCGACCAGAAATACCCCGACATCCTATCTGCCGAGCTCTCCGGCCCCGACGGCGGCGAATACGACATCGCCGTCACCGTCTCCTCGCCGTACGATTCTCCAGATCGCTACGCCGACGGCTGGCGCGTGCTCGACGAAGACGGCAACGTGCTAGCCGAACACGAACTCGCTCACGATCACGCCAACGAGCAGCCTTTTACCCGCTCGCGCGGCCCTTTCGTCATCCCCGAGGGCGTCGCCAAGATCACCGTCGAAGGCCACGACCAAGAACACGGTTACGGCGGCGAGACCATCACCATCGATGTGCCGCGCTAAGCCGCACCCGCGCTAAAGTACAGCCCTACCCTGCGCCGTGCGCGTCTCGCAGCTAGATTTCCAACCCGATCCACAGCGGCTCGGGCTCTAGTTCTACCCCAAATTTCTCATATACCCCGGCGCGGACTTCGCGGGCTAGCTTGACGACGTCGTCTGCACGGGCACTTCCGCGGTTAGTGAGTGCCAGCGTGTGCTTCGTAGACAAGCGCGCCGGCGCTTGTTCGCCCGGGTAGCCTTTTGCAAAACCTGCCCGCTCAATCAACCACGCTGCCGACAGTTTCACCAGTGCTTCGGCTTCGCCGGTAGCTTCCCCACCGCAAGCCCCTGCGGCACCGGAACCCCCAGTGGCAGAACTCCCAGTGGCCATGCTGCCTACCTCCACCGGGAAGCGCGGCATGCCCGCAGCCTCGTCGGCACCCAGCTCAGCGGCGACCACCTGGGTGATCTCGTCGGCAAGCGATTCTGGCACCACCGGGTTAGTGAAAAACGAACCCGCCGACCAGGTGTCATGATCCACCGGATCGTGCACCATGCCCTTGGAACGACGCAGGCCCAGCACCTCCTCGCGCACGCTAGCCGGATCGCGGCGCTGGCCAGGCTCACCCGCCAACTGGCCGAAACGCAGCGACGCCGAGAGACCATCAGTGTGCAGCTGAAACTCCACCGCGAGCACCACCCCACGCGAGGTGAACTTCAAATTCGAATAGCGATACGCCAAATCGAGCGCGTCGGCAGGCACCCATTCGACGGTGCCGGTGGCACGATCCAGCAGCTGCACGCGGGTGAGCACATCTGCGATCTCCGCGCCATAAGCGCCGACGTTTTGCACCGGGGTTGCACCGGCCGAGCCTGGAATCCCCGACAAACACTCCAGACCACCCAGGCCAGCGTCGATGCTGGCGGCGACTACCTCATCCCACACCGCGCCGGCGCCTGCGCGCAGCAGGCCGGTGGAAGGCTCGATCTGCAAGTGATCGTCGTCCATGATCACGGCAACGAGATCTAGCGGAGCATCAGTGACCAGCAAATTGGAACCGCCACCCACAATCAGCAGCTCCACCCCAGCGGTATCCAGGGCGCGCACCACCGCAGCGGCGGCCTCGCTGGTGCTAACGCGCACCGCAGCCTGCGGCGCACCACCCAGGTGGAACGTCGTGAGTTCCGCAAACTCGACGCCATCGACGTGGGTGAGCGAGCCATCGTCGACAAGCGCGCGCAATTCCGGATTTTCTAGGGCCTTGTTTGCTTGCGTCTTAAAATCATTCATCACTTTCACAGGGTAGTCTGTAGGGCATGTCTACCCGTAGCGAAAACACAGTAACGATTAACCAATCCGCCGAAAAAGTGCACCAGGCACTGACTAACGAGAAGTACTGGGCATACATCGCCGAAAACCTCTCCCCAGAACCAGGTGAGCTCAACCAGTTCGCAAACAACGAGGCCACCTTGTTCGAGCTGCTGCCAGTCACGATTTTGCCGGAGGCTGTGCGCGCGATGGTTTCGCAGTCACTGAAGGTCAAGCGCACCGTCAAGGTCGGCGAGCTGGCTGGCGACAAGGCCGAGCTTTCCTACACCGCTGATGTCAAGGGCACCCCGGTCGACTTTAAGGGCACAATCAAGCTGGAAGGCCAGGGCGAGACCACGACCCTGAGCTATACCAACGATGTTTCCGTCAACATCCCGATGATGGGCGCAGCCATCGAGCCTAAGGTCGGCGAGGCCTTGGACGAGCTGTTCAGCAACGAGGGCGAGCTCACCGAGAAGTGGATTAGCGAGAACCTCTAAGCTGCGTGCGGCTCTCAACTGCGTGCGGCTCTCAGAAGCCACCAGGTTCCGGCTTATCTGAGAGTAGAACGCACGCTAGACTATGGCTATGCCAACTAGCTCTCAGCCAACTAGCTCCAAAGCAAAATCATCTGCCGCAACCGCCTGGAAAGTTATCGTCGCCGTCTTGGTTGCGGTGTTGGTCCTGGTGTTGCTGGCGGAATTTGCCGCGCGTTTTTTCATTGGTCAGCAGCTGCGCTCTAGTTTCCGCGAAGATATCGAGGAGCAGGGCATCGAGATGACCGAAGACCCCGAGGTTTCTTTCGGTTCCAGTCCGGTGTTGTTCGGCCTGGTCAGTGGCAAGCTCAACGAGGTCAATATTGATACCCCGTCGACGTTGCAGCAGGATGCCGAGGGCTCATACAAGGGTATGCCCGCCTCGCACGTGCACATGGAGTCCATGACTCTCAAATCCGGCGAGGCGGAATTTTTGCGTACCCGTTCGGAGCTTCCCGACGATTATCTCACCCACACCATCCAAGAAGGGCTGCGCGAACAACTCGGTGGCGCGGGCTTTTGGGGCGAGCTGGTGGTTTCGGACATCACCACGGATAAGGCTGCTGAAACCATCAGCATCAAATTCTTGTCCGGCGCGGCTAATCTCTCGTTGCGCCCCCATGTCGACGAAGCCGGCAACGTCGCTTTCGAAGCTTCCGAAGCAAAACTACTAGGCTTCACGCTTCCCGACGGCGCTGCCGATGGCATCGCAAAATCTTTGAACGAAAATCTGCGTGGGGCCACAGGCGGCCAGCTGGATATCACTGCGATCGAATTCAGCGAAGACGGTTTGCTGATCACCATGGAAGGCAACAATGTAAACCCCGCGCAGATGAGTAAAGAGTTAAACTCAACGCCTCAAGGTAATACGCCAACCCGACAAAGCTAGACTAGCTTCCCTACTCGTCCAGGTATTTTTGACGCTAGGCTGCGATGGGACGCTAGTGTGGCGCTGGGATGACCGCCAAGATATTCTTGGCGGTTTTTGCTTGCGCTAGGGCTCTTCTGTTGCCTGCAAGATCCGCGGATTCTGCCACCAACCATTCAGGGAGGCTGTCTGTATCCGGTGTTGTGTGCTCTGCAGCTTGCTTGGTGCTGCTTCCGGTTCCGTCGGCGCTGGCCCTGCCGGTTCCGGTTCCGTCGGCGCTGGCACCCTCCTGCCAATCAGCGGGCTTTCCTGCTCCTGCATCGAGAACGACAGGTGTGTGATCGGGCAGTTTCTGTGCAAGATGCAGCATGGAACTAGTTGCCGAAACTTCTCCGGTTTCATGGCCTGCAACAAGCTCAGAACTAGCTTCCTGGCGAGCATCAGGATTCACCCGCCCCGGAGTCGGCAACAAACGAGATGGGTGGTTTTCAGGTGGCACCACCACGAGTTGATCTACCTTCGCAAGCTCACAGGCTCGTGCTATTTCTGTGGCGTTGTGAGCAACTTCTGTAGCATTATGAGCAACGATCACCCCGAGTTGTGCCGGGTACGGGACTGCTTCTCGCAAACTAATCAATTCACTCAGCACCGCGTTCTGATCAGTGTTACTGGAATCGAGGCTCGCCCAGATTCGGTGCGCTCCTTGCGAGATCGCCAACCGTGCCTCAGAGGCTTTCACCAAGATGTGATGGCGCCCCGTCGGAAAGCCAACGGCAGCGATAATGCTCAACGGGGTTTCTTCGCTGTCATCGTCCAAAGCCGCAACATCCCCGGAGCCACCGGCAGCAGCATTAACATCCCCGGAGCCACTGGCTGTAGCGTTAGACTGCCAAACTGCTTGAGCATCCCCAGCAGCGCGCGCTGCCACCGATACATGATGCGGGCTCACCACAACCGCGACAATTCCAGCTTCGATTGCCTCAGCAACCTTGGTTTTTACTTCCGTCACACCAATCTGCGGGGCTCGTAAATCCCACGCCAGAAAATTATGCAACCAGTTCGTTTCCATCAGTGCAGGCTAATCCCAGCGGTACTCGCCGTTGATCAACGCCTTCAACGACGGGCGCACATCGAACCAGTACAGGCCGATAAGAACCATACCGACCCACGGCAGGATTGGAATTGGCATCGGCACAATAAACGCGGAACCAGCCAGCATTGCCACCCACACCATCTTCGATTGCCGGGAATCAGCATCGAAGGCGTCGTCACGCGTCATGGCAGCTGAAATCGCACCGACCAAGCCAGCGATCGCGACGAGCGAGTAAATACCCTGCTGCAACCAGAACACTCCGTCCAGCAGGTTCGACTGCCACTGCTCCAGTTTCGGCCCGCTGGGTGGCAGCTGCGCGAGGTGCTGGGTCTGCTCCGCGGCCACGCTGGCCTGCGCTAATACGTCAACAATCATGTCGTGTGGTGATTCCTCATCAGTCTATTTCGTGGGTCGTCTACTCTCCGTGCTGCCTGGATATGCCCGCGGCAGCCTGCCTACGGCAACCGAGTTAGCTAGTTCTCGTGGGGATTGCGACCGTCAACCTCAATAACTTCGCCTTCAATGATACGTGGCCTACCGTCTTTGGTCTTCGCCGCCGATCGATTCGTCGACTTGTCTTTCTTTACCCGCCGCAACGTCTGCTTCGCTCGTGCATTCAGGTTGTCGAGTTTTTCTTTCGCCTCGGTCGAGGCTTCACTGTTTCGAGTCTTGCCGACGGCATCGCGCAACTCAGAACTGAATTCTTTGCCCAGGTATTTTCCGCGCTTCCATAGCTTCGATCCGGTTTCTTTGACGTCATCGAGGTTGCTGATTCCGCGAACGTCGCGCGCAGTTTGGCGGGCAGCATTTTTCGCCGTTTCTGCAGCGCCATTGTCCCGATAGTTCGCTGCGGCATGCCCTGCGAACTCGCCGATGACCGAGCGCAACGACGAACCCGTATCTTTCAACGAGTCCACTACGTCACGGCCGTTGAATCGCTTCTCATCTTTAGTCATGATCGTTCTCCACAAAGTTGTTCTAGTTTAGGCACCAAACAGAAGTTGGTTGACAGTGTAGATAACCAAACCAGCCAGCGCACCCACCACTGTTCCGTTAAGGCGAATGAACTGCAGATCTTTGCCCACCATAAGTTCGATCTTGTTGCTTGCCTCGTCGGCATCCCAGCGAGCAATCGTCTCTGAGATAATCCCTGTCACCTCTGACGAGTAGTTATTAGCCAAAAACTCCACTGCAGTATTGATGCGTCGGTCCAAAGAATCGCGAAGAGCTTTGTCGCTGCGAATGTTCTCGCCCCAGCGCACACACAGCTCAACGATTTTTTGCCGCAAGGCGGAATCAGCGTCTTCTGCCGCGTCGATAAACCCGGTGGAGGCTTTTTCCCAGACCAAACCTGGTAGCGCGGCGACTGCACGCGATGCGCGCACATCAGTTTTCCAGTCTTCAACCCGGCTGATCATCGTCGCATCAAACTGCAGGTCATATGCCAACTGGCGCAGTCCCTTGCGAATGGATTTGCGTGCCTGGTGTTGTGGGTCGGCCTCGACTTCGCGGATAAACGACGACATTTCGCGAAAGACCTTGTCGCCGACCAACTGGCGGGCGAAACGCGGCGCCCACGTCGGCATGCGTTCATCAATCATTGTGACGATGGCGTCTTCCGAATCAGCAAGCTTGGTTTTCGCCCAGTTGATGAGCTCATCCACCGCGGGTTCTAGCTTGCCTTCGTCGATAAGCGAGTCCAGCGTGCGCCCCAACGGTGGCCCCCAGATCGGTTCGGCAGCCTTGTCGATGACATGCCGACGGATCAACTCTTCGGCTTCGTTCGGGTCGATCGCGCGCACGATATTCGTGGTGAGTTTCGCGGTTTCGTGGGAAACCTTTTCCGCATTCTCGTGCTTGCCCAACCACTCCCCCAACAGCTCGGGCAACTTGGCCTCGCGCACCTTCGAAGTGATGAGCTCTGCGTTGAGGAAGTTATCACCGACGAATTGCGACAGCGAGTCGCCCAACTGGTCTTTTTTCTTCCGGATCAGCGCTGTGTGCGGGATTGGCAGGCCCATAGGATGGCGAAAAAGCGCGGTAACAGCGAACCAGTCCGCCAATCCACCAACCATGCCCGCTTCGGCAGCCGCCCGGACGTAGCCGACCCATGCCGGAGCTTCACCTGGTTGGCTTTGCCACCACGAACACGCCAAAAAGATGATTGCTGCCAGCACCAGGAGGCTGGTCACAAAAATCTTATGGCGGCGTAACACTACCGCTCTTTCGGCATCAGTCATAAAAGGTCTCGAATCAATTGTCTAGTGTTTTCGTCTCGAATTTACGTCACACACAGAGTGTTGGGTAGACATGTCAAGCTACGAAAAGCCCCGCCCTGCCTCGACGCGGTGAGCATCTGAGCAGGTGCGGGGCCAGGCTGGCAGGAAAGGCAGCGTTAGGAGGTGCGCCCCGTTTCCTTCACGTATTGGCGGTAATGGCGACGTCCATAATGGATGGTGCCAAAACCACCAGCTAGGGTGGCAACGACACCGATAGCACCAATAATCGTCAAGATCGTGGAGTAATTAGCTGCGGTACCAGTCCCCCACATTCCGGTGCCAATTCCCCAAATCAGGGTTCCAGCGAATGGGAAGAAGCTGAGCAACAAGCCCATGCCAGCCCAAGTAGAGTTACGAAGCAACGACGAGTGTGGGGCTGCCAGCGAAACTGGGTTGTAACCCGCAATGTAGCTGTCGTGCAGCTCTTGGGAATAGCGTGGGTAGGTCTCCGCAGCGAAGTCCGCTACCTGTTCATTGGTGCTCATAAGGTGCCAAAGCCTTTCTTCTGTATCACTAGTGACAACTCTAGTCTAGATTCACTGCCAGCAAAAGTGGTGCCGGGGCAGCGGATTCACCGCCCCGAAACAATTAGTCGTCCTTCGAGCGGAATGCCGCGCGAGCACGCTCACGAGTAACAGCCGAAACTGCAGTCAGTGGGATGCCAGCTGGGCAGACATCTGCACATTCACCGTACAGCGAACATCCACCGAAGTTTTGCTCGAGCTCGTCAACCATGTTGCGGGCACGCTTGCCGCGTTCTTTTGCTCCGAGTGGCGACATGGACAGGTGCACCAGCTTCGCACCGGTGAACAGGTGAGCGGCACCGTTAGGACAAGCGGCGACACACGCACCACAGCCGATGCAGGCAGCGTGATCCAGTGCGAATTCGTTGTCTTGCGAGTTCTGCAGCAGAGTGTCAGCATCCGGTGCGGTACCGGCGTCCATGGAGACGTAGCCTCCCTGGTGCATGATGTCATCCAGGGCGGAACGGTCAACGACCATGTCCTTGATGACGGGGAATGCGGCGGAGCGCAGTGGCTCCAGACGCAGGGTGTCGCCATCGTTGAACTGGAACAGACGCTGCTGGCAGGCAGGAGTGTTCTGGCCTGGGCCGTGTGGGCGTCCGTTGATCAGCAAACCACAGGTACCGCAGATGCCTTCGCGGCAGTCAGAGGCAAAAGCGAATGGTTCTTTGTTGTCTTCGATACGTCCGGTGTTGACGTGGTCCAACAGTTCCAGGATGGACATCTGCTCGACGGCGTCATCGACCTGAACGGTCTCGAAGCTGCCTTCTTGCGTAGGTCCGGCCTGACGCCAGACTTCAAGTGTCAATTTCATTACTTGTAGTTCCTTGTCATCAGCGGGATCGAGTCGAAGTACAGAGGGTCGGCGTGGCGGATGAACTTCTCCGGGCCGTTTGGCTGCCAAGCCGAAACGAAGCACCAGTTTTCGTCGTCACGTTCAGCCTCGCCGTCTTCGGAAAGGTGATCGTCGCGGTAGTGAGCACCGGCCGATTCGTCGCGGTCCAGTGCGTCGACACACATCAGCTCGCCGAGGTCGAGGTAATCGGCCACGCGCTGTGCGTATTCCAGATCCTGGTTCATGTCGTGCAGTTGGCCGGTCACGCGGACGTTAGCCCAGAAGTCACGACGAATTTCGCGGATCTTTTCAATGGAGGTCTTCAGGTCTTCGACGTTACGAGACACACCACAGCCCCAATACAGGATTTCGCCCAACTGGCGGTGGTAGTACTCGGCACCGTGTGGATCATCGCCCTCGATGCCCATCAGACGGTTCAAACGGTCTTTAACCTCTTCGACAACTTCCTGTGCCTCGGCAGAATCAGCGGACAGCTTTTCTTCACCAAGGTGGTTTGCCAGGTAGTTAGGAATAGTGAACGGCAGAGTGAACCAGCCGTCGACCGATGCCGAAAGCAGCGAGTTCGCGCCCAGACGGTTAGCACCGTGGTAGGTCCAGGAAGCCTCACCGGCAGCGAACAAGCCGTCGATGGAGGTCATCTCGTTGAAGTCGGTCCACAGACCACCCATGGTGAAGTGACAGGTCGGTGCAATACGCATCGGAGTCTCGTATGGATCTTCACCAATGGACTCTTCATACATCTGGAACAAGTTGGAGTAACGCGCACGCACGGTATCTTTACCGAGGCGCTCGATCGCATCGCGGAAATCCAGATAGCAGGAGTTGTGCATCGGACCGACGCCTAGACCAGCGTTGATCTGCTGCGACAGTGCACGGGAAGCAACGTCACGCGGAACCAAGTTACCGAACGCTGGGTAGCGACGCTCCAGGAAGTAGTCGCGCTCGTCCTCCGGGATGGAGTTCGGGTCGCGATCGTCGCCTTCCTTCTTTGGCGACCAAATACGGCCGTCGTTACGCAGCGACTCCGACATCAGCGTGGTCTTCGACTGCCAGGTGGAGTTCACCGGCAGACCGGTCGGGTGGAACTGAATGTACGCCGGGGATGCCAGGTATGCGCCGCGCTCGTAAGCACGCATCATGGCGCCAGCGTTCGAGTTCTTCGCCAAGGTCGACATGTGGTAGACGTTGCCGTAACCACCGGTAGCGATGACGGTCGCGTGACCAGTGAAGGCCTTGATCTCACCGTCGATGAGGTTGCGGGTCACGATACCGTCGCAGTGCTTGACGCCATCGATCTCACGAACGATGATGTCCTGCATGTCATGGTGGGCGAACATTTCGACGTTGCCCAGGCCAATCTGGCGGTACAGTGCCGAGGTGGTCGACAGCTGCAGCTGCTGGCCGGTTTGTCCACGGGTGTAGTAGGTACGGGAGACCTGCACACCACCGAAGGAACGGGTAGCCAAGGTACCGCCGTATTCACGAGCGAATGGTGCACCGATGGCATTCATGTGATCGATAACGCGGCCAGACTCCAGAGCCAGGCGCCAGCAGTCAGACTCGCGACAGCGGTAGTCGCCGCCCTTAACAGTGTCTTTGACGTGACGGTAAGCCGAGTCGTTGTCGACCTTCTTACCGCGGGCAGAGTTCACACCACCCTGTGCAGCAATGGAGTGCGCACGACGTGGTGAATCGTGGTACGAGAAGACCTTTACGTCGTAGCCCAATTCACCGAGGGCTGCTGCTGCAGCACCACCGGACAGGCCAGTGCCGACGATAAGGACGGTGAATTTACGGCGGTTCAGCGGCGAGACCAAGTTCATGTGGTCTTTGTGGTAGTTCCACATGTCGCGCATGGGAACGCCTTTTGGTTCCGCGTTTTCCAGAATGTCGCCTGGGGTGACTCCATCGACGATAGAGTCTGGCTGGCGGAACTCTTTACGAGTCGAAGTATCTGTGTTGCTCATAATCTTACTTTCCGATCAGGCTAGAACGTTGTCAGCGAACTGTGACGTCACTGGGCGACGATCTAGCTCACCCAACCAAACAGGACGGACACGGGCATAACGATGTTGCCGATGACAACCACAGCTGGGATGACATAAGCAATCACGACGAGGGTTTGACGCCATTTGCGGCCGGTAATGCCCAGATCCGAGACAGCCAAACGGATGCCGTGAGACATGTGCAGGAACAGCAAAAGCATTGCCACTACATAGAAGAGGGTGACTGGCCAACGGCTGAAGGTAGCCAACATGTTGGCGTGCACCTCACCATGGACGAACTGATCGGTGGCCGCAGGAGCGACGCCCAAGGTCAGGTCCAGCAAGTGGAAGCAGATGAACAGCAAAATGAACAGACCGGTAACCAACATGGTGCGGGTAGCGAATGAGTCCACCCCACCCATCAGGTTGGTGCGGTTGAACTTGCCGCGAGACTGCTTCGCACGACTGATCAATACGAATGCGCCCCACACGTGCAGAATCAGCGCAGCAAGCAGGACGATGCGGAAGCCCCACAGGAATGCTTCTTCCGGCAGCAGTGGCGAACCAAGGCTACGGAGGAATTCACCGTATTCATCCAGGGCAGGTACGCCGTCGTGAGCTAGAGCATACAGCTTCAGGTTTCCGGCCATGTGTCCGAGCGTGAACAGCACGAACAGCAGACCAGTAACCGCCATAATCAGCTTGATTGCCCAAGTTGGGACTGATGGCGATTCGCGAATTTTCTCGTTGGAAATTTTTCCGTGGGCGATTGCCTCACGATCAGGATTCTTTATTGTCATGGCACCTCCATTGTCGCTATAACCATACGGCGATCGGGGGTGTTGATGCGAACTAAAACAGTGCACTGAGTGCATTTTTAGCGTTGCTATTAAGTTTTGCCGGGGGCGCTTTATGTGAGGCTTGGCTTAAAGAAAACTGCCAATATCGCTACTGCCACGTGCCTTAGGGCACCTTAATTCGCGATTCATCACTATTTTCCGATTGTTGTGAATTTAGGCACAGGCAAATTTCAGCTAGTCAACGTTCACCCATACTGCGTCAAACTTTCGATCAGTATCAGTATTCCCGTGCGTCACAGGCGGTGTATTTTTTCGGGCTGCCAAAAGAAAAAGGCCGCCCTACCGTCGGCAAGCGGTAGAGCGACCGTGTCTGAAAACTCCTCGAAAAATGTCTGCGGAATCCTAAGCCGCCAGGCCCATTTGTGAGAGGGGGTGATCGGGTCTCTAATTAGAGGTTGATCATGTGTCCATCAGCAACGCCGTGAGCAACTTCTTTCATGCCCTCAGACAGCGTTGGGTGGGTGTGGATGTTACGCGCGATTTCGCCCGCGGTCAGATCGAAGCGCTGTGCCAAAGTCAGCTGTGGCAGCAGCTCGGAAACGTTGGAGCCAACCAAGTGTGCGCCCAAGAGCTCACCGAATTCGCCATCGGCAATCAGCTTGGTAAAGCCAGCCGATTCGTTCAGACCCAACGCCTTACCGTTCGCGGAGAATGGGAACGTAGCTACCTTGATATCGCGATCTGGCCATTTCTCTTTAGCGGCTTCTTCGGTGTACCCGAAGGACGCCACCTGTGGGTTACAGAAGGTAGCGCGTGGCATCATCTGGTAGTCACCCAGCTCCTGGGTTTCTACGCCACCAATGGTCTCTGCGGCGACTACGCCTTGCGCTTCAGCGACGTGAGCCAGCTGCAGTTTAGCGGTGACATCGCCGATGGCGTAGATACCATCAACATTGGTGCGCATGCGCTCATCGATGGCGATAGCGCCGCGTTCGGTCAGCTCAACGCCGGTGTTTTCCAGGCCGAAGCCTTCCACGCGTGGAGCGAATCCGACTGCAACCAAGCAGCGGTCGACGGTCAGAGTGTCTTGCTTCTTGCCATCCTTAGACTCGACCTCGACGGTGACGTTGTCGCCGTTGTCCTTCACAGAAGTGGTTTTGTAGCTAGTCAGCAGGTTCACGCCCAGTTTCTTGTACTGCTTGGCGATCTCCTTGGACACATCAGCGTCCTCATTTGGCAACACACGGTCCATAAACTCGACGACGGTGACGTCCACGCCGTAATTCGCCAACACGTATGCGAATTCCATACCGATTGCGCCAGCGCCGACAATCACCATGGATTCTGGTGCGTTTTCGTCGAGAATCTGCTCTTCGTAGGAGACGATGTTGCCGCCAAGCTCGATGCCAGGAAGAGTCTTGACGACGGAGCCGGTAGCAATAATGCAGTCGTCGAAAGTCAGGGTCTTGCCTGCGTCGTCGCCCTCTTTAACCTCGATGGTCTTGGCATCCTTGAAGTGTCCCAGGCCGTTAATTTCCTGGATCTTGTTCTTCTTCATCAAGTAGTGGATGCCACCAACAATCTTCTTCGAGACCTTACGCGAACGCTTGTGTGCGGTCGGGTAATCAAAGGAGACATCACCAGAGATGCCAAAGTCCTTGGCCTCGTGGTTGAAGGTGTGGGCAACCTCAGCATTTTTCAGCAAAGCCTTCGAAGGAATGCAGCCGACGTTGAGGCAGACTCCGCCCCAATACTGCTTTTCGACGACGGCAACTTTTTTGCCTAGCTGGGCAGCGCGGATGGCGGCAACGTACCCGCCTGGTCCAGCGCCAAGTACAACGAGATCATAATGTTCTTTAGTCACGCCATCCAGCATACGTAATCGCCATAGACATGTGAAAGCACCCGCGAGAAGAATTTATCTGGAATAAACCCAAAACTCGCAGGTGCTTTCAGACTCGCAGGTACCTCCAACTCAGTGCCTGCTAGCAAACAAAACCGCAGATTACAGCAGGTTAAGGATTGCACTCAGTTTGGAAAAGCTAGCGAAAAGCTCGTGGATGCCTGGGCCGAAGAAGTTATTGGAGGTAGCGATCAAGTTATCGAACTGCATGGTAAAAACTCTTTCATCTCTGGGAATCACGACTAGGAAACAGCAGTTTCCCAGTTTTCATCGCGGATATCGGAAAATCTAGCTGCCGAAATCCTCGCGCTTAAGCAAAATTGAGCCTAGGCCAAGGGCAACACAAACACAAGGGTTTCACAACTGCAACATTGCTTGACAACTTCAACATCTACAACAAATACACCAATAACCTCAGTTGCTACCAGGGCCCAAAACCGCCCGACAGCCCCACCGCCGGACAGCCGCACTGACCTCACCAGCCCCCGCCAAAAAAACTTCTTCTTGTAACACCACATCACGATTTCGCGACTACAAGAGTAACTACAACAGTGGCAGACGCGAGCATCGAAATACAGAGACTGAAATACTGAGACTATCGGCGGTGCATACGCTAAGCTACTAACCAACTATTATTTATTTTTACGTTTTCACGTTTAAGTTTCCCGACTGTCTAAGGATCACGCATGAAACTTCGCAACGTATTCGTTGCCGCTGCTGCTGTTAGCACCCTGGCCCTCACCCCTGTATCCGGCATCGCCCAGGTCAACGCTCAAGTCGGCATCGCCCAGGACGTCGTCACTCCACCTGCACCCGAAAACACCATCCCGGTTGGCACGGTGAGTGAAGAAATCCAGGCCTCGGAATTCGAAGATGATTCTTGGCGCAACGTTGTGAAAGAAAAAGGCGATCGCGTACAGGAAGTCACCGTGTATTCGCCATCGATGGACCGCAAGATCCCAGTCGTGACCATCAAGGCAGATCAGTCTGCCGGCCCGCGTCCGACCTTATACCTACTTAATGGTGCCGGTGGCGGTGAACAATCCGCAAACTGGATCGCGCAGACTGATGCGCTTGATTTTTACCTAGAAAAAAACATTAACGTCGTCATCCCAATGCGTGGCGCGTTTTCCTATTACACAGACTGGAACGAAACGCCAGCTGACAGCAAGTACCTGAAAGGCCCACAGAAGTGGGAAACTTTCTTGATCAACGAGCTGCCAGGGCCAATCGAAAAGCACCTGGGCGCTAACGGCAAGCGTGGAATCGCCGGTATGTCGATGTCGGGTACCAGCTCGCTCTTGCTGGCTGCCCACAACCCTGGATTCTATGACGCCACCGGTTCGTTCTCCGGTTGTGCAGAAACCAATTCCCCAATGGGCCGCGCCGCAGTAGGCCTGACCGTTAACCGCGCTGGGGCTCACCCGGATCAGATTTGGGGCCCAACGGGCTCGAAGCGCTCTTTGGAAAACGATGCACTGCTGCAAGCTGAATTCCTGCGCGGTACTGAGATTTATGTCTCTAATGCCACCGGCTTGATTGGCCAGCGCGAAACGCTGCAAGGTTTGCGCGAACAAGGCATCCCAGAACAAGCTTTGTCCGCTAACCAGGCGAACTTGGCTATCGCAGGCGGCGGCATCGAGGCAGTCACCAATGCTTGCACGCACCGTTTCGTCGCCAAGCTGAACCACCTGGGCATCCCAGTTGATCACCACCGTCCAGCGACCGGTACCCACACCTGGTCCTACTGGCAGGATGACCTGCGCACCTCGTGGCCGACTTTTGCACGTGCCTTCGGGATTGCCGAGTAAATCTTCATCATTCGGACTAATTCGAGACCAGAATAAAACCGAATAATAGGGCCCGGTGGGAAATCTTCTCGCTGGGCTTTAACTTTGCCCTATTAGCTTCCACCCGGCAGCTTCCGCCAGGCTGCTTCCACCCGGCAGCTTCCACCGGGCAGTTTCTACCAGCACGATCTGCTCCGTTATTAGTCGCCTAAACTAGTGTCATGTCCACCATGCTCGTCACCGGCGGCGCCGGCTTCATCGGCGCGAATTTCGTGCACCTGACCCGCAAGCTCTACCCAGATATCCACATGATTGTGCTGGATAAGCTGACCTATTCCGGCAACCGCGCGAACCTGGACGGCACCGAGTGTGAACTCATGGTCGGCGATATAGCGGATGCTGAACTCGTCGACAAGCTTGTCCGCCGCGCGGATACCGTGGTGCATTTTGCCGCAGAATCGCACAACGATAACTCCCTGCGCGATCCTTCGCCATTCATCACTACCAACATCGTCGGCACCTTTTGCCTGCTAGAGGCGGTGCGCAAACACGACAAGCGTTTCCACCACATCTCCACCGACGAAGTTTTTGGCGATCTGCCGCTCGATGGCGCTGAACAATTCAGTGAGTCCACCGCCTACCGCCCTTCCAGCCCGTATTCGGCGAGCAAAGCGAGCTCGGATCACCTGGTGCGTGCGTGGGTGCGCTCGTTTGGGGTGCGCGCGACTATTTCGAATTGCTCAAATAACTACGGAGCTTTTCAGCACGTCGAGAAGTTCATCCCGCGCCAAATCACGAATATTCTTTCCGGGCGCACCCCGAAGTTGTATGGCACCGGGGCGCAGGTGCGGGATTGGATTCATGTCGACGACCACAACCGGGCAGTACACGCAATCCTAGAACGCGGCCGGATTGGGGAAACCTACAATATCGGCGCGCATGGCGAAGCCAGCAACCTCTCAGTTATTGAGTTGATCTGTGAGCTCATGGGTGCCGAGGAATTTGAGCACGTCGCTGATCGGCCTGGCCACGACCAACGCTATGCCATTGACCCGACGAAGCTCACCGAAGAGCTGGGATGGCAGCCAGAATTTACCGATCTCCGTGCCGGACTGGAACGCACCATCGACTGGTATCGCAAGCATGCCGACTGGTGGCGCGATGCAAAAGACGCAGTGGAAACGAACTATGCAAAGCGAGGGCAATAGACAGTGACCAGTGACGAGACAGGAAAGCAGCCAACAACGGACCAAGCTTGCCCGCACGTGCACACCACAGGTATCGACGGCCTGCTGGTGATCGACCTGCAGCTGCACCAGGATTCGCGCGGTTGGTTTAAAGAAAACTGGCAGCGTGAGATGTTTGTCGCCGCCGGTGTGCCCGATTTCAAGCCGGTGCAAAACAATATTTCTTTTAACGAAAAGTCCGGGGTAACCCGCGGGCTACACGCAGAGCCCTGGGATAAATTCATTTCGGTCGCGACAGGCGCCGTCTTCGGTGCGTGGTGCGATTTGCGTGCAGGTTCGCCAACCTTTGGTGTGACGGTCACCCAGCGCATCGAGCCGGATACCGCGGTATTTGTTCCGCGTGGCGTCGCTAATGGATTCCAAGCACTGACAGACTCCACCGCTTATACCTACCTGGTCAACGATCATTATTCGCCGGATGCGGAATACACCAATGTCAACCTCGATATGATCGAGTGGCCACTCACGCCTACCGAAATCTCCGTCAAAGACAAAAACCATCCCCCGCTCGCACAAGCCACCCCGATGCCGCCGCGGAAAATCCTGGTCACCGGCGCCAACGGCCAGCTTGGCACCGCACTGCGCGCTGCTTACCGTGGCCAAGAGCACGTGGAATTTTGCTCGCGAGAAGAATTCGACATCACCAATCCCCCGGTGCGCGACTGGCGCCAGTATCAGGCAATCATCAATGCGGCTGCGTATAACGACGTCAACGGCGCGGAATCCGACCGAGCTGGCGCCTGGGCAGTTAACGCCACCGCCCCGGCAAGACTCGCTACGATCGCCAGCGAACACAACCTCACGTTGGCGCATGTCTCCTCGGATTATATTTTCGACGGCCAACACGAGGTGCACACCGAAGACGAAATCCCTTCGCCGCTGTCGGCTTATGGCGCCAGCAAGGCCGCTGGGGATACCGCAGCCCAGAGCACCCCACGGCATTACGTGGTGCGCACCTCCTGGGTGTTCGGCGATGGTGCCAATTTCATCTCCACGATGGCCAAGCTTGCCAACGACGGAGTCCAGCCCAAAGTCGTGTGTGATCAGCGCGGGCGGCCAACCTATGCCCAAGATTTGGCGCGCGGAATCGTGCATTTGTTAGACAGCCAGGCACCTTTTGGGGTCTACAATTTGAGCTCCGATGGCGATACGGCCTCGCGCGATGAGATTGCGATGGCTGTGTTCATCGGCTGCGGTGGCGATCCCGCAGATGTCACCCCGGTGACCAGCGAGGAATACGGCCAGGATCAGGCTGCGCGTCCGGCGGAGTCCACTCTGGACTTGGCCAAGATCAAAGCCACCGGGTTTAGCCCCAGCAATTGGCGCGCCAGCCTCGCACTCTATTTGGCTTGATACGCAGCTGCAGGCCAACCTGGCGGTGGCGGTGCGAAAACAGTGGCGCATGCGATCTAGCAACCTAGATCTGGCAACATAGATGACTATGAAAGGCATCATCCTCGCCGGCGGTTCCGGCACCCGGCTCTACCCCATTACCCAGGGGATTTCGAAGCAGCTCATGCCGATCTACGACAAGCCGATGATCTATTATCCGCTTTCTACGCTGATCCAGGCTGGCATTCGGGAGATCTTGATTATCACCACCCCACAGGATGCTCCTGCTTTTCGACGGTTGCTTGGCGACGGTTCCCAGTGGGGCCTGCTGCTGGACTACGCGATTCAACCGCGCCCCGATGGCCTGGCGCAGGCATTTTTGATCGGTGAAGAGTTCATCGGCGACGACGATGTGGCCTTGGTCCTTGGCGACAATATCTTCGACGGCCATGGGTTTTCCGGCGCCTTGCCACAGTGCCACCAGCCCGATGGTGGGATCATCTTCGCCTACGAAGTCGCTGACCCGCAGCGCTATGGCGTCGTCGAGTTCGCCCCCGACGGGCGTGCTCTGTCGATCGAGGAAAAGCCCACCCGCCCAGCTTCGCCTTATGCGGTGGTGGGGCTGTATTTCTATGACAATTCCGTCATCGAGATTGCCAAGTCGATCAAGCCTTCGGCGCGCGGCGAGCTTGAGATCACGGCGATCAATGAGGAATATCTGCACCGGGGGCAATTATCGGTGCAGCGCATGCAACGCGGTGATGTGTGGTTGGACACAGGAACTGTTGATTCCATGTCTGAAGCTGCAGCGTACGTGGAGGTTTTGCAAAAACGCACCGGTGCAATCATCGGCTCTCCGGAAGTTTCTGCCTACCGAGAGGGATTTATTAGCGCGTCTGCGTTGTTAGAGTTAGCGCAACCATTAATCAAATCCGGCTATGGCACTTATTTAAAGCGCGCAGCCCAGGAAGATTAATGTGCTCGCAGGCCCAACCCGCCTGTCAGTCCCCGATAGACAAAGGTTGTTATGTCCTCTTCACGCAACGCTTTCCAGCGCAAGCCCGCACTGCTCTGGACGTTAATCGCCCTGGTAGTGGCGCTGGCCGTGCTCATTGTTGTTGCTGTAGTTCGCTCTGGCGACGACAATTCCACGAGCGCAAGTGACCAGGATGCGATGCACGGCCCCCAAGCCCCAGAATCTGCTAATTCTGGCAGCTCCGATTCAGCAAATAACCGAATGCAGGGTGGCGAATATTCCCCTGAAAAAGCACGCGAGCTCGCCGAACAGGTCGAGCCCGGCACAAACTTCGCCTCCCCAACGTCCCCCAATGCCAACATCGTCGGACCAGGTGGAGAAATCACCTCTAACGAAGATATCCTCAACGTGCACCGTCGTGACGCACAGGATCCATTCGCCATGGGAGCACTCGATGCCCCGGTTGTGCTCTCAGAGTTTTCTGATTTCGAGTGCCCATTCTGCACGCGTTTCGCCGTAGAGACCGCACCGAAATTGAAAGAGAAATTCGTCGACACCGGTCTGCTGCGCGTCGAATGGAACGATCTGCCGGTCAATGGACCGCAGGCTGAAGTTGGCGCGCAAGCTGGCCGCGCTGCCGGTAAGCAAGGTAAGTTCTACGACTTCCATGACGTGCTCTACAACAACACCTACGAGAACCAAACCGGCGGACACCCAGGTTATTCGGTAGAAGACTTGGTGGAGTTTGCCGAAAAAGCCGGCGTAAAGGATATCGCACAGTTCCGCAAAGATCTTGAAGACGAAACCTACAAGGACGTCGTGCGCCAGGCACGTAGCTACGCCACCTCGGTCGGACTCAACGGCACCCCAGCGTTTATCCTCGGCGACCGCTTCATCTCTGGTGCACAACCCTATGAGGTTTTCGAAGACGAGGTTTACCGCCAGCTGGCGAAGGTAGCCGACGGCACCGTTCCGCGCGCCGGAACGACGGTCGGCCCACAAGCTCAATAGTGCAAGAAAGGTTCTCACGGATAAATGATTGAAGTAGGTCTTTTTGGTGCACTGTTAGCAGGTGTGCTTTCGCTGATTAGCCCATGCTCAGCATTGCTCTTACCCGCGTTTTTCGCCTATGCTTTCGATTCACTTCGCCATTTGGTGTGGAAAACCCTGATCTTTTTGGCCGGGCTGATTACCGTGCTGGTACCCATCGGTGCTGGTGTGGGCAGCATTGGGGCTTTCATGGTTGATCACCGTTCGACGATCATCCTGGTCGGCGGAATCATCATCATCGCCCTGGGCATTTACACATTTTTCGGTGGCGGGTTTAACCTGCCATTTTCTAACCTGTCGTCAAAGGCGAAAGGCTCTGGACCCGGCGCGGTCTTTTTCTTGGGCGCTGTCTATGGCTTCGCTGGTTTCTGCGCTGGCCCTTTGCTCGGCGCTGTTTTGACCACCGCTGCGGTCTCCGCTTCTGCGTGGTACGGCGCAGCGATCATGGCTGCCTATGCCGTTGGTATGGCAATCCCGTTGTTTATCCTGGCACTGTTGTGGGAAAAACTGGATCTGGGTTCCAAGATGCGCCCGAAACCCATCACAATCGGCCCTTTCACCACGCACCTGGTGTCTATGATTTCCGGCGCGTTGTTCATCGCCATCGGTGTGCTGTTCATCATCAGCCACGGCACCTCGGCCTGGGGTGGGCCGCTGAGTACCGATGCTCAGGCACGCATCCAAGAATGGGCTATGCAGTTCGCAAACTTGTCTGACCTGACGTTGGCCATCATCGCCATCGTGGTGCTCATCGTCATCGTGTTGTTCGTGGGGCTACGGAAAAAAGACGACAAGCACGAAAAAGACGACAACCACGAAAAAGACGCCAGCAATACTGAACCTTCAGCTGCTGACGCCTCTCAATAAGCGTCCTCTGGACGCGACCTGCGGCTTTGATTTAATTCTTAGTAGCCGCGCTCGATGTATTCATCCAAGTGGGAGAATTCCTCTCCCACGGTGGTGAAATCACCATGCCCTGGCATGACAGTGGTCTCGTTCGGCAGGGTAAATACCTTGGATTTCAGCGACTCAATGATGGTCCCGAAATCCGAGTACTTCTTGTCGGTTGCACCCGGACCACCCGAAAACAGGGTGTCACCGGCAAAGATTTTTGCTTCGTCTTCGCAGTACAACACGCAGGAACCTGGCGAGTGTCCCGGGGTGTGCAGAACCTTCAGCGTGCTGCCTTCTACGTCGAAGGTGTCCCCGTCGGCAAGACGGGCGAATGAACGATCGCCGTTGGCTTCTTCCCACAGCATCTCGTCATCTGGGTGCATATACATTTCCACCCCGAAATGATCCGCCACCTGCGGGGCAATATCGACGTGGTCGCTGTGACCATGCGTCAAAATAATGCCTTTGACGTTGCGGTTTTCCACGGCACCGACGATGGTATCGAATTCATGCGAAGGGTCGATGATCCAGCAATCCTGGTCGCCGACGATGAAGACGTTGTTGTCGACGTCCCATTCATTGCCGTCGAGTTTGAACTTTCCAGAAGTCACTAGATGGTCAATACGCATGTGTGTTACACCTCTACTACGCTGCGCAGGACTTTGCCTGCCTTCATGGTTGCGAATGCTTTCTCTACATCATTCAGGGTAATGCGTTCGTCAACGAATTTGTCCAGTGGGAAGCGTCCCTGCTTAGCCAAATCAGCGTACAACGGGAAGTCACGCTCTGGCAGGCAATCGCCGTACCAGGATGGCTTCAACGCGCCACCGCGAGAGAAGAAGTCAATAGCTGGGATCTCGAATTTCGCATCCGGCCCAGGAACGCCCACCATGACCATGCGTCCGGCAAGATCGCGGGAGTAGAAAGCCTGTCGGGTGGTAGCTGGGATACCTACACCATCGATGGTGACATCGGGACCAAAACCATCGGTGAGCTCGCGGACTGCTTCGATAACTTCTTCTTCCGACTTGCCACTGGCATCGACCGTGTGGGTTGCACCGAATTCTTCGCGGGCACGCTCGAGCTTCTGCGCATCCAGGTCCACCGCAATGATTGTGCGTGCGCCCACCAAGCTGGCACCGGCGATAGCTGCCATGCCGACGCCACCGACGCCGAAGACAGCGACGGATTCACCACGAGTAACTTCACCGGTATTCACGGCCGCACCGAGGCCGGCCATGACGCCGCAGCCCAGCAAGCCAGAAGCAGCCGCGTCGGCGTCCGAATCAATAACGGTGCACTGGCCTTCGTGTACCAGTGTCTTTTCCGCCAAAGCGCCGATACCCAAAGCTGCGGTGAGCTCGGTGCCGTCGGCAAGCGTCATTGGCTTAGAAGCATTGTGGGTATCGAAGCAGTAACGTGGCTGGCCCTTCTTGCAGGCCCGGCATTCGCCGCACACAGCGCGCCAGTTCAGTACGACGGTGTCGCCAACTTTGACGTGGGAAACTTCGCTGCCGACGGATTCGACGACTGCAGTAGCTTCGTGGCCCAACAGAAATGGGTAAGCATCTTCAATATCGCCATCGCGGTAAGCCAAATCGGTATGGCAGATACCACAAGTTTTCACGGCAACAACGACGTCATGTGCGCCGGGAGCAGGGATGACAATGTCGACGGTTTCGACTTCTGCACCCTTCGAACGCGCAATGACGCCCTTCACGGTTTGTGAATCTGCAGCGCCGCTTGATTGATCATCATTTTCAATAAGATTTTCTTGATATGTCATATACCTGATATTACAGAAATGCCTTCGATGCCGCTGATGCTTCATCTACTAGCAAGTTTCATTTCGCGTGCTGCACGATGTAACGAAAACTAACTAGAGTGACGATAGTTATGGTGTAAGTTTCTAAATGAAAAGTATTACTCGGGTGCCACTCGGCTTTACTCAGACTCACCCAAGGCTCTAATGTCTAGGCTTTATTGTCTGAATCTTATTGCCACCCGCTCCGTGTGCTCATTAATTTTTGTGTTCTGATTATTGAAGGTGTGATTTTGTGTCATTGCGCGACCGGCTGGAATACCTCGCTACCAACGGCAAGGGGCTAGCAAAACTAGTTCCTACATTGCTGCGAACCGGGATCATTGCCCCCGGCGACAACCCACGCGCGCTGCTACACACCCCCGGCATCGTCGCGCGTTATTGGCTAAGCACTGCCCGCGAGATCGAACAAGCGGCACTCATTTGCCCGGATCGCCCTGCCTTGCTTGACGACGAAGGCACCATGACCTACCGCGATCTGCAGCAACAGGCCACTACTTTTGCCCGTTACCTACATCAGCTGCCAGTCGACGAAATCCGTCTGGGCATCATGGCACGCAATGGGCGTGGCATCGTCACCCCGCTGGTTGCCAAGGGCTATGCCGGGGCAACAATCTATTTGCTCAATATTGGTTCTTCATCTGAACAACTCGCTGGTTGCATTGAAGAGAACGACATCAATGTGCTGGTCATCGACAGCGAATTTGCAGACCGCCTGCCGCAACCTGGCTCTGCAGCCGCCACCAACTTGCACGTGGTCATCGGCCACGAAGGCGGCGAAGACACCGGAGAGCACCTGGCTTTAGCCGAGATCGTCAAGCGCAACATCGAGCAAAAGCTGCCTCGCTTTCCGAAGCACGGCAATATCGTCTTGATGTCTTCGGGCACTACCGGCGTGCCAAAAGGTATTGCGCGGCCTGAGCCAAAACTGCCCACGGTGTTAAGCACAATCCTGGATGCTGTCCCCTGGAAAGCCAACCAAACCGTCCAAATGACAGCATCGATTTTCCACACTTGGGGTTGGGCGATGCTCAACATTGCCTTCGCGCTACGTTCCACGGTGGTCACACGGCGCATTTTTGATGCCGAAGCCTGCCTCAACGATATCCAAGAGCACCGCTGCGAGGTATTGATCTCGTCGCCAGTGTTCTATAAATCGATGGTCACGCTCGACAACACCTGGGATTACGACACCTCCTCGTTGCAGGTCATCGCTTCCTCCGGCCACGCGCTAACTCCCCAGGTGGCAGCGGATACCATCGAGCGTTTCGGCCCAATTCTGGCTAATATTTATGGTTCCACCGAGCTCACCTTGGCCAGTGCCGCGACACCACAACAAATCGCCGAGGACCCCACCGTGGGCGGTTCCATCGCCAACGGCACCCTGCTAAAAATCTTGGACGACGACGGCAAGGAAGTCCCCCGTGGCAAGATTGGCAAAATTTATCTGCGCAACGCGACCACGATGGTCGGATACACCAATCCGAAGCACAAACTGGACCGCATCGGCATGCTGCAATCCATCGGCGATCTCGGCTATATCGACAACGACGGCATGCTGCACGTATTAGGCCGCGCTGATGAAATGATCATCGTCGGCGGCGAAAACGTCTACCCTTCGTCGGTCGACAATGTGCTGGATACGATGCCAGGTATTGCTGATCACTACGCCAAAGGTGTTGATGATGATGCGACGTTTAGCCGCATTGCTGCCTGGATTGTGAAAGACCCTGAGGGCCCAGACATTACTGCCGATGACATTCGCCAATGGGTGCGCACCCGTCTGGCTGAGCACTCGGTACCCCGCGATGTGCATTTCGTCGATGATTTGCCGCGCAACGCCACAGGCAAGGTAATCCCCCGCCAGCTGTCGGCTTAAAACCCGCTCACTATTAAGTAACAGGGCGCCGCCGGTGATGGGGCTTGCTAGCTAACTCCACTAGCTAGAGGTTTCTGCTTGCTATAGCGGGCCCTGCAATCACGGCCGCGGCCCGTACCAAGCTCACGCTGCGGATCCACAACGCAGTTTCCAGACTGCAATTTTCAGACTGTAATTTACAGTGTGCGTTTTACAATGTAAGCCAGTTTTGCACTGTTGTTTTACACTGTGACCTGATTTTAGGGTCTATCGATGACATATTGTCACTCGCAAATCAGAATACTCACTTTCGCCGAAGACGCCTACAGTCACAAAAACACTGGTAAAAACACCCAGGCATCATCCCGGCATCAACACTGAAACACTACTGACTAACAGTGCACATCACAGTGCACAAGCACCCTGAGAGTGCTAGACACTTTCACACTGTGACTGTACTCTTTACAGTGTGAAATGGGACAGTGGAACTTTAATTCAAACATTGCACGAGATGCAGGAGTTTGGCGACGACTTCCTGAATGTCGAAGCAAAACGCGGCTCCTCTGTCCCAGACAATCTGCCTACAACGATCTGTGCCTTTGCGAATATGCCTACTGGCGGCACAGTCCTGCTCGGTGTCGATGAAGGCACAAACTTCAGTGTCACTGGAGTAAATGAGCCAGCGAAAATAATCAAGGCTGTGACAACCCAAACACGGAGCAGCATCGATCCAGCACCACAAATTTTCTCAGACGTTGTCCCTATCGATGGCAAAATCGTGGTAGCCATAACCGTAAATCCGCTATCACCTGAGCATAAACCGGCCAGATACCGTGGCAAAGCATATCTGAGGCAAAGCGATGGCGATTATGAAATGAACGCGAACGATTTGCAGCTCATCCGGAATGCATCACTCATAGCAGCAAGAAGCCACGAAACAGATTCTGAACCGGTACCTGGCACTACTCGCGCAGATTTGAATAGTGAATTAACTTCACGATATATAGCAGAAGTTCGCCAGTATTCTCGGCGTTTGTCCCAGGTAGTTAATGATGCGGATTTGCTACGTACCCTGAAAGTTATTCTTCCCGACGGTACATTAAGTGTTTCAGGCCTGTACGGGCTCGGATTTTTCCCACAAGCGGCCGAGCCGGCTTTACGAGTTACAGCCGCAGTGCGAATGCCAGAAGGATTTGGTGGACCACGAAACCGTAATATCGAAACTTTTGAGGGTGCTGTTCCAGATCTTTTGGAAGATGCAGTTGCGTGGGTAGCGCGCAATGCAGACACCATCGACGAATATCAAGCCAGTGGACATATGAAAAAACGTAGCGAATTTCCACTGCGCGCAATAAGAGAAACGATAGCCAATGCGTTGGTTCACCGCGATCTCAGCGCTGCCTCGTTAGGTGGTGGTAAAAGCGTAGAAATCCGATTAACTCGTGAGCGTCTCATCATCACCAACCCAGGTGGGCTTCATGGACTCAGCATCGAACAATTAACAAGCTCAGACCTGGCAAAATCTGCAGTCAACCAACGTTTGTATAATCTCATGCGCCACGTCAAGACTTCAGACGGCAGCTCGGTGATCGAAGGCGAAGGTGGTGGCATTGCCGAAATCTTGCGAGCTTGCCGAGATAGCAATCTCACTCGTCCACAATTTTTCGATAACGGCGCACAATTCAAAGTAATTTTCCGTAGACAGCCTCGATTATCCGCGGAACAACGCCAGCACGCGCAAAAACTCGCACACAACCAAGAACTCTCACTTATTCAAATGGAGTTACTGCTTTCGTTAGAGCAAGGCGCGACTTGGTCAATAGGACAAATGCGGAAGCAATTTGCCCCACTCGGGCAGTCCGAAGCAGATGATCTGCTCACAGAACTAAGCTCACTCAAGCTCGCTTCTTACCAAGACGGGGTACTTCGTCCGCGAGATACTTCACACGAGACACCACGGGATAAAGGTACCCAGCAGCGTAGAACGTCAGATTTTTCATCAGTGCACGGCACGAATACCGCAGCTATCATCGCTCAGCTAAACCAGGCACCCATGAGATTCCCCGAGCTGGTAGAGGCAATACCAGAACTGAGTCCTGGCCAACTTCGGTATGCACTCAAACAACTTCAAACAGCCGGAAGCGTGCTGATGGAAGGTCGACAAGGACAGCGCTCTACGCGTTATCGTATAAATCGATCCCCCAAAGAATAACCAAGCTACACCCCATCAAGTGCATTATGAGATGCAGCCTGCTTGAAGATTTCATTCTCCCATTTTTCTTTGTTCAAGAGACAAGCAAAATCGAATTCCTAGTCTCATCAGAACCGCAAAAGATAGTAAAAACAGCCAGAAAGGAATAAGCTTATAGCCACCCGCACTGACATTAATAAGATGGGATATGCATCCCACAAGCAATGCAAGACCCAGCGATCCTACTATGACCAGAGCTCTGAGAGATGGTCTCAGGTCGTCAAAGACGTATTTTCTTCGCTGTTCATTTGAGTCTTCTGTACGTGAAGTGAACCCAAAAAAATCGAGCACTTTCTGCATCTGCATCATCTCCCCTTCACATTCGATGCCACGGTATCACAGCTGTTAGCAAGCTCACAAAAATATTTCAGCTTTTGCTCTAGCCTTCGCCTTATCGTCAATGGCCGCGCTTCGGCTGAAAAGTGGAGAACTGATGTAGCTGCGCCAATCCCCCATGGCACACGGATCAACAAAATCACTGCGGAATAAGAGTTGAAGTAGTGGAGCCATCTAAGGGAATCGAACCCTTGACCTGCTCTTTACGAGGGAGCTGCTCTACCGACTGAGCTAAGATGGCACGTTGCTTGTGTGGAACCGTGAAAGATTCCCGCATAGCGGGCTTCCTGCACAATCACAGCAACACTGGCATTCTAGCCGATAGTCGCCGTCAATGGAAAACGGCAGGACTAGCACCGCCACACCAGGGAGGCGGTAACAGTTAGTGCACCCGGTATGCACAGCGCAAACGCCCCACCAGCCCGTCGAAAGCAATCTGCGGCGAGACGTTAAAGCCTAAAAGCTCACGATAATGACTAATCGCATCCTGGCATTCCACCAGCCCCGCTTCATCCAAATGCTCAGCCAGCTCCGAGGCCAGCGGCTGAAAATCCGGATGTGTCAGATCCACCTGTGCGCCCAGCTTTACCATCAGCGCGTCCCGGTAAATCCCAGCCAGATCAACCAAGGCAAGATCCAATACATCCCGTAAACGCCGCGTTTGCCGTTTCTTCTGCTGCTTTTCCAGCTCACGCAAGTCACCAGCACCACCAGAAACAGATTTCTGAGTACCTTTCCCTCTCGCCCCCATACCCAAAGCGTTGCGCAGACGTTCTTTTTCCGCCTCATCCGCTTCGGCGTAACTTTCTTTTGCTTCTTTTTCGACAGCTTTAACCAATTGGCCGACGGCCTGGAAGCCACCGGATTCGTGGAAGATAGCTTCCGCGAGGTTGATGGCTTGCGCACGCCGCTGCTGGATCGCCGGGGTATTCACTAATTTGCGGGCGCGGCCAACATGGCGCAACGAAGTATGCGCTGCCAACCGGGCGTGATTTTCACTCGCACCTTCGTCGACAAGCATCTGCACAATCGTGTCCACCGGTAACGCCGGCACGTACAGATGGCGGCAGCGGGAACGCAGCGTCTGTGGGAAGTCCTCCGGGTCAGTCGACGGCGCACACAAGATGATCACGGTATGCGCGGGCGGTTCCTCGATGGTTTTCAGCAGTGCATTGGCGGCACCGTCGGTCAGCCGGTCGGCGTCTTCGAAAATCACCACACGCCAGGCGCCAACCGTGGGGCGCTTGGCAGCAGAAGAGACAACGTTGTCGCGGACGAAATCCACTCCGATCGACAACTCTTGCGGCACGACATGCACGACATCTGTGTGCTTGCCCGTCATCGCTGTACGACAGGCTTGGCATTCTCCACAGCCATAGGCGCCCGGGGTTTCGCAGAGCAGCGCAGCAGCAAAGTTCAACGCTGTGGTTGAGCGTCCAGCGCCCGGCGGGCCGGTAAATAACCACGCATGTGACATCGCATGGGTTTGGGCTTGGGGTGTCTGCGCGGCTGCACGGGCGGCATCCATGATGGTTTTTTGCACCCGGGGGTGATCACGCAGACGCTCAGCGATAGTGAGAGCAGAACTCGAAGAAGTATCGTTTGGGGTCAATGTTGCAGGTGTGACGGTTGTAGATGTGGCGTCGTCCGCCGTTGCGGCTCGCGTATTACTCACGCCACTAGTGTAGCCGGGTGGTGCACCATTATTGTATTAAGTTATGAACAGATTTCTGCGTGGCATGAAGTGGCTTTGGGGAACCTCGTGGCCGCTTTTCGCTACCGCAGTTCTGGGCGCAAACATCACGGGCGCCATCGCAGTGATGCTGTTCGTGCGATTTTTCATCCCGATGCCAGAAATCGCCGATTTCACGGATGAAGTTCCCAACCTATGGTCCGTCGGCATCGCCTATCTAGTATTCGCTGTGCTCGTCGGGATGGGCGCAACCTATTTACTGTTCCGGCCAGTACTCGACTGGCAACGCAACCCCGAACAGCACGACCGAAACATGGTGCGCTACCTGGTCATGCGCATTCCGGTCTACCAGGCCGGGGTGGCGGCCTTCGTCTGGCTGATCGGTATTTTGGTTGCCACCATCCTCGCCGGCAATTTCGCCGCCCGACTGGGCTTGGTCGTCGCAATCTCCACATCACTCACCGGGATGATCACCATCCTGATCACATACTTGCAAGCCGAACGTTTGGTGCGCCCAGTCGCAGCCGAGGCACTGGCACGCCGGTTTGAAGATTCCACCCTGGAACCGCCGATCAAAGTGCGTTTGCTGACCACCTGGGTGATGACCACGGGCGTGCCCATCCTCGGCATCGTGCTGCTGCTGTTTGCTCACCAGGCTGATTACTTCACAGACAACGCCGCTGACCTCATCCCACCAGTGTTGATCATGGCTGCCACCGGTTTTGTTACTGGGCTGACCGGCACGATGTTCGCCATGATGAGCGTGATCGACCCCATCAAAGAATTGCAGGATGCGATCAACCGCGTACGCCGTGGTGAATCCAATGTGGCAGTCGATATCTACGACGGCTCCGAAATGGGTGTTCTGCAAGCCGGTTTTAACGAGATGATGAAAGGCCTGCGAGAGCGCGAACGGGTGCGCGATATTTTCGGCCGCTATGTCGGCACGGAAGTCGCCACCAAAGCTCTGGAAGAACGTCCCGAGCTCGGCGGCGAAGACCGTGAAGTCGCGGTGCTTTTCGTCGACGTGATCGGCTCGACGACCTTTGCCGTCAGCCATACCCCGGAAGAAGTCGTCGGCGAGCTCAACCAGTTTTTTGAGCACGTCGTCGAATGTGTACACCGCAACCGAGGCATCATCAACAAGTTCCAGGGCGATGCTGCACTGGCAGTCTTCGGCGCTCCACTGCAACTAACTGATGCAAATTCACTCGCACTGCAGGCGGCGCGCGAGCTACGCGAAGAGCTCAAAGGACTAGCCTTGCACGCCGGCATCGGGGTGGCCGCCGGGCACGTCGTCGCCGGGCACATTGGTGGTTCTGATCGCTTCGAGTACACCGTCATCGGTGATGCGGTGAACCAAGCTGCACGTCTGACCGAGCTGGCCAAAGACACCCCCGGGCAGATCCTTACCAATGCAGCGACTTTACGCGGAGCTAACGAGGTCGAACGAGCACGCTGGACGTTCCTGAAATCCATCGAGCTGCGTGGGCGCGGAGAAATGACACAGCTGGCACGGCCGGTACGGGCCACTCTCGCGGATCGTTCCTAGCGGTTTTCTGCTTGTCGGTGTCGTGCTAGTCGACGCCACCCCCTGCCGATGCTATACCCGCTGCATTTTACGGTTGACCGTCTCGGCTAATCGTGGTTTTGCTAACCTACCTTTAGCGCTTGGATGGCGCCGAAATACTCAACTTTGAAGTACACACGCTGGGAGCCTTTATGCAGAATCAGCCTGCACCATACCCGCAAACAAGCACCCCACCGCCGGAAAACCCGGCACCGCAGAACCAGCCATCGCCTACCCCACGCATGATCGCACCCGATTTCGCCCGCGGCATCGCGCTGCTCGGCATCGCGCTGGCAAACATACAGACTGCGTGGACGCTAGAGACCTCCAACAAACACGCTGAAGGCATCCACGATTCTTATTTCGGCGGCTATGCCGACGGCTCACTACTCGATACCGTCTTCACGCTTTTTTCCGCAATGTTCGTGCATGTACGCGGCCTGCCAATGTTCTCCACGCTCTTGGGCTTCGGCATCGGGCTGATCGCCATGAGCCTGTGGAAGAAGTCTTTTCCCCTCGCCCGCGCCCGCCAGGTTATTCTTCGCCGATATTTCTTCCTCGCAGTCTTCGGCTTGCTGCACATGGTGTTACTGTTTTTCGGTGACATCATGTTGCCTTACGGCGTTGCAGGCATGCTGGTCGCAGCCATGTTGTCACTGCGCAATAAGACTTTGGGGTGGATCATCACTGGGCTTTTCGCAGTCCATGCCGTGACTGGCATAGCCATCGTATTCTCCAGCATCGGCTCTTCATTTTTCGGTGATACAGTCTCGTTCACCACTGGATTCCCGGAAGGCACCACGCACACCGGCGATTACGGCCAATATGCATTAGAAAACTTTTTTATCGCCCTATTCTCGCCATTCATAGCTATATTTGTGGCTTTCACGCTGCTTCCGGTGATTCTGCTGGGCTTTGTGTGGGCGCGTCGTGGGGTGCTTGCCGACGTCGATGCGCACCGAAAAGAACTCGTAATTTGGGCAGTGGTCGCTGCTGCAATCTGCGTCGGCATTGGCGTGCCGTGGGGCTTGGCAGAACTGGAAATCATCAACCCAGATTTGGCTGATCAGCTGATGACAGCAAATCTTTTTCTAGGGATTTTTACCGGCCCGGGCATCCTCGCTGCCATCGCGTTGGGCTGCAACCGCGCGCAGAAGCAATACGACAAAACCCAGCGGCTACCAATCTTGCTGCGCCCATTCATCGCGCTGGGCAAACGCTCCATGTCTGGCTATGTCGCCCAATCAGTGTTCTTTGTGCTCTTAGTACTGCCATTCACTCTGAACTTAGCAGAAGGCCGTACCGTCACCGGGTTAAGCGTGATCGCATTCTTGGTTTGGTTGGCAACTTTACTGCTGGCTTGGCTTTGGGAGGCACTGGGCTGGAATGGCCCGCTCGAAATCGCCCACCGACGCTTGGGCTATGGCCCCGGCTCGCGCCCGCGCATTGAGTCCAAGCGCGAAGAACGCAAACGGATTGCCGCTGCGTCGTCTACCTCTGCGAAGACTGCTGACGCTCCTGACGCTCCCGGTGGTTTCACAGCTCCAGGGAATTCTGGCTCCGCAGGCTAACTAGCTTCGGAACACTACTCCCCTCCCGGAAGACTAGCCCCGAAGGACTAGCTCCGGCGCGATCCTGCCTTCACCACGTTTTTCGTCCCTGGTGAAGGCTTTTTGGTCGCCTTCTTCGCCGATTTCTTAGCGGTCTTTTTGGTCGTCTTTTTCGTGGTAGATTTCTTCGCCGTGGTTTTCTTGGCGCTCTTTTTCGCAGCCGTCTTCTTCCCGGCCTTCTTGGTGGTCCTCTTGCCTACCTCACCGGCTGCTTCTTTCGCACGCCGCTCAGAGAGCAACTCATTGGCCCGCGCATCGGTCATCGCTTCTGGCTTATCGCCCTTGCGCAGCGAAGCGTTGGTCTCGCCGTCGGTGACATACGGGCCAAACCGACCGTCTTTCACCGTCATCGGCTTACCGGAAACGTCATTATCTCCCAGCTTCTTCAGCGGTGGCTGCGCAGCAGCACGACCACGACGCTTCGGCTCCGCATAAATACGGCGTGCCTCATCCAAGCTCACGGTGAAGATCTGCTCTTCTTCTGCCAACGAGCGCGAGTCCGAGCCCTTCTTCAGGTAGGGACCATAGCGGCCGTTTTGCGCGGTGATCATCTCGCCATCAGAAGGGTCAACGCCAACTTCGCGCGGCAGCGACAATAAACGCAGCGCCTGCTCGAGAGTCACCGAAGCCGGTTCCATCGATTGGAACAGCGAGGCCGTCGCCGGCTTCAGCTTGGCTTCCACTAACTCGCCGATGCGTTTTTCTTTTTGCTTCTCCGCAGTCTTGGTATCCCAGTTCTTAGCGCGCTTGCCTTCCTCTTTGCGCTGTGCATCTTCGGCGGCACGCTCTTCGCGGATAATTTCCTCGGCCTCAGCTGCGGCCTTTTCTTGCTCGTCGTCACGCACCTGCTCGGTGACGTAGGGGCCAAACCGGCCTTCCTTCGCGACGATCACCCTGCCGTTTTCTGGGTTTTCGCCCAGTTCACGGCCACCCTGTGGGGTTGCAAACAGCTTTTCTGCCATCTGCAGATTCAGCTCGTCCGGAGTGGTCGACTCCGACAGGTTCGCGCGCTGGTACTCCGGCTCGCCGTTGGCATCTGTGCCAACACGACGCTCCAAGTACGGTCCATAACGACCAACCCGGACGACGACGGCACGGCCTTCTTCGTCGTCGAAAAGGTGCAGTGAGTTCACCGCGCGGGCGTCAATCTTTTCCAGGTTAACGTCGATCAGCGATTTCAGGCCACCGTGGCGCGCAATGGATTCGGCGGTGTTCTTATCGTTATCGTCCTGGACATCATTGCCGAAGTAGAAGCCGGTGAGCCACTCGGTGCGGTCTTGCTCGCCGGTTGCGATCTGGTCGAGTTCGTCTTCCATCGAGGATGTGAAATCGTAATCAACCAGCGGCGCGAAGTTGTTTTCCAGCAAACCGACCACGGCAAATGCCACCCACGATGGCACCAGCGCATTACCGCGAGCATGGACATATCCGCGGTCCTTGATGGTTTTGATGATCGAGGCGTACGTCGACGGGCGGCCGATGCCTTGTTCTTCCATCTTCTTCACCAGCGACGCTTCGGTGTAGCGCGCCGGTGGGTTCGTGGAGTGACCTTCCGCGCTGACCTTGTCGACGGACAGCTCATCGCCCTTATCCAGCTGCGGCAAGCGCTTTTCGCTGCTATCAGCCGAATCATCGTCGTAAGCGCGCAAGAATCCGGGGAAAGTAATCGTTCGGCCATTGGCCTGGAATTCAGTCTTCTCGCCTGTCGAGGCAGCCCCGGCCATGGTGACTTTCATCGACGTGCCCTTGGCATCGGCCATCTGCGAGGCGATGGTGCGCTTCCAGATCAGCTCATAGAGCTTGAATTCCTCGGTATCCAGCTGGTTATGCAGCGCACCTGGCGTCGCAAAAGACTCACCAGCAGGGCGAATAGCCTCGTGAGCTTCCTGCGAGTTTTTCACTTTCCGGTCATAGCGACGTGGCGCATCGGCCACAAAATCGCTGCCATAAAGCTCAGTGGCCTGGTTCCGCGCGGCGGTCAACCCCTGCTGCGACAGCGAGGTGGAGTCGGTACGCATATAGGTGATGTGGCCGTTTTCGTACAGCCGTTGGGCAATACGCATGGTGCGCTCAGAGCTGTAGTGCAGTTTGCGCCCCGCTTCTTGCTGCAGCGTCGAGGTCATAAACGGTGCGTATGGTCGCCGAGTGTACGGCTTGTGTTCCACGGCGGTGACGCTGAGCTTTGCCTGCTGCAAACCGTCGGCAAGCCGGGTGGCTTGTTGCTTGTCGACGACGGTCGCCGAACCTTTCAACTGGCCGCGGTCATCGAAATCGCGCCCCTGGGCTACGCGCAGGCCGTCGACGGTGGCCAAGCGGGCCGGGAACGTCGCGGGGTTTTCTGCGCTGTCGCGCCCACCGGTGTTGAGCGTGGCCGATAGATCCCAGTAGTCGGCAGAGATAAACGCCATGCGTTCGCGTTCGCGCTCGACAATCACGCGGGTGGCCACCGACTGCACACGGCCAGCCGAAAGCCTCGGCATGACCTTTTTCCAGAGCACCGGCGAGACCTCGTAGCCATACAGGCGGTCCAGGATACGGCGGGTTTCCTGTGCATCAATCAGGTCTTCGTCCAGCTCGCGGGTGTTGTTCGCAGCATCCAGGATCGCGGATTTAGTGATCTCGTTGAACACCATTCGACGCACTGGCACCTTGGGCTTGAGCACCTCTAACAGGTGCCACGCGATAGCTTCACCTTCACGGTCCGGGTCTGTTGCCAGATACAGCTCAGAGCAATCCTTGAGCTTGTTTTTTAAGTCCGTGACCTTTTTCTTTTTATCTGGGCTGACCACGTACAACGCACCAAAACCGTTGTCGGTGTCCACGCCGAGCCGCGCCCACGGCTCTTTTTTGTACTTCGCGGGAACGTCAGCAGCTCCGCGTGGCAGATCGCGAATATGCCCCACGGAGGCTTCAACCACGTAGTCGTTGCCGAGATAGGGCTGGATCTTTTTTGCTTTGGTCTGTGACTCGACGATAACGAGCGTCTTGCCTGCCACGGGATCACGTCTCTTTCGTGCTTTATTAGCGTGCAGAGTATGTAGTGTGCGGAGTGCTTAGCGTGCTCAGTACTGCAGCTTGCAAATGTACTGCCAAATGTACTGCTGCGCTAGTTCATTTACACAGTAATATAGGGCGCTTCTACGCTAAAGCAAAAACCCAGCATGCCGGGTGGCGATGCTGGGTTAATGTTTTTACGATTCTGGACGCTTTAATCAGCGACCAGTGGGGTATTACAAACCGACGACCTGCTGAGCCTGTGGGCCCTTAGCGCCTTCGCCGATTTCAAATTCCACCTGCTGGTTTTCTTCCAGGCTACGGAAACCGTTGCCCTGGATTTCAGAGTAGTGCACGAAGACATCCTTCGAGCCATCTTCTGGAGCGATGAAGCCGAAACCTTTTTCAGCGTTAAACCATTTAACGGTTCCTTTTGCCATGTTAAAACCTTTTCTTTTGGCGACGGATCTGCAAAGTGTCCGCGAATCTAACCTTGCTGCGAGCACTTCTCGAACTAACCTAGAAACCGCGTTCAGTGCTTAAGTCTCGCACGAATCAAGCCAAGAAGATACTCTGGCGAAAATATATTCACTTTTCACCATCCAAGCACACCCACAAGGGGGTAGAAATGGGCACCGGGAGCCAACAAGATGCGGTTTTTGGCCAGGAGCTTCTCGACGAACTCATTGCTGCTTTCCCCAATTCCACGCTCACGCACCAGCGCGTAGTGCCCGTGCGCTTCGCAAGTTACTGCGCTTGGCCGGAATGGGTTAGCCCTTCGTTGCGTGCTGGTCTAGAGCAGCGCGGCATCACGCAGTTGTTTAGTCACCAGGTGCAGGCAGCGGCAGCGATTCATGCTGGCCGCAACACGGTGATTGCTACGGGAACTTCGTCCGGAAAGTCACTCGGCTATCAGCTGCCGGTACTCACGCGTCTCGGTTCTGCTGCCACACCGTGCGCGTTGTATCTGACGCCCACCAAGGCGTTGGGATCTGACCAGTTGTTATCAATCCAGCAATTATTGCGTGATGTGCAGGCCCATGAGCGGGCAGCTGCACAAACAGCGAATACTAACTCACAACTGCCCCACCTAGCCTCGATCGCCCCAGCACCGTATGACGGCGATACCCCCAACGAATCCCGCGCGGGAATTCGGGAATCTTCCCGGTTCATTTTTTCCAATCCAGACATGGTGCACGCATCCTTGCTGGGTGCACACCAACGCTGGGCGCGCATGCTACGGCACTTGGAGTTCATCATCATCGACGAATGCCATACCTACCGCGGCGTCTTCGGTTCCCACGTTGCACTCGTGTTGCGCCGTCTGCTGCGGATCTGTGCGCATTATGGTTCTGAGCCGACGATTATCTGCGCATCAGCAACATCCGCTGATCCCGTGGGCCAAGCCCAGAGGCTCACTGGCCGCGCCATGCATGGGGTTACTGACGACGGTTCCCCGCAGGGGGCGCGCACCATCGCGTTGTGGGAGCCAGGTTTTCGCGAGGATGTGGAAGGCCACAACGGCGCACCGGTGCGTCGCGCGGCATCCACCGAAGCTGCCGCCATCATGGCACGCCTGGTCGCCACTGGCGCCAGGACGCTGACTTTTGTACGTTCGCGTCGGCAAGCAGAAACCACTGCCCTACGTTGCGCAGAAGAACTCAGTGCCCGTGGCCGAATGGATTTTGCTGCTCGGATTGCCTCTTACCGGGCGGGATATTTGGCGGAAGATCGGCGCAGGCTAGAACGCAATCTAGATAGCGGTGCTCTGCTCGGTGTGGCCACCACCTCTGCCTTAGAGCTCGGCATTGATGTCGGAGGCTTGGATGCCGTGGTGGGCGCTGGATTTCCTGGCACCGTGGCGTCATTTTGGCAACAGGCCGGGCGTGCTGGCAGGCGTGGGCAGGGCTCACTCGTCGTGCTCGTCGCGCGTGACGATCCCATGGATACCTATCTCGTGCACCATCCAGCAGCTCTACTCGACCGCCCCATCGAAGCCAGCGTGTTCAACCCGGCAAACCCCTACGTGCTAGAAGGCCACCTTTACTGCGCTGCGGTAGAAAAACCTCTCACCTCCTTTGACATCGAGCAATGGCAAGCCAGCGAAGTCGTTCAACACCTAACCGAGATTGGTCTATTGCGTGCCAGGGAGCATGGCTGGTTCGCCGCACCGCTTCCCGACGGCCCCATCCGTCCCGATACCGCGCACGCACAGGTTGATATCCGCGGTGGTTCTGGACAACAAGTGATGATCGTCGACTCGTCCGATGGACGTTTGTTAGGCACGGTGGATTCTGCACGCGCAGCCAGCCAACTTCACCCCGGCGCGGTGTATTTGCACCAGGGGGAAAGCTTTCTCATCGACGAGCTGGATTTTGAAGAATATATCGCCCTGGCGCGCCCGGAACAACCAGATTATTCCACCCAAGCTTTATCCGATACACAGATCAGAATTGTCACTGGCCCACCGTCGCACCGCGTGCGGCAGCTTTCGCCGGAGGTCTCGGTGGCACTGGTCGGTGTCGAAGTTATTCATCAGGTCACCGGGTATATGGTGCGGCTTCCCGACGGCTCGGTCGCAGAGCAGGTGCCATTAGATCTGCCTCGTCAGCGGTTATTTACCCAGGCTGCCGCTTATACCATCAGCCCGCGCGCGTTGGCAGCCGCCGGGGTGGAAGAAGCAGATATTCCGGGTAGTTTGCACGCGGCGGAGCATGCCGCGATTGGCCTATTGCCGCTGTTGGCAACGTGTGACCGTTGGGATATTGGTGGGGTCTCGACTGCATTGCATGTGGATACTCAACTACCGACGGTGTTCGTCTATGACGGTTACCCAGGCGGCGCTGGGTTTGCTGAAGAAGGTTTCCGGCGTTTCCGCGACTGGATCGCCGCCACGCTCCGCGCAGTCTCGTCATGCGCCTGCGCCAGTGGCTGCCCGTCGTGTGTGCAATCACCGAAGTGCGGCAACGGCAATGAGCCGTTGCATAAAGCCGGTGCCATTAAAGTACTTGATGCTTTATTAACCAGTATCGATGCTGCTGTCAGCTAACACTGAAAACAACACCGCACCGAACCCGTGCCACGAGGCCGGGCCCTAGAGTCGCTCCAGAGCCGCTCTAGAATCACTCTCGCCTGGCCCCAGATTTGCCCTAGATAGCAACTAGATTGGCCCAGCACGCGCCTGTGCTTGCGCGCGGGTAACTGAAATTCCAGCGGTGACTTCAACCAACACGTCACGATGCACGACCCGGCAAGAATTTACGGTGGCGTGATTGGCAGTGGCGATCCGTTCTGCTGCCGGGCAGGCAGGATTACCACGCGCCAGGCTTTCTGCCGCTGCAACGGCCGCCATGTCCGCGGCGAGCTGCCCCTGATGCCGGGCAACCACGTGGCTTGCTACCCCAACCAGGGATAAAGCAACCGCCACGATGGCTACGATGATGCCTGCTGCCGCTACCGTGGCATAGCCATCGTCGTTCCGGATTTTCATCTCGTCTCCACGGGATAGATTGCACTGGCACTGCGGGTGCCGAATACCGCGGGTACTTCCGCGGTCACTGTGACCAGCCCGGAAGCTTCCGCAATCGAGATCTCGGCTTCACCGGGTGGGTGATAATCTACGCCGATGGCGTGCGCCCGCGCAGCGGCACTCGCGACATCAATAGCAGCGATATGCGCGCTCACCGTAGCAATTGCTCCGATGATCAGTGCCGTCACGATCACTAGCGCCGCGAGTGCGAACGCGGCTTCGATTGTCACCGAACCACGATCATCGGCAAGCCCCCGTGCAAGCTGTTTCTGCGGTTTATGACGGCTTATTAGACAGCGCATCGGTGATGATCGATTCGATAGCTTCGGTGACACCGCCGCTGCTAACCACTAGGTAGAGTGCGGCCGCTAGCGCAGCAGCGGCAAGCGATCCCATGGCGTATTCGATGGTGCTCATGCCGGAATCGTCGGCAAGAATTCCCATTACACCTCGCTTGTTATCTGAGTTCGTATCGTCTTGCTGCATGGTCTCGACTGTGTGTAGTGGTGTGGTCATGATGACTCTCCTTCGTTGTGTTCACGAGTGACTGAAAGGTGGCTGTCCTGAGGGTTTCTACATTCGCCTGAGGTTTTTAGCCTGGAGCGGTGGCCAGCAGGTCGGTTGCCAAGCTGATCACCACTGGGGCAAGGCCCAGCAGAATGAACGCCGGCAAAAAGCACACCGCTAGTGGCAGGGCGATTAGCACCCCGGCGCGTTCGGCTGCTGCTCGCGCATGATCGTTGGCATCGGCACGCACGCTGGCTGCCAGTTCACGACACCTCGGTGCAATCCGCGCACCAGATTCACGAGCCGATTCAATAATCGATGCCAGTTCAGAAAACCCGTCGTAATTACGAAGTTCTCGGAAAGCCTCCCGGTCAGCGATGCCGACGGCTGTTAACTGATGCACCGACTGCCAAACGTGCGCGGTCTCAGATGTTGCGGCCTCGGCGACCACGCTGGTCGTCGTATGCACGGCAAGGCCTGATTCCACGCAGGCGGCAAATAGCTCAATATCGGCGGCGATGTGCAGTGGGTGCGGTGTATTCGGCGGTTCCCGAGGGTTTTTCGGGGTACTCATCGGACTCGTCGGGCTTTTTAACCTCCCGGTCGCAGACACTTGGGGTATAAGCAATGCAATTGCAAGCAGGAGTAATGCTGTGGCGAGGATGCCGTTATCCGTCATAATTTCTCACCCACTGCCTTAGAGGTGATGCGTTGGGACCACATGAATCCTGCACACGACAGGCCTACGCCGACGACGAGACAGATGCCCCCGAGTGAAGTCGTCAACAGGAAGGCGACTGGTTGTGCCCCCATGGCCATCCCCATGGCAATTCCGGCTAGCGGCAGGCAGGTGAGAATCACCGACGTTGCTTGCGGGCCTTGCAGACTTGCCGAAGTAGCACTGCGGTGTCGCATCGCGCCATCGATGCTGTGGTGAAGCGAATCGAGTAACCCAGCTAAGGCAATACCGTGTCGTCCTGCCGCTGACCACAGCACTGCCAGGCGCTGTAACTGCGGTAAGTCTTCGTGGTTGTGCTGGCTAAATGCATGCGCCGGGCTGTGGCCGAACCGGGCTTGTGCTGCTGCAGATTCTGCCACTACCCGCACCCGCGGTGAACTGTCGTCATCCATGTGCGAGGCTGCTATTTCGACAGCCCGGAAATGATGGGCACCAGAATCGATATCTGCTGCTAGCCGTCCGATATAGCTTCCCAATGCCTTCGTATCCGCGATAGTTGTCCGCCGACGCAGATGTTGGCGAATAGTGCTCACTATCGTGGTTGCTGCCATCGCTCCCGCCACCGCAAGCGCCAGGGTTCCGACCGCTAACAACACGCTGACAACGCTGAAAACCACGATGATGGTCAACAGATATTCTTTGGGCAGGCGCGTGGCGTTGTCTAGACCAATGCGAGCACTCGCTGCTGCAGGGCGTATTAGCAGCGCCAAGGCCACTAGGCATAATGCGGCGATCATGCTGGATCTCCCGCTTCCGCACCGTATTCCCATATGGTCTCGACCCGCAATGGCTCGGTTTGTAATTGCCCAATTTGGGCTAGTCGACGGCTACCATCAGGCTGGCGTTGCATCACGAGGACGACTTCCACTGCTGCCGTCAGCTGCGAATGCAAGGCTTCGCGTTCAAGACCGCCTAAAGCACCGAGTGCTTCCAGTCGAGCGGGCACTTCGGATAATCGGTTGGCGTGTAGTGTTCCCCCACCGCCGTCATGGCCGGTGTTCAGGGCAGCGAGTAGATCAACCACTTCGGCGCCACGGATCTCCCCGACGATGATGCGGTCTGGGCGCATGCGCAGAGCTTGTTTCAGCAGATCTGAAATAGTGATCGCGCCGCCGCCTTCGCTGTTGGCACCCCGCGCGGTCAGATTAACCACGTGTGGGTGATTCGGCGTGAGCTCCGGAGTGTCTTCAATACACACCAGACGCTGCGCAGGGTCGATTTCACTGAGTAGTGCAGACAGCAACGTGGTTTTCCCGCTGCCTGTTCCACCAACGATGAGAAACGAACGGCGCTGCCGGACAACCTCTTCCAAAAATTCCCGAGAATGCTCATCCAAGCTGCCTTGGCGGTACAGCGAATCCAAGCTCGCACTGTGTGAGCGCAACACTCGCAGGCTGATGCATGTTCCTTGTTGTGCCGGTGGGCTTAAAACCGCGTGAAAACGCAATGCCACGTCACCGCTACTGTCGTCTGCGCGTTGAATTCTGCCGTCGACGCATGGTTGGGCATCGTCTAGTCGACGTCCAGACAATCCCGCCAGGCGCACCGCTAATCTGCGGACTTCTTCATCATCGCGGAAAACAATCCCGGCTTTTTCGAGTCCGTCACCGCGATCAAAAAACACCGCGTCAGGTCCATTGACAACGATATCGGTTACCCCGGCGACTGATAATAACGGTTCTAACACCCCAATGCCGGCGGTGTCGTTTTTCAACGTCCGCAGGATTTCGAGCACGTCATAATCACTGATCACCCCGGCTTCTTCCCGGATCAGGGCCACTAACTGCGGTGGATCGTCGACAAGACTGGGTTGGGCTGCAACTTGGCGCTGAACATTTTCTAATATGTGTGCGGCGATAGTCATGGCGTAGCTTTCTGTGTTCTGTTTTCATGTTGTGATCGCGCTTCATGTTGTGATCGCGCATTGTGACCACTGTTCTTGGGGTTTGTTCTTGGCGTTTGTTCTTGGCGGTGGCTTGCTTGCTAACGGAACTCCGCGAGCACGGCGTGGCTGATGATGGACAGTGGTTTAGGCATCCGGTTGGGTAGCCCTCCACTCTCCGCTGTTTTGGCCAGACCTCGAATCGTCCCAATTTCCGCAATGACCTCGCTACGGACGAGGTTTTCAATCTCTTCCACACTCAGCGATGACCACTGCCGGTGTCGAACGACCAAGCAGCTAGGAATCTGCTCGGCACTTAACTGCGCGCTTAAGTGTTCGGCTCGCGCTGCGCACCGTAATTCCGCAGGGCAAACCAGCACGGCAGCATCAATTGACCTGGGTATATGGCTAGGGTGGGCATCCACCACGCTGATCCCTGGTTCGCTGTGAAGCGCAGATAACACAGTCTCGATGTCTTCGTGGTTACGGAAGCTACGGGTCCCGTCACTGGCACGCCGTTCGGTAAGCACCGCAATGCCGTCGTCAGTGGTTGGTAAACACGCACGCAAATCGTGTGCTGCAATATGCCCCTCACCCAAGTTCAGGTCCGGCCAGCGCAATCCTTCGTGTTTTTCAATGCCAAGAAGTAAATCCATTCCACCGGAATAGGCCACCGCATCAATGAGAGTGACCGCCCCAACGCGTTCATGAGCGGCAACACGGGCTATCGCGGCAGCTAAGGTAGATGCCCCTGCGCCGCCACCGGTCGCAACCACCGCGATGGTTACGTGGGGCGATTCTTCTCTAACCACCGGCGGCGGCACCGAGCGTCGGGAAACGATACCTGGCGAAGCTGGCGGCACTGGTTGCACCGACAAAGCAGCAAGTTCACGATCGCGGGAGTCTTTTCCTAGCCGTTCCAGCAATTCTTTGTTTTGCGCGGGCACGACGAACCCAGCAACGGCACCGCAACCGTCGACCAGCTCATCGTCGACGGGCCCCGGGTCTAAAAAGAGGAGATAGACCGGATTGGTCCAGCGTGCTCGTCCACTGGGTCTCGGCAAGTTTGCTAACCCTTGGGCAAATTCTGCATCCAGTAATAGCGCCGAAGCACGGGTAGCTAAGCGGGTGATATCACGCTCATCGGCAGCAGTCACCGCTCGGTGCCCGGTCGCAGCAGCAATGTGTGTGGCTTCGGTACGCAAAGTGGGGTCTGCAATAGCGATGAGGATAGAAGTATCGTTGGCGTTCATGGCTTCTAGCCAAGCCGCTCACCTTCGTCGACTCAATGACCTGCAACGATTCTGTGGATAACACGCAAATTTTGCTGCCATGTCAACTACTATTCTGTGGATAACTCGCAAATTTTCCGCGCAAATCCACAAATCTGTAACGATCCGACGCACCATATGGATATGCCGATTAAGATGGCTACTACATCAGTAGGCAACAGCTGTTTACACAAACAACATGCGTTACATACGGCAGGTCTTTATGCACGATTCTCACAGCACCGCAGCCGACGATTCTGGGAAAACGCCACAGCCAGAGCGTGTGGCCGCTTTTTTCGACCTGGATAAAACCATCATCGCAACCTCATCGGCCTTCGCTTATGGCCGAGAATTCCTCCATAACGGGCTCATTACCCCTCACGATGCGATGAGCCTGTCCCTAGCCAAAGCTAGCTATATGTTCGCTGGTCAGTCCAGCGCACAAATGGATTCCACCCGTGATCAACTGACCGCCATGGTCGCAGGGTGGTCAGAAAAGCAAGTCCGCGAAATCGTGCACGAAACCATGCACAGCGTGCTCACCCCAGCCATTTATAGCGAGGCCCGCGAGCTCATCCAGGCACATCAGCAAGTCGGCCACGAAGTCATCATTATTTCTGCTTCAGCGCGCCAGCTCGTGGAGCCGATCGCTAAAGAACTAGACATCGACAAGGTCATCAGCACCGAACTTGAAATCATCGACGGCAAATTTACCGGCACCGTCGAGTTCTATTGCAAGGGCAGTGCAAAAGCAGATGCCATCACCGAGCTTGCCGACGAACACGGTTACGATTTACAGCACAGTTTTGCTTATTCAGATTCGGTCACTGATGCACCCATGCTCGAGCTCGTTGGCTACCCAGTCGCGGTGAACCCAGACCGGGCCCTGAAAAAGCTGGCGCTGGAGCGTGGCTGGGAGATCCGCAGCTTCAAAGACCCGGCCCCGCTTTTTCAAATGCCAGGCGCAAAAGAAATCGGTATCGGGGCAGGTTTGTTAGCCGGCGTTATCGCTTTGATCACCGCGGGAACCTTGCTGAGCAAATTGTATGCGCAGGAGAAATCTCCGAGCACAAAACCGGCTGCACAGCAACCAATATTGCCGCTGCCGAAGGCATTGGACTGGAAGGTTGTGGAATCGTGGTTCAAAAAATCTAGCGCATAATCGAGCCAAGCCAGACACCGAGCGAGCACTAGGTATCGCCTAAACTCCACAGGTGAGGGCATACGACGTACAATTATTAACTAACGCTTGATTTCTACGGGAATTCTGCGTCGCAGTACAGTCAAAGGCGCTGCGAGGCCATATATTTCACTGAGATCAAGCACACTAAAAACGCAAGTTTCATAGACGATAAACACACGACACTGCTAGCTGGTTTCGCTTCTGCTAGAAACCGGCTAGGGCATTAAGGGAAGGTATAGCGTGAGTAAGCCAGGACTTTTCACCGACGGCGCGGATGATTTTAACCCAAAAGTAGATTCTATCCCTTTGAGCGATGCCGATACCGCCAAGCCAGGCGAGACTTCCATCGGCGATTTAGTTTCTAACGCTTCCACCCAAATCTCTAGTTTGGTTCGTGCAGAAATCGAGCTCGCCAAAACTGAGCTGGCAGGCGAAGCGAAGAAGGGTGCCATCGGCGGCGGCATGTTCGCCGCTGCAGGCACCGTCGCTCTGTATAGCTCGTTTTTCTTGTTCTTCTTCCTCGCTGAATTGCTCGCACACCTGTGGCTGCAGCGTTGGGCTGCTTTCCTCATTGTCTTCCTTATCATGCTGGTCATCGCCGCCGTCGTCGCATTGATTGGCGTGAAGAAAGTCAAGAAGATTCAGGCACCAAAAGCCACGATCGAATCAGTCAGTGAGCTGAAGAAACTGCGTCCGGGCTCTGCCAGCAAGTCGCTGGAAGGCCCTTCCGGCATGTACACCTAAATTTTTACTGCGGATATAATTCCGTTTTCCTGGCTATGCCACCACCCCAGGCTGTCATGCCTGGGGTACAGTGTGTGCATGCCCAAACGTTCCGCCAAGCTATCGCCATCCATCGTTGAATTGGATGGCCCCTTCCAGCACGGACACGTTCATACCCACGGCCTCCGGTTGCACACCGTCAGCGCGGGATCTTCTTCTGATCCGCTGATCGTGCTGTTGCACGGGGCTTTTGGTGGTTGGTTTGAATACCGCCACATCATCGCTGATCTTGCCGACGCCGGCTTTCACGTTGTCGCCGTTGACCTACGTGGTTACGGTATGTCTGATCATCCACCCGTAACCGCAGGCCAGGATATTCGCAGCGATTCCGGCCAAATCTCTGGCCTCATTACCGCGCTCGGTTACGAATCTGCTTATATCATCGGCTACGACATCGGTGGGGCACTCGGCTGGGCGCTAGCGAGCAAATCCCCGCACCAAGTCAGCGGCTTCATTGCTGTAGCTAGTGCGCACCCTGTGGACTTGCGAAAAACGGTACAAACCCAGCCGTGGAATTTTTTATGGATTCTGCTGCGTGCTGCGATCATGCGTCTGCCATCATGCGTGTATTTACCGTTTCCCCAACGTTTTGAGTGGCTTTACCGGCGTAATCTATGCAGCGAAACCACCCCTGAATACAGCGATACACAGGCTTTTGCAGATGAACTCAACTTGCGTGTGCAGGCATCCAAAATTGGCCGTTCTCGCGCCGTTGCGCTGCAACATAACCGCCACTTGCTCAGCTTCCCTCCCGGCAGCTGGCTGGATCAGCCGATTTCTGTGCCGGTGACGATGATCCATGCCGATCAGAGCCTCTGGAAACGACTAACGGCACGTAGCGCGCAGCGCATGCGCGCGCCGTGGAAAGCTCTGACCATGGACGGCACCAAAAACATGCCGCACATTGAGAAACCGCATGCTTTCACCCGCATGGTGCTCAACCAAATCGAAGAATGGTCCAGCGTTGACCGCCCCACGAGCGTTTCTGCACGACGTCGGAGCTCGTCATTCTAATGGCTCCTGGCTCGAGCTGATGCCTGCTGATTCGAGCTGATGTCTGCTGGCTCGAGCCAGTTTATTGTGCGACTGAGTAGTGTGATCTACTGTGCGACGCACGCTCCGGTTTCTACCGGCGAGACCAACGCACCCAGTTCACCAACCTGCTGGCGCACCTCATCGGCAGTTAAGGCATAACCAGTATCTGAGTTATCCACTGCCGCACCGAATACCATGCCGATCACGCGGCCGTCGTCAGTAGTCACAGGGCCACCAGAATTTCCCTGTTGAATGTTGCCGCGCAGGGTATAGACTTCGCGCTCTACTCTGCCTTGCGCATAAATATCCGGCCCGGAAATCCGAATCTGCTCGCGGACGCGGGCAGGTGAGGCATCGAAAGGACCCGAAAGCGGGAAGCCCATGACGACGGCATCATCCCCCGTCACCGCTGGTTGTTCTGCCCATTGCAATGCCGGAAGCCCAAGGTTGGGCACGTGTAGCACAGCAATGTCGATATCCGGGTTGTAGTAGACCACCTCAGCTTCACGCACGCCGACGACGGTATCGGCGCGCACGCTATGTGTACCGGCAACGACGTGGGCATTCGTGAGAATATAGTCTTCTTGTGTGACGAATCCCGTCCCCATTAGCCGCCTGCGGCACTGATCCGATTCACCCATCACGTGGATCACTGATGGGCGCACATCATGGACCATCTGTTCGTTATCGACATTGATGCGTGGTGCTTCGACTTGTCGCGAATTTTGGTGATTCTCAAATGGAGAAACCAGTGGCGGCAGACCAGATTCATTGAGCATCGCCGAGATCTGCGCAGGCAATCGCGCAGCACGGTCGGGAGCCAACGAGTTCATGGTGGATAGCACCGCGGAACTGCGTAGCATTTGGCTGAAAGCGCCAGAGGTGCCTGTCACTATCGGAATGGATACCAACCAGATCAACGCCGCCACCGCGACAGCTTGGGCGATGGAGCCGATGGCAGAGTCAACTGTCTGCAGCGATTTCAAACGCAGGGCATCACGCACTTTCAACCCCAGCGTGATCCCTAATAAATGGCCAAGACCAGCAGCGATAATCAGCACACCGATCGCCAGCACGAATCGTGCCAATGTTTTTTCGGTCAAGCCCATCAGCAGTGGCGCGGCGGCACCACCGATGATCAAGCCAGAGATCACGCCGATGAATGAAAGGATCGACGCAATCGCACCTTGCCGCCAACCGATACCAATGCTGGTCAAGATGACCAGGATGATGATGAGGTCAACGAAAATTGATTCTGTCACGGGAAAATTCTACTCGCTTCCAGCTCTAGCAAGTTCTAGTGCAGTGGCTCATTATGTTCTAGCGCAGCGGCTCATTATGTTCTAGCGCAGCGGCTCATTATGTTCTAGCGCAGCGGCTCATTA
>NZ_JAPJNQ010000001.1:0-26420 GCF_030826625.1 Corynebacterium sp. | reverse complement strand
TTACGGGACATTTCTAAGGCAGTACGCAATTCGATGGGATTGGAGTTATCCCAGTCGCGTTCCCAGTCCGATAGTTGGAAAATCGCGTTGAGCACCCCGGCGGTAAAGCCCCAGACGAGGTAATCGTGAACGTTGAATGCCGGCCCCACCCAGGAACCATGCCGGATGGCAAAACGATTTTCTGGTGCCAATAATTCTGCTACCGGCACGGTGAATACGTCATCTGCTTCATCAGGGCTGGTCACCTTCACAGCGGATGGTTTGTCCCAGTAGCCCAGCACCGGATAGACCTGGTTGCCGGTCACGGGAATCGCCAGCTCGTGGAATTGTTTCAACGGGGTGACGTTGCACCTGTTGAGCCCGGTTTCTTCCCATGCTTCCCGCAGCGCTGCATCGACCGGCGAAACGTCGCTGTCATCAATTCGGCCGCCCGGAAATGCAATCTGCCCAGAATGACTGCGCATACCCGGGTGTCGGTGGGTCAGCAGCACCGTGGCATCATCGGGCGCATGTCCAGCTTGATTTGGCGATGCTGCACCACCGAATAGCACTAGCACTGCCGCGTGTTTCTTCGTGGCCGGTTCTGGCAGCTTAAATTCTTTGGGGCGCCGATTGGGCAAAAATCGCTGCAGCCGATCGTCGTGCAGCTGCGTTAGTTTCTGTAGCCATTCCGGGGCACGCTCGGGTTGCACAGCGATGTTCTGCCCGGGTCTGTCGCTCTGTGCGACCATTACAAAACACCTTCTATGCTGTCGATAATCTCTTGGGCCGAACGGAATGGCTGCGCAAACACTTTCTTTTGCTGGTCACCAACATAAACAATCGTTATCGGGATTACTCCCGGCAGCGCAAGCTCCGTAGCGAACTTGTTGTGTGAATCTTGGTAGCTAACGAAATCCGCACCCATTTCTTCCAACATACCCGCGCCATTTTTTGCGTTTTGATCCGCGTGCACGCCGACGATCGTCCATTCCGGGTGTTGTTGCTGTACTTGCTCCAAGTAAGGGATCTCTTCACGACACGGTTGGCACCACCACGCCCACATGTTGACCACGGTCACCGCAGTATCGTCGGCGTGATTGTTGGGCCCATCGTGCTTGTCGACGGCTTGCTGCTCCGAGAGGCACGGTAGTTCAACCCCGGCACCGGGCACCGTCGAACTCGGACATGCAGGTCGAGAAATGCCAGCTAAATCTAGTCCTGCATCGGCATCATCGTCGACAGGCACTGTTTGCGAGCCCGCGCTCGACGTATCAGCATGCTCAGCATTTCCGGTGCTCTTAGCTGTATTACCAGGGGAATTTTGCAACATCACATAGGCACCCACTCCCACTATTGCGGTAAGCACCAAGGTGATAACACTAATCAGGGCGATCTGCTTATTCATTATCACCTAGATTAATACAGCCCCAGCACACGCAAGCGATTTCAGTTTGCTGGTCAGAATTCCCAGCTAAAACTTAGATAATTACAATGATGACCGATCAAATTAACAGCATCATTCGTCTATTATGATGGTGCCATGATTGCTCTTACTGTCATCGTTCCCATCGCCCTGGCAATTTTTGCCATGGGGATGGAAAGGCTAGAAGCGAGTGTTTTAGCTAGCGCTGCAGAAAATCCTGGCGCCAGCCAAGAAGGCTAAATACAATCAGTTTTCTGATTTATACCCATTAGAACAGCATGCCCATTAAAGTGGGGTATATAACATCAGCAATCAGAGCTAAACGAGCCTAGTCCAAGGAGTTTGAAGTGGAAGAAGTACACGATATCCTTTCGCGTGCCGGAATTTTCCAGGGCGTAGATCCGGAAGCAGTCGACAACCTCATCGAGCAGATGGAAACGGTGAAATACCCACGCGGTACCACCATTTTTGAGGAGGGTGAACCAGGCGATCGCCTCTACATCATCACCTCCGGAAAAATTAAGCTTGCCCGCCATGCCCCCGACGGCCGTGAAAACCTTTTGACCGTCATGGGCCCATCCGACATGTTCGGTGAGCTGTCCATCTTCGATCCAGGTCCTCGCACTTCCTCTGCTGTCTGTGTGACTGAAGTACGCGCTGCCACCATGAACTCGGAGATGCTGCAGAAATGGGTATCTGATCACCCATTGATTGCACAGCAGCTGCTGCGCGTGCTGGCACGTCGTCTGCGTCGTACCAATGCTTCCTTGGCTGACCTGATCTTTACCGACGTTCCGGGACGCGTCGCTAAGACCTTGCTGCAGTTGGCGAATCGCTTCGGAGTTCAAGAAGGCGGTGCGTTGCGCGTCAACCACGACCTCACCCAGGAAGAAATCGCCCAGTTAGTTGGCGCTTCCCGTGAAACCGTGAACAAAGCATTAGCAACCTTTGCTCATCGTGGGTGGATCCGCCTGGAGGGCAAGTCGGTGCTCATCGTCGACACCGAGCACTTGGCACGCCGCGCTCGTTAAGCGCTTTAGCCGCGTCAGCACCCTGGCGCAGCGGCACCCTCAGCGGCACCCTGGCGCGTCGACACCCTGCGCTTCTACAGGCAGGCACTTTGACGCAGCGGCGCACACTATAGGAGCACGCTAGAGACTAGCGGCCTATACGCGCATTCTCGAACCGAGAAAATAAACGAAAGCCTCGCTGAGCTTAGACACTCAGCGAGGCTTTAATATTGCAACAGAGCTCCACGACACAGCGTGACCCAATAATTCTTTCGATCTTAGTTTTTACTGAGCAGCGCGACTTTTCCCATCCAAGTAGCGCAACGCCACCCGCGTTGACTGCTCAGCAGCATGACGCAGCACTGGGTCGACGTCTTGATACATCGCATCAATCAGTGTTTTCAAGTCAACGCCGTCGCCGTGCTGAGCTCTCAGTTCACGGATTTGGTCGAGACGGTACTGGCGTCGCTCCAGATATTTTTCTGCCCATTCGGCAACGTTTTCCTGGTCGGGGCCGTGCCCGGGAAGCAGTGGTACCCCTTGGCCGCGTTTCTGCAACATGTGCAGTGTGTCTAGGTATTGCCCAAGGTCACCGTCGGTTTCAGAAATCATGGTCGTGTGACGCCCGGCAATCGTATCGCCGGTGATGATGCCTTCGAGTTGTGATTCGTGAGGCGTCGATGACCACACAAAAAAACACACGCAATCTGAGGTGTGCCCTGGGGTATGCACAACTTCGACTTGCGGGGTCACCCCTGGAATAGAGATGATTTCGCCGTCCTGCAATGCTTCGCCACCGACACAATAGCCTGGGTCAAAAGCGCGTACTGGCGCATCGGTCAACTGCCGGAATCGTTCCGCGCTATCGGCATGATCGTAATGCCGGTGCGTCAATAAAGTAAGCCCAACTTGGTTCGCTTTTCCACGAACAACATTGAGGTGGCCTTCATCTTCTGGGCCAGGATCAACGACTATTGCTCGGTCGTCTTCGCCCGCCCGGATGATCCAGGTGTTCGTACCCTCCAAAGCCGCGTAGCTGGGATTGGCGCAAAGCACGACTCCCACCGACGGAGTTACGGGGCGAAGCTGACTATAAGCAGGATGCTTCATGTCTTCTACCGTACTAGAATTTCCCATTTGCTCGGATAACCTGCGCGGTAAATCCACGCTGAATAGCGCACACGAGACTGGTCTCACATGCGAACGTTGTAAGTCCGCCGTGTGAGCCCGCCACGTGAGTCCACCACGCAGATAACCGACGCAGCTACGAGGTTGCTAACCGACGAAGCTACGAGGTTGCTCGCAATTCGACGACCATTTCTACTTCCACCGGTGCATTCTTCGGCAGCACTGCCACACCGACGGCAGAACGAACATGTACGCCCGCTTCGCCGAAGATTTCGCCAACCAACTCGGAAGCGCCATTGACGACGGATGGCTGCTCGTAAAAGCCCGGCGCGCTGGCAACAAACCCAACCAGCTTAGAAATACTGGCGACGTTGTCCAGACCTACTTCGGCATCCACAGCAGCCAATGCGTTGAGAGCACAGATGCGCGCTAGCGAATATGCCTCGTCAGCGGAAACATCACTGCCCACCAAACCTGTGGCGGCAAGTTCGCCGTCGACAAGCGGAAGCTGGCCGGATGTCCATACTTGATTGCCCACGCGCTTCGCTGGCACATAAGCAGCCAATGGCTTGGCTACACCCGGCAATTCGATGCCGAGCTCTTGCAAACGGTCTTTAACATCCACGGATGCAGTGTTCGATCCAGCGTTCATGGCGGCAGCGTTTTGAGCGTTGTTCTCGGCCATTACTAGGCCAGTTCGCGCTTGAAGTAGGCGACGAGGTTTTCTGGGTTCGGCCCAGGAATGATGGTGACGAGCTCCCAGCCGTCTTCACCCCAGCTGTTAAGGATCTGCTGCGTAGCGTGAACAAGGACAGGTGCGGTTGCGTATTCCCATTTTTTCATGTCCTTAATTCTACAGTTTCACCTACAGCGCGACTAGAGACAAGCGCGACTAGAGGCTAAAGAATGGGATCCGCTAAATTTCGCCACCGTTGGACAAATAACTTGCCCAATCGGTGACATGCGGGTGTTTCCGCAGGATGGCACGCCGTTGACGTTCAGTCAGTCCGCCCCAGACACCGAACTCAACCTCATTATCTAGAGCATCTGCACAGCATTCGATGACGACTGGGCAGTGCTGGCAGATCATCGCAGCTTTACGTTGTTCTGCCCCACGCACGAATAGGGCATCCGGATCCCCGTTGCGACATTTCGCTTGCGCTACCCATTCACCGCGCTCGACCGTTGCCGCAGAAATTTTTGTAGCTTTCCGGCTGTAAGCACCGCGATAGGCTGAATTGTGCTGGTAATTGCCGGGTGTGGCGGACATGAAATGTCTCCTCATTGTCGACAGCGAGGGCGTGGCTTCCGCTGAGATGTTCCGGATAGTTTAGGCCCCAGCACCTTACTTGTCGAATGCGTCACACTTATAGGGGGAGTGAGTAGTTTTCTCACACACCTTTACTGCGTAAAGTATCTATCGTGTCTTATTCCAAATCGATGATCACCATTTTGCTGGCAACGCTCGGTGTGTCTGCGGTAATCGCCGCAGCGATCGCGCCAGTTGTCGGTATCAGTGGTGCGACTGCAGCGCGCGCCGAACAGGCGATGGAATCTGACCTCACCGATATTCAGGAGGGCGGCGCCCCTGGCGTGTCCACAATGTATGACAGTGAGGGCAACGTGTTGGCGAATTTTTTCAGCCAACGTCGCCATGAGGTTCCGCCTGAGGAAATCTCGCAGGCCATGAAAGATGCCATCGTTGCTATCGAGGATAACCGTTTCTACGAGCACGAAGGCGTCGATTTCCACGGCTATCTGCGTGCATTGGCAGCAAATATCGCTGCCGGCGGGGTGCAACAAGGTGCATCGACGATTCACCAGCAATACGCCAAAAACTGGGCTTTGCTTGTCGACGCCGAAACTGACGAAGAGCGTCGGGCAGCGATTGAGCAGACAGTTACTCGTAAATTGCGCGAGATTCGCGTCGCCGCCGATTTGGATGATCGTCTAAGCAAAGAAGATATCCTTGCCGGCTATTTGAACTTGGTGCCATTTGGCAACCATGCCTATGGCATCGAGGCTGCCGCGCGTACTTATTTCGGCATCTCTGCAGCTGAGCTGTCAGTTCCGCAGTCTGCAATGTTGGCTGGAATGGTGCAGTCTTCTGAGTACCTCAACCCATATACCAACCCGGATGGTGCCACCGATCGTCGTAATACGGTGCTGCAAGCGATGGTCGATCACGGTTATCTGGACCAAGAAGCCGCAGATGGTTTCACTGCCGAACCTCTCGGTGTTCTGGAATCTCCTGCCACACTTGCCAACGGTTGCATCGCAGCTGGTGATGCGGGTTTCTTCTGCGATTTCGCACTGCAATACCTAGCAGAACGCGGCATCACCACAGAAGAGCTCATGGCCGGTAAATACGATATCCACACCACACTCGAACCAGCAGTGCAATACGAGGCTCGGCGTGCAGTATCCAGTTATACTGATCCGCACGCCGCTGGTGTAGCAGAGGTTCTCAACGTCATTGAGCCGAGCCCGGATTCCCGTCGGATCCTGGCGATGACCTCTTCGCGCAATTATGGGCTGGACCAGGAAGCTGGTGAGACCATCCTGCCGCAGCCTTACTCGTTGGTAGGCCACGGCGCTGGGTCTGTTTTTAAAGTTTTCGCTGCTGCCGCTGCAATCGAAGATGGCATGGGTATTGAGCAGCAAGTGTCTGTTCCTCCTCGCTACGAAGCCGAAGGATTAGGGCACGGTGGCGCACCAAATTGCCCTCCTAACCGCTATTGCGTGGAAAACTTTGGTGAATTCGCCGGATCCATGTCGCTTCGCGACGCGCTGGCGCATTCGCCAAACACCCCATTCGTTCAGCTCATGGAACGTGTTGGCGTGCCAGCCGTGGTGGATCTTTCTGTCGCACTGGGATTGCGTAGCTACGCGGACGAAGGCACTCACGACGGTGAACGCTCTATCGCGCAGTTCCAAAAAGATGCCAACTTGGGCTCTTATGTGCTGGGCTCCACCCCGGTCAACGCACTAGAGCTATCCAACGTCGGTGCTTCATTGGCTTCGGGCGGCACCTGGTGTGAACCGAATCCAATTGATGCCATCTATGACCGCAACGGCCAAGAGGTATACCTGGAGCGCACCCCGTGTGAAAACGTCATGGACCACAACGCTGCCGACGCCTTGTCGCAAGCGATGACAGAAGATGGCAAATCCGGTACTGCAGCGAATGCCCGCAATGCTGAAGGCTTCCCCGGCACCATGGCAGCAAAAACCGGCACGACTAACGAAAACTTCTCTGCAGCCTTCTTGGCGTTCAATTCCGGAATCGCTGCCGCACCGTATGTTTTCAACGACAGCACCACCACGATGTCGCTGTGTACAAGCCCGGTTCGCCAATGCTCCAACGGTAACCTGTTCGGCGGCACCGAGCCGGCGCGTTCGTTCTACAACATGGCGAATAACCTACCCCGTGCCATCAACGGCGGTATCGGCGAATACGATCCGGTTTTTGACCAAGGCCTTGACGCCGCCAAGCTCAACGAAGTGCGTGGACTGCGTGAAGCAGATGCACGACAGCGCTTGGCCGAGGCCGGCTTAGAAGTGCGTACTGAACGGGTCGCTGGAAATGGAACATCCGTAGGCCGTGTGGTCAATGCAGTCTTCGAAGGACCCGCCAACAGCGTCGTGGTTTTGCAGATTTCTGATGGTTCCACGCGCCCGAGCCCTTCGCCAGGGGATTCAACCAATTCCGGGCGCAGCGGCGGCACCGCATCACGTGGACAGCAGCCCCCACCGCCGATTGAGTTTAATCTCGAGCAAGAGATTCAAAACGCAACTGAAGAGCTACGCAACCTGTTTAATTTCTAACCGGCCAGCCGAGCTTTCACAGCCTCCGAGATGCGCTTACCATCTGCGCGTCCGGAGGCTTTTGCGTTGGCAGACTTCATAACCTGCCCCATGTGCTTCATGCTCAGCTGTTCACCAGCGTCGGCGGAAATTTCACTGATGACGCCGTCGACAAGCTCACCCAGTTCGTCGTCATTCAATTGCTGTGGTTGGTAGTTTTCAAAAACGCCAGCCTCGGATTCTTCGGCCTCGGCAAGCTCATCACGGCCGTTATCACGGTAGATCTCGGCAGACTCGCGACGCTTTTTAATCTCACGCGCGATTACTTTCAGGGTTTGCTCGTCAGTCAGTTCGCTTCGCGTTCCAGTGGAGGTCTCTTCAGCCTGGATGGCAGCCAGCAGCATCCGAAGCGCGGACGTGGTGGGCTTGTCTTTCGCTTTCATTGCGGTGGTCAGATCCCGGCGGATTCGTTCTTTCAGCGATCCTTCGGTGTTGTTCGCAGCAGCTTTTGCATTGTTGTCACTCATACATCCCAAGATACTCGCCAGTTCAAACCAGCCTGGCTAAACTCGGGCGAGTGAATATTTCGTGGAAGACAGCACTTGCCTCTACTACCGTGGCTGGCCTGGGTGCAGGACTCGGCACGCTAGCGTGGGCGGTTTCAGAGCTCAACCGCTTCGAACTCAAGGAATACACCTTGCCGCTGTTGCCTAAGGGAACGCTGAGCAAAAAACGTAGCTCGCACGGGCAGACGGAATTTCGTTTGCTGCACGTTTCTGATTTGCACATGATCCCAGGCCAGGACAAGAAGATTGCCTGGGTGCAGGACTTGGCTCGTTTGCAGCCTGATTTGGTGGTTAATACCGGTGACAATCTATCCGATCTGCACGCAGTACCACACGTATTGCGCGCATTGGAACCGCTGCTGAATACGCCGGGACTATTCGTATGGGGCACGAACGACTATTGGGCCCCACAACCGGTCAACCCGTTTCAGTATTTAACAGGGAAGAAGCGGACGCCATCGTATGTGGATTTGCCCTGGCGGGACATGCGAGCAGCGTTCATCGAGCGCGGCTGGCAGGATGCAAACCAGAAGCGCCTCGAGTTTCGTGTGGGGAATGTGCGCTTGGCGGTCGCCGGCGTGGATGATCCGCATCATGATTTCGATGACTACGACGAGATCGCGGGGCCACCCAATCCAGATGCGGATCTTGCATTGGCGCTACTCCACTCCCCGGAACCGCGCGTGTTGCAACGGTTCGCCGCCGATGGTTATCAGCTGTCACTGTCGGGGCACACGCACGGTGGCCAGGTATGTTTGCCAGGCTCGAAGGCTTTGGTGACGAACTGCGGAATTGATCGTGAACGTGTGCAGGGGCTGCATGATTTCGACGGCATGGCGATGCACGTGTCGAATGGTTTAGGCACTTCGAAGTATGCACCGGTGCGGTTGTTCTGTAGGCCTTCGGCGACACTGTTGCGCATTACAGAAAAAGACGAGTGATGCTCATAGTTTAGCGCTGCTTTCTGCCCCGATTTTAGCGCTATACGCTGCAGTTTTACATTCAACAGAACAACGATTTGCACTTTTGTATAGCGCTATAATAAGATATCCAAGTCGCAGAAATTAATACTTCATCGCGATGGCGGGGCGTAGCGCAGCTTGGTAGCGCATCTGCTTTGGGAGCAGAGGGTCGCAGGTTCAAATCCTGTCGCCCCGACAAATACAAGGCCGGGAAGCTTTTGCTTTCCGGCCTTTTGCTATTCACACCTCCCCAAGTCCACGAGCGGGATATGCGGGTTGTGGGTGTGCGGGTTGTGCGACAAAAAGTGTGTCTGGTCGGGGCGTCGACCAGAATATTGTGTCTTTTTTGCAAATAAGCCCCCTGAAACCGGCCTTTTTCGTCCACTATTTGTAAAAAAGACACAATAGACATGATTACCCCCGACTATTTCCGGCTCGGGCTTCGTTTAACCCCGGTAAACGCCCTTTTAGCTCATAAAAACGCCGCACTCCACCTCGAAAGGTAAAATGCGGCGCTTAAGGGCTTCCCAGCAGGGCAGTTTGCTTGCTAGAACTTCATGCCGGTCAGAGACTCGAAAAATTGCAGAAGTTTGCCGATAATTCCGCCGATTAATGGAATGCCGGTAGACAAGTTAACCAGTGACTTCAGGAACGAAGCGATGATGCCACCAAAGCTTGACGACGAATGCGGCGCTGGCTCACCTTGTGGTCCTGGCTTGCCGTCCTTACCGTCTTTGCCGTCTTTCGGCAATGGGATTTCGACGGTGCTGCCATCAGAGAATTTCACGATGACTTTACCGTCTTTGATCTCCTGCCCGACGATGGTCAGTGGTGCGGCATTTTTGCCGTCCTGACCTTTCTCACCTTGTGCACCGTCTTTACCAGCAGCGCCATCTTTACCTGGGGCGCCATCTTTGCCCTTCGGAATGACAATCTTCTGGCCATTGGTGAGCTCAACGACGCGATTGCCTTGAGCATCGTCATATTGCTTGGAGATCTTTAGATCTGCACCTGGCTTACCTTGTTCCCCCTGTTCGCCCTTTGGTCCACGCTCGCCCGGCTTGCCTGCTGGACCCTGGGGTCCTTTCTCTCCTGCTGGACCCTGCTCACCTTTAGGCCCTGCTGGACCCTGGGGGCCTTTCTCTCCTGCTGGACCCTGCTCGCCTTTAGGACCTGCCGGTCCTGGCTCGCCTTGTGGTCCTTTTTCACCCGCTGGACCCGCTGGACCGGCCGGGCCACCTGCTGGGCCTTGTGGTCCACGCTCACCCGGAGGGCCTGCTGGACCTGCTGGACCGCGATCACCTTGTGGTCCGATCGGACCACGCGGTCCTTGTACGCCCTTCTTTTCTTCCTCGGTGCAGTTTTCCTTACGCACTGGCGCAACTTCACCATATACAGTCAGCGTTCCAGACAGCGCGGCTTGCACATCGGCTGAAATGACAGACCTGAAGGTCAAGTCAGTAATTTCGCCACGGAACAAAACAGTATGGCTGCCGAGCACATCATGATTTACGGCTTGCTCATTAGTCAAAGTCCCCGTGGCAAGAGTTTGTGAGACTCCGTTATAAACCGCGTTGACAGAAACTTTTTTGTCCGGCTTGACGGTTACAATTGGAGAACTAACGGTATCGGTGCCGATCGTAATGTCTCCCTTGCCGGTAACGATTGCATCTGCAATACGATTATCCGCATCGACCTTTACCAACGTGCCTTCATCCTGTCCGCGGAATCCAACGCTTACTGGCTGGCCTTTTTCATCACGTTGCACGGCACGGTCAGTGTTGTTGAATTTATCTGCATGCTCCGGCGAAATCGTCCAAGAAAATGCCGACGACGACACGGCAAAATCCACGATTGGGCAAAGCTGGGTTTGAGAAGTAGCAGTTGGCTCTGCAGCTTCCTGCGCATGGGCAGTATTGATTGGGCTCAACAGGCCCAAGCTCAGGGCGAAAACTGCGCAGGCAGTTACGCCAACTGATTTCTTTTTAGCCACGGTATGGTCTCCGAGTTTCTCTTCAAAAAGCCAAGTGCACTCCCACGTATGTAGGTGCACGAAACACTATTTTGGTAGTCCAAAATAGTTAGCTATAAATCTAAACCTGAATCGATTCAGTACACAATCTTTTCTGCAATGATTTTCACTACATCGATGAAAAAATTGCACATTAATCTGAGCGCATACAATCGCGCCTGCTCACAACGAAACCCAGATTCGTCCAATAAGTGCTATGTCGCAAAGATCACTATCGAGCACTAAACTATCCCCATGGAATCTTCCGAACAGATCACCTTTTATGAAGCCGCACGTTGGGTATACCAGCGCCGTGGAAAACTCTCCGGAGCTGCAGAAACCGAAACTTGGTGGCTATTCGCCCCTGCCAAACCAGAGCCTGGAAAAGGCCCGATCATGGTTAACCGGAAAACCAACGAGCTAGAACAACTTGGATCTTTGCCAAAAGAATGGAAACCGCGGCTGGCACAGTTTAAAGAAGAAGGGCCCACCCCACTCTCCATTCCGGAAGAGTTCTATGGTGAGCCCGACGAAATCTCGTTATAACGAAACTAGCTCGTACGACGGCGAGACAACAACGGCGCCACAATCACACCAATCACCGCGCTGACTGCAAGCACCACCAGAGCTAACCACAGCCCTAAACTTTCACCATCATTGGCGACAGTACTCAGTGCGGTAGTCGACCAATGCAGCGGCAGCAAGCCCGCCACTGCCGACCACGCTGCTGCAACCTCGGAGCTCGCAGCAGCCTGCCAGACCCAACCTACAACCCCGACTTGGGCAATACCGGCGATAGCGGCAATCACCAGGCCTGCTCGCATACCGGCAATGCGCATCAGCGCCCAGGTCACGCCAGCAGCAACCCATGCACTCAACGCGGAAACCCCCGCAGCGATGGCAACGGTTGCAGCCCCCAGACCGTCGCCAAGCAGACCGACGAGCACCGCGCCGCTAGCTGCCGCCAGCACACCACCGGCAAGCTGTACCAACCATGCCGCCGCGTAGAAATAGCTCATCACAGCCATGACTACGCCAGCCAACATCACCAGCGCTGCCACCAGCATGGCAACAACCGGCGGCAACACGCCCTGTACCTGCTGCACTTCGCCTTCGGCATCACCAGTCGGCCCAGCCGGGATCGCGCGGCTGACCGCATCCGTTTTTTGTTTATTGCTCTTCGCCATCATCTCTAGGCGATCCGCACCACCGTCAAACTCATCCAGCCCCGCGGTAGCCTCTTCGACGCGAGTACGCAGCTCCTGCAATCCAGCAGAAAGCTCCTTCGCCCCATTGGTCAACTGATACACGCCGTCGTGGAAGCCATAGCCAGGAACATTAAGCTGGTTCGCTAAGTCACGCGATCCCTTCTTCATCGCCAATAAGTCATTGGCGATTTCAGTCTGAAAATTGAAGTTCTCGATCTGACGACGCACGCCTTCCAACGTCTCGATCGCCTGTTTAGCTTCCGGCTCATTGACATCACGCAGCTCATTGATGGCATTATCAGTCGCTTCCAACAACTGCCCTTGCACCACGCCGAAACCAACAACCTGATCAACCGCCTGGCCAACGCCGTCGGCAAGCTCACTGGCCCCGCTACCCATATTTCCGGTGCCGGCCTGTAGCTCGACCATGCCTTGGCGCAAACGGTCTGCACCAGCGGCGGCCTCCCCGATGGCGCCAACCAATTCTTCAGTTTCGCCGTCTACCCCTTCGAGGCCGGCGATGACCTCGTCGATCGCATTTTGCAAAATGCCAGCCTGCGACGAAGCCTGACCAGCAGCACGACGAGCGTCGATCAACTCGCTGCGGTCGACGCCCGGGCTTTGTACAACCGGAGCCCCAGTCGGTTCATCTGCCGAAGACCAACTATCAGACGGACTCAACGACGCTACAGCCGCGATCACCGCACCAACCGCCAGTGGCAACAGAACGCACAGCAACATCACCAAGCCGCGCATCCGGCCGCCTGATGCGCCCCCCGCACCTAGCCGTGATTGCCCTGCACCACCCACGGCAGCTTGTTGCGAGGTGGCGACAGAGTTAATTGCGGACGAAGAATCGTTCATACCCTGGCACATTAATTGCTCAGGCCCACGTGGTGCGGCAACAAGCTCGGCGAGTCACATAAACAACAATGATCACAGCCCTATCGACGGACATGCCTGCGAACACACGAAAAAGGGGCCACACCGATTGATCGATGTGACCCCTGCGCGAGAAGCTAGCTAACGGACAAGCTAACGGATACGCACTCCGCCGCTAGCGACAAGAAAACTTAGTTCTTGTACTTCTCAGCGAACTTCTTGCGCACTGCTGCGCCCAAGTCTTCGTGAACGTTGTCCCAGTACTCGTAGACACGCTGCTCGACGCCCTCAGAAACGCCAGCCATCGCGTTCGTAATGTTGTGCGACAGACGATCTTTCTCTTCGTCATTCATGACTTCTTCGTACAGCTTACGTGCCTGCGTGAAGTCATCGTCCTGCTCGTGCTTGACGTATGCCGCACGAACCAGGTCGGTGCCGTGTGGGTCAGGGTTGACGTAGTAGTCGGAAGCTTGGCCGTAGCTGGTGTGGTTGGACGAGGAGGTTTCACCGTCATCCAAGAAACCAGCACCCTTGTCGAAACGGTTCGGGCTGTAGACCGGCTGATCCGGCCCGTTGAAGTTGTACTGCATCGAACCCTCGTGATTGTAGGTGTTCACAGGGTTGATTGGCTGGTTGATCGGCAGGTGGCGGTAGTTAGTGCCGATGCGGTAGCGGTGCTGGTCAGCGTATGCGAACGCACGAGCCTGCAGCATGCGGTCCGGGGAGAGGCCGGTACCTGGAACGATGTTGGATGGGTCCAGGGCGATCTGCTCGATCTGCGCAAAGTTGTTGCGTGGGTTACGGTTCAGCTCGAAGTACCCAACCTTCTGCAATGGGTAGTCCTCGGTGTACCAGACCTTGGTCAAGTCGAATGGGTTGAACTTGTAGTTCTCAGCGTCTTCGAACGGCATGATCTGCACGTAGACGTCCCAACGTGGGTAGTCGCCGTTCTCGATCGCGTTAAAGAGGTCTTCACGGTGGTAGTCGGCATTCTGACCAGCCATCTCAGCTGCTTCTTCATCAGTGAAGCACTCCCAACCCTGCTGGGTCTTGAAGTGGTACTTCACCCAGAAGGCCTCACCTTCTGCGTTTACCCACTGGAAGGTGTGGGAGCCGAAGCCGTCCTGGTGACGGGAGGTCTTTGGCGTACCGCGGTCACCCATCAAGTAGGTCACCTGGTGTGCTGATTCTGGAGTACGAGTCCAGAAATCCCACTGCATATCAGCATCACGCAGGCCGGACGCGCCGGTGCGCTTCTGAGAGTGAATGAAATCAGGGAACTTGATGCCGTCGCGCAGGAAGAACGTCGGGGTGTTGTTACCGACGATGTCGAAGTTGCCTTCCTGGGTCCAGAAACGCAAAGCGAATCCGTGCACGTCACGCCAGGTGTCAGGCGAGCCCTGCTCACCAGCAACGGTGGAGAAACGGATACCCATCGGGGTGACCTTGTTCGGCTGGAACAAGTCCGCCTTGGTGTACTTGGAAACGTCCTCGGTGACATGGAATTCACCGAAAGCACCGTGACCCTTAGCGTGTGGGTTGCGCTCTGGAACGCGCTCACGGTTGAAGGACTGCAGCTTCTCAATCAGCTGCAGGTCGTTCAAAACGTTAGGACCTTGTGGTCCAGCGGTGATGGAAATGTTTTCCGAGGCAATTGGCTGACCACCCTGACGAGTGGTAGTGCCTGGGGCGTCCTCCCGCTGGCCAAGATCCAGCTTGTCATCAATGTTCTTAGTCATGGAAATGCTCACTCCTGTTAGCGATTGATTAGACGCTCTTATGGGGTCGAGGTCTATTGATAGTCTACTTGCATACATGCGAGTGCGCAAAGCCACTAGGGCACCAGAAAACGGTCCACAGCAAACTCAAACAGCGCTGGTAACGTCATCGGAGTGAACGCGCAACCCACCCCTGCGAGCCGAGACGCCCGCACCACGCAGCTAGCTTTGCAAGCTGGCCGTGGTGATCGCGCAGCTTTGACCGCGTTCATTAAAGAAACTCATGACGACGTCTGGCGCTTTCTTGCCCACCTGGCTGGCCCCGAGCCCGCAGACGATCTCACACAAGACACCTACGTGCGCGTCATGAGCGCACTCCCCCGTTTTGCCGGGCGCTCCACCGCGCGCACCTGGTTACTGTCACTCGCACGTAGGGTCTGGATCGACAATATTCGCCACGAGCGCGCCCGCCCGCGAAAATCTCATTCCGAATTAGAAGACCTCAACCCCGCCCACGAAGACTCCGCAGTCTGGAGTGAATGGATTGATACGCGCGCAATGATCGCCTCGCTACCCGATGAACGTCGAGAAGCGCTCGTTTTAACACAGGTTTTGGGCTATTCCTATGAGGAAGCCGCCGCTATCGCGGGGGTACGGGTGGGCACGATTCGCTCCCGTGTCGCGCGGGCGCGAAAAGATATTCTCGCAGAATACGACAATTAAACTCAGAAACTGTTATATTCCGTTCAACGTTTCTTTATTTCGTTTTTAGTTTTCGGACGCGCTTTCACAGCGTGATCACAGATTCGGAGTTGTTTTCTTCATGCTCAAACGATCGTTGGCCATTTCGATGGCGTTCGTCGGAACCCTCGCCGGTGCAGGTTTTGCCTCCGGACAAGAAGCCATGACTTATTTCGTGGCGTTCGGCAATTGGGGAATCGTCGGAGCGCTGCTTGGCTCCGTCGTCATGATTATTTGTGGTATCGCCATTTTGCAGCTGGGTAGTTATTACCAAGCCCGCGAGCACACCGCAGTGATCGATCGCATCACCAACAGCCCAATCATCGCGAAAATCCTCGACTGGGGCACCATCGCCACGCTGTTTTCCATTGGCTTCGTCATGTTCGCCGGTGGTGGTTCTAACCTGCAAGAAGCGTGGGGCTGGCCGACGTGGATCGGCGCCTCCGTCATGCTGGTAATGACCATCCTGGTCGGTTTGCTCAACGTCGAAAAGACCACCGCGGTCATCGGCGTGATCACTCCGTTCTTGATCATCATGGTGCTGGGTACCGCGATCTACACCGTCATCACCGTGGATCCGAACTGGGACAACATCGCCCAAGCCTCGACCGAAGTGCAAACGACGCTGCCAAACTGGTGGGTTTCCGCAATCAACAATATCGCCTTCCAGGTGATCGTCGCCGTCTCCATGGCGATCGTTATCGGCGGTAGCTTCATGGACACCCGCGAAGCCGGCATCGGTGGCGCCATCGGTGGCGCGGTTTTCCTATCCCTGTTGCTGCTGCTCGTGATGAGCATGTACTTCACCGTCGAGACCACCAAAGACGCTGACATGCCGATGCTGGCGCTGATGATCAGCCTGCACCCAGTGCTGGGCCACATCATGACCGTGGTTCTTTACGGCATGGTCTTTAACACCGCCATCGGTATGTTCTACGCACTGGCTAAGCGCCTGACACGCAACTCACCAGAAAAGTTCTTCCGCGTCTACGTCGCTGCGTGTTTGATCGGTTTCGTGCTGTCTTTCGTTGGCTTCCGCCAGCTGGTCAGCTACGTCTACCCGGTTCTGGGATACATCGGCATGCTGTTGATCGTCGTGCTGATCTGGGCTTGGGTGCGCAATTTCCGCACCATGCGCACTGAAGGTCAACGTCGCCGTCGCGGACGCGAGCTGATGGCCCGCAAGGTTGATCCGCGCGTGCGCTTCAGCAAAAAGCACGACCGCGAGCTGACCACCCTGGCTGCCCAATCCAACATGGGCTCCGAGGAATTCCTGCAAAGCATCAAAGACGAAATCGACGACGAGCTAGAAAACGATCCCGACGTCGACTACGACCGCACCGCACCAGCTGGTGGAGTTGTCTACGTAGAACACACCAAGCCGGAATAACGGCGCGTTGTTTATTCGCTTAGCGCTCTAGCAACAGTTCCGCGATTTGGATAGTGTTGAGGGCCGCGCCTTTGCGCAGGTTATCGCCAGAGACCACGAGCACCAGGCCGTTGTTGCCTTCCAGCGATTGGTCCTGGCGAATACGGCCAACCAGGCAGTCGTCAATACCAGTGGCGGCCAACGGGGTTGGCACATCGACAACCTTGACACCTGGGGCTTGCTCCAGGGTTTCTACCGCCTGGTCTGGGGTAATATCCCGGGAAAATTCCGCGTGGATCGTCATCGTGTGGCCGCTGAACACAGGCACGCGCACGCAGGTTCCGGACACACGCAACTCCGGCAGACCGAGGATGCGACGCGACTCATTGCGCAATTTCTGCTCTTCGTCGGTTTCCAAGGAGCCGTCGTCGACAAGGTTTCCTGCCAACGGCAACGCGTTATACGCAATCGGGGCGACATACGGCGCGGTATCCAAGCCATCGAGCTTGGTGCCGTCGTAAGTCAGATCGACAGAATGCTCCCCGGCCTCATAAATCTGCGCAGCCAAGGCTTGCACGCCAGCCAGACCAGAACCAGAAACCGCCTGGTAGGAAGAGACATTAAGCCGTCGCAACTCAGCGACGTCGTGCAGCGCCTTGATCACCGGCATCGCGGCCATGGTGGTGCAGTTTGGGTTCGCGATAATGCCTTTCGGCACGTCTTTTACCGCCTCCGGGTTAACCTCGGAAACGACCAACGGCACCTCGGGGTCTTTACGGAAGGCCGAGGAGTTGTCCACCACGATCGCGCCAGCTTCAGCGAACACCGGCGACCACTGCTTCGAGGTTGCGCCGCCAGCCGAAAACAGGGCGATATCCACGTCGGAGACGGACTCGACGGTCACCTTCGACAGATCTTCCACGGTGATCCGCTCGCCGCGATAGTCCAGATCAGTGCCAGCCGAACGCGCAGAAGCGAAAAAACGCACCTTGTCTGCGGGGAACTCGCGCTCCTCCAGAATCTGGCGCATCACTTGGCCAACTTGGCCGGTAGCACCGACGACGGCGAGAGTGGTCATAATTGTGGTCTCCTCCCAGAGCGATGAAGTGTTGCGGATTAATTACGGCGTTTAGCGTCCAGTTCCAGCATAGACGGTGACATCTTCGTCGCCGCCGAGCTCGAAGCGGTCGTGCAGCGCGCGGGTGGCGACTTCCAAGTCAGATTCGCGGAGCAACACCGAAATGCGGATCTCGGACGTAGAAATCAGTTCCATGTTCACACCAGCATCACGCAACGCTTCGGTGAAATCTGCCGTCACACCAGGGTGCGATTTCATGCCAGCACCAACCAGCGAAACCTTGCCCACTTGGTCGTCGTAAAGCACCTTCGACCAGTTGCCTTCGCGGCTCAGCTTCGACAAGATCTCCACAGCGCGAGGGCCATCTTCGCGCGGGCAGGTGAAGGTGATATCGGTGATGCCGTCTTCGATGGTGGAGATGTTCTGCAGCACCATGTCGATGTTGATCTCGGCATCGGCGATCGCACGGAACAGCTTTGCTGCCTCGCCCGGCTTATCGGGAATACCCAGCACGGTCACCTTGGCTTCGGATTTATCGGTGGCAACGCCAGTCAGTACTGCATCTTCCATTGGGATATCCTCCATTGAACCGGACACCAGCGTGCCGGGATCGTTACTATAAGACGAACGTACGCGCAGGGCGACGTTGTGGGCACGGGCATATTCGACGCTGCGCAAGACCAAAATCTTGGAACCAACCGCAGCCATTTCCAGCATTTCTTCGAAAGACAGCTGCTCGAGCTTGCGGGCATTCGGCACGATGCGCGGGTCGGCAGTATAAACGCCGTCGACATCCGAATAGATTTCACAGACGTCCGCGTTCAGCGCCGCAGCTAAGGCGACGGCGGTGGTATCGGAACCGCCCCGGCCCAGGGTCGTGACATCGCGAGTGTCTTTGTTGACGCCCTGGAAACCAGCAACGATGCAGATCTTGCCGTCATCCAGCGATTCCTGCAGCCGCTCTGGGGTGACGTTTGTAATCCGCGCGTTTCCGTGCTTCTCGGTGGTGAGCACGCCCGCCTGGGAGCCAGTGAATGACTGCGCTTTCGCGCCCAAGGAATCCACGGCCATCGCCACCAGTGCATTCGAGATGCGCTCACCCGCAGTCAGCAGCATATCCAATTCACGTTGCGGTGGGACTGGGTTCACCGACGCTGCAAGATCCAGCAGCTCGTCGGTGGTATCGCCCATCGCAGAGCACACCACAACGACGTCGTTGCCAGCCTTCTTCGTGGCAACAATACGGTCTGCTACTGCTCGGATCCTCTCCGCGCTTTCTAGGGACGATCCCCCGTATTTCTGCACGACTAATGCCATAAGGCCAGCTGCCCTTTCTGATCGTTCGTTACTGCTGTTCTTGCGGATCAAAAACGCAGGTTAATGCTTATCTATACCATAATATGTCTCGCTCACCACAGACTTAAATGCAGGCCAACTTTCACACCAAGACCTAATCTGTGTATCCTGGAACACATGTTTTCCGAGGCATGCTTTCTTCTCCTTAGCAGCCGCGGCGGGTTTCAGAGCCAATAACGACAGTTTGGTCGGCGCCCCGTCGCGGTTACTCGCATTGCGAAAGCTGCACCTCCCCGGGCACGCACTCACAGCCGACCAAGCCGACCAAACAGTGCACACTCTTGCACAATCTGTGAACGTTGCACCCGAAACCGCAAAACCCCGAAGGAATCGTTATGTCTCCCAACGACGCTTTTATTTCCGCACCTCGCCAGGTAAGCAAGCCCAACGGCCCGCGTAATGAAAACCAACCAGCCTGGAATAAACAAAAAGGCTCATCCATGCCGGTCGACCGCTATCTGTCTTTTGCCCAAGAGGTCGAAGACATCCAACTGCCGGACCGCACATGGCCGGACAAAAAGATCACCGTCGCCCCGCAATGGTGCGCGGTAGACCTGCGCGATGGCAACCAGGCTTTGATTGATCCAATGAGCCCAGAACGCAAACGCCGCATGTTCGAGCTGCTGGTGAACATGGGTTACAAAGAAATCGAAGTGGGTTTCCCATCTGCGTCCCAAACTGATTTCGACTTCGTCCGCGAGATCATCGAGCAGGATTTGATTCCTGACGACGTCACCATCCAGGTGTTGGTGCAGGCTCGCGAGCACCTGATCCGCCGAACTTTCGAGGCCTGCGAGGGCGCGAAGAACGTCATCGTGCACTTTTATAACTCCACGTCGAAGTTGCAGCGCCGCGTCGTCTTCCGCAAAGATCGCCCGGCGATCAAAGCGTTGGCTACCGACGCCGCACAGCTGATCAAATCGATCGCCAAGGATTACCCAGATACCAATTGGCGCTGGGAATACTCCCCAGAATCTTTCACCGGCACCGAGCTGGATTTCGCCAAAGAGGTCTGCGATGCCGTGTCAGAGGTCATGGCGCCGACGCCAGAAAACCCGCTGATCATCAACCTGCCGTCGACAGTCGAAATGACCACCCCGAATGTCTACGCCGACTCCATCGAGTGGATGCACCGCAATCTGAACAACCGTGAGTCGCTGATCATCTCGCTGCACCCCCACAACGACCGCGGCGAAGGTGTCGCAGCTGCAGAACTGGGATACCTGGCCGGAGCCGACCGCATCGAAGGGTGCTTGTTCGGCAACGGTGAGCGCACCGGCAACGTCGACCTGGTGACCTTGGGCCTGAACATGCTGACCCAGGGCGTGGACCCACAGATCGATTTCTCCGATATCGCGCAGATCCGGCGCACCGTCGAATACTGCAACCAGCTGCGCGTACACGAGCGCTCCCCCTACGGTGGCGACCTGGTCTTTACCGCGTTTTCCGGTTCCCACCAAGACGCCATCAACAAGGGGTTGGATGCGATGGCTGCCAACGTACACCCCCAGGCCAGCAGCTCCGACGTTGCCTGGGAAGAGCTACGCGAGACCACCTGGGAAGTTCCCTATCTGCCGATCGACCCGAAGGACATCGGCCGCGATTACGAAGCCGTAATCCGCGTGAATTCGCAGTCCGGCAAGGGTGGCGTCGCCTACATCATGAAAACTGACCACGGCATCGCCATGCCGCGCGCCATGCAGGTTGATTTCTCCCGCGTCGTACAGACTGTGACCGATGCCGAGGGCGGAGAAATCGATTCCAAGACGATGTGGGATATCTTCGCCAACGAGTACTTGGATAACACCGCACCGCTCGAGCAGATTTCCGTCAGCGTGAAAAACGCAGAAACCGAAGAGCAAAACGCCGCGGTAACTGCACAAGTTGTTCACAACGACGAGGAGCGCAGCATCGAAGGCACAGGCAACGGCCCAATCGCTGCCTATGCCGACGCACTGGGCAAACTCGGCCTGGACATCGAGGTGCTGGAATATTCGCAGCATGCTCGGAGCGCTGGTGAAGATGCCGAAGCTGCTTGCTATATCTTGGCGACCATCAATGGTTCCAGCGTCTGGGGTGTCGGCATCGCAGGATCAACGACCTATGCATCACTGAAAGCACTGGTCTCTGCCGCCAACCGGGCACACGCAAGCGTCTAGAAAGAAAACCGCAATGCCCAGCTTCACCGGTTTCTGCTGTGTGTAAACCGGTGAACTAGACTGCTGTAATAATGACCGCGCATACCCACAACGACGACCGCGATGTCACTCGCGCTGATAGCGATAGCAACAGCCGCACTGGCCGCGACGGACGCACCACTCATGCTACGAACACCGGTGGAAATAACGGTGATAAATCCAGCAATCCTTCTGGCGGGCTACACCCGAAAGAACTAGCCCGGCGCGAAGCCGTCGCGGATTTTCCCTATCTGGCTTTAACCGTGCAATCTTCCGGGATTCACCCTTCTACGGCCCGGCTGGTTGCTGTCGATGCTGTCACGTTCAATGAGGCGGGTGATACCGGCGAAAGCTTCCACGCTGTACTCAATTCAGGCGAAGATCCAGGCCCACGCCATTATCACGGGCTTTCTCGCGAAGAGGTCAACAACGGACAGCGCTTTAGCAAGATCTTAAAACCTCTCGACAGGCTTATCGACGACCGCACACTCATCGTCCATGATTTGCCTCTCACCTGGGGTTTTCTTGTCTCAGAGGCGAAGCAGGCGATGAGTGCAGCCGCACGCGCAAACCGGAAGCGATCCCGCAAAGGCAACCGGAAACGCCAGCGGGTTGGGCACGTGCCGCAACCTGCGCGCATCGTCGACACGCTGGCCACCGCGCGTCGGCAAGAAATTAATTTTCATGATATTCGTGCCGCTGGTGTTGCCCGCGCGATGGGATTATCCGCGATTAGCCCGGTGGCTTCAGTGGTTCGGGCTAGCCGTAGCCAGGAAGAAACTTCGCGTGAAATCACGCATTTGTTGTGGGAGATTTTCCTGCTGCAACAGGATGCTGCAGCGAAAATTTCGAGCAACGATTACGATCTCGTTGCAGCCTATGCCCCAGATGAGTTGCGGGCAGATCGCTTCGGTTTGCAGCGTCCGCACGTGCGCGTCGAAGCTGCCGAAGCCAAGCTCACACTCGCCAACCCTGGAAAATACGAGCCTGGGCGTTCGTTGGTCGAAGGCATGGAAGTTGTCGTTGCCGATGAAATTGGCTACCCGCCAGAGAGCATCATCGAGGCATTGACCAACGCTGGTCTGGTCTATCGCGAGCACTTGCATCGTGGGGTCTCGGTTGTGGTGTGCAATCAGACCACGGATCTGCGTGGCAAGGCGATGCACGCGGTACGAAAAGGCATTCCGTTGTTGGGAGACACCGCCTTTTTGGATGCCCTGACCCGCGTGAAACCGCACCCAGACCCCGATGCGCCCGTCGAACAGTCCACGCACCCACGCGCGCTTGCTAGTTCTGGCGCGGTTAAGTCCGGTGGACAAAAAGCTGGCAGTAAATCTGCGGCTGCTAAATCCTCGCCAGGAAAATCGGCAACTGCGAAAACTTCAGCTGCTAAGCCTTCTAAGCCTGCTAAGCCTGTTAAGCAGAAATCTGAGGCAAAACCTAGAACAAAACCTGGGGCAAACTCTGCAGATTCTCAAACCGGCGGCGCAAAATCTACTGGCAAACCAGCTGGCAAATCCCGCCGGAATAAGCGCCGTCGCAGCCGCACGCGCAAACCTCACTCACAGCCTGGTGCGCAAGCAGGCGCCTCCGGCTCCAGCAAATCGGCGGCCGCGGACTAATAGTTCGGCCAACTCCGGCTAAGTAGTCGGCCAACTCCGGCTAATCGGCACATCCCACTAGCATCCGCTTCTTTTACTATCCTAGGTGGCTATGAGTAAGTCTTCTGCGAGTAAGTCTTCTGCGTCCATAATCTCGCGCGCCCGCACCCACGTGGCGACCTCCGTGGCTCGCTTGGCGACGGTGGCATCCCGCGCAACCGGCCGTGGCGCGGGCGGCATGATCGGTGGTTTGCTCGCCGATAAAATTGACCCGAACGTCATGCACAATCTTGCCGACGGACGCCCTGCGGTGCTGGTCACGGGCACCAACGGCAAGTCCACCACAACGCGCATGCTCGCCGGTGCCCTGCGCAGTGAATATTCCGTCGCCACAAATGAAGGCGGCGACAACATGGATGCCGGCATCATCTCCGCTTTGCTGGCTGGCCGCGGCGCAGAAGTGTTGGCTTTGGAAGTCGACGAGCTGCACGTGCCACAGGTCGCGGACAAAATTAACCCGCAGGCTTTGGTGCTGCTGAATCTCTCACGCGACCAGTTGGATCGCGTCGGTGAGATCAACAAGATTGAGCGCACCCTCCGCTCGGCGATCGAAGCCCACCCGGAGATGATGGTCATCGCCAACTGCGATGACGTGCTGATCACTTCGGTTGCTTATGATGCCGCCAACGTCGTCTGGGTAGCTGCCGGTGGCGGTTGGCTCGGCGAGTCAACCGCCTGCCCTCGCACCGGCGGGCCGATTGTGCGCGATGGCGAGCATTGGTATGCAACGAAGACGCTTGCCGACGGCTCGATTTTCCAGCGCCCCCGCCCGGATTGGACGATTACGGATGCAGGGATCACACGGAATTCCGCAGTGGGCACTGAGGCTGAATCCGTCAAGGCCGAATCCGACACTGCGCACCCGCTGAATCTTGCTCTGCCCGGCCGTGCGAATCGAGGCAACGCTACCCAAGCCATCGCCGCTGCCGTGGAAGCCTTCGGGGTTGGTTTCAGCGAGGCGGTCACCGCCACCGAGCAAGTCGATGATGTTGCCGGACGCTATTCGACGATCACTCGCGGCGAGCATGAAATCCGTCTGCTGCTCGCGAAAAACCCGGCTGGCTGGCAAGAAGCCCTTTCCATGGTCGATCGCGACGCCGCCGGCTTGGTCATCGCGGTGAACGGACAAGTTGCCGACGGCGAGGATCTTTCTTGGCTCTGGGATGTCACCTTCGAAGATTTCGGTGAGCAATCTGTTAAAGCCGCGGGCGAACGCGGTACGGATCTGGCGGTGCGCTTAGTTTATGCCGATATCAGCCACGAGCTAATCAAAGATCCGCTCAAAGCCATTGATGCTTGCCCACCGGGACGCATAGAGGTTTTGGCGAACTACACCGCCTTCCGTGACCTGAAAAAGGCTCTGGAGCGCGGTGAGGCAACAGCAAATTCCAAGGAGGCCTAGCAGATGGCAGCTAACACAGCAGCGAATACGGCACACGACGGCAGCAACGCCGAGCTCAATATTGGCCTCGTCCTGCCTGATGTACTGGGCACCTACGGCGATGATGGTAACGCGTTGGTTCTGCGCCAACGCGCCCGGATGCGTGGTATTTCCGCGCGCATCCACCCGATTAAGCTCGGCGAGCCGGTGCCCCAGCAGCTGGATGTCTACACCTTGGGTGGTGGTGAAGATAGCGCACAGATTCTGGCAGTGGAGCATTTGCTTGCCGACGGCGGCCTGCACGCCGCAGCTCGCGCGGGCTCCCCAATTTTCGCGATTTGCGCTGGTTTCCAGCTGGTCGGCGAGCGGTTCCGGGCTTCCGGCAAAGAAGTCGACGGGCTGGGCCTGGTTGATGCCCGCACGATCACTTTGGATAAGCGCGCGATCGGTGAAGTCGCCTCACAGCCCACCCAAGCTGGTGTCACCCACTCGCTCACTGCCCCGTTGACGGGCTTCGAAAATCATATGGGTGCTAGCCTGCTCGGCCCCGATGCTAGTCCTTTGGGAGCAGTGACCACCGGTATCGGCAATTGCAATGCAGACGCGGCCCGTCGCGGCGCGGCTGCGGGCAACCTCGACGATGCAGATGTAGATGCACAAACCCGAGCAGAAGGCGCGGTGCAGGGATCGGTGATCGCCACCTACATGCATGGCCCTGCGCTCGCTCGCAACCCACAGCTCGCGGACTTGATTTTGGCCTTGGCCATGGGCATTTCCCCGCAAGAACTGTCCCCGCTCGAGATCCCTGCCATCGAGCAATTACGTACTGAACGCCTGCGTTAATAGTTTGGTGGCGGCTAGCTTTTAGCGTCAATCAACTCCAGTATCAGTCAGCTTGCATTTAATTTTGCGTAGCCTAAACTATTTTCCATGTCTGCTGAGCACTCCGTTTTTCTCGATACCGTATTAGCCGACCCACCTGGCGATGCGCGCCACGAATTCCTGCGCTGCCGGGTGCTCAGCGTAGAAGCACTGGCCGACGAGCTTTTGCGCGTCCACCTCACCGCCCCCGAATTTGCAGATATGCAGCTCAGCGGGCCGGATGAATTCTTCGGGTTAGTCATGCCCACCGCCTCAGAAAGCTTGGATGGGCTCGAGGCCAGGCTTGTCGACGGTGATCGTGCAAATTTACGCGCCACCATCGCTGCCTGCGATGCCGCGTGGCGCCCAGAACTACGCTGGTATACTTTCCGCTCGCTGGACCAAGAACGTGCCGTCGCGACCTTCGACGTCGCCACGCATGGCAAACGCACGGGCGTAACAGTCGACGCTTCCACACCGACGGGAGTGGATGAAAACGGCCATGCTTTCCCAGCACCTGGGCTAAATTGGGCACTTAATGTCGAACCCGGTGCAGAATGCGCGATCTATACAGCACGCGGCCTGTGGTTTCACCCCAGCCCACATCAGTTGTTCGTCGCCGATCCCTCGGCGCTGCCATCGGTGTGGTCGATTTTAGATTACTGCGAACGCTTCCACCCGGATACCTTGCAGACTTCACGGGTAGTGGCCTTGGCCGAAACCGACGCCGATATTGAAAGCCCGGCTCTTGCGCGTTGGCAGGGCAAAGTGGGCGGATTAGACGTCGTCAAGGGGCCTTATGCCCAGCACCAAGAATTGCTGCGCGAGCACATAGAAAAACTAGCCCTGCACGACCCCGGTTTCCGGCCGGAATACGTGTGGGCTAGCGGTGAAGCCGCGATGGCAAAACAGGCCCGGCAACTGGGCATTGATGTTTATGGCCTGGATTCAGGCGCGATCCAGTGGTGCGTCTACTGGATCGCCGGCAAGCCACGGCCTTAGCGCACTAGCAGCCTGCCGGATAGCGCTCGGGATAGTGTGAGCTCGTCGACGAATTCCAAATCGCCGCCCAGTGGCATTCCGGAGGCCAGCCGGGAGA
>NZ_JAPJNQ010000046.1 GCF_030826625.1 Corynebacterium sp. | reverse complement strand
TGGCGCAGCTGCGCCACCCCAATGTGTTGAGCGTTTACGATTTTTCCTCCACCGGCGAGCACATCTTTTTAATCACCGAGTTGATTACCGGCGGTACCTTGGGCGAATTGCTAGCAGAATCCGGCCCGCTCGATCCAGCCACGGCCACAATGATGCTGCGCTCAGTGCTACAAGGCTTGTCTGTTGCCCACGATAACGGGCTGGTTCACCGCGATATTAAACCGCATAATGTGCTTATCGACGCCGATGGCAGTATCAAACTCGCCGATTTCGGGTTGGTGCGAGCGATGAATAACCCGCAGAAGACATCAAATCAGATCGTCGGCACGGTTTCGTATATCTCGCCAGAGCAAGTCGACGGCACACAAATTACCCCAGCAACGGACGTCTATTCAGCAGGCATCGTGTTATTTGAGCTGTTAACCGGCAAAGTTCCCTTCGTCGGTGAGACTTCGCTAGGCCGTGCTCTGGCACGGTTGCACAATGACGTGCCCGCACCATCGGATCTGATCGACGGAGTACCGCCATTATTCGATGCGCTGGTTGCATCTGCTACCACCCGCAACCCCGCAGAGCGTTTCCGCGATGCACGAGAATTCCTGGATGCGCTTGACGACGTCGCCAATGAACTGCGCCTACCGCACGTTGCTGTGCCTGTGCCTGAGAATGCAGCTGCGCACCGGGCTGCGATAGAAACCCCGTTCGCGGAGTCACCGCTGCCTGAGGCCACTGCCCAGCTGCCACCCGATGAGCCTGGCATCGACGAGAACTCGAACGCTATCGGTGAGCTCAACGAAACTAAAGGGTTAGACGACGAAACCGCGCTTGCGCCGGGCGCTGACGTTGCTCCCCCGCAGCCGCCGGCATCAACAAGCCCGGCGCCAAAAGAAAAACCACTCAGCAATCGCTCCGTGATGAAACTCTTGCTGGTGGTTATGCTCATGGCTCTCGCCGTCAGCGCGGTGGCCGTGGCAAGCTGGTGGTTTGGCTCCGGCGGTTACGGCTACATGCCGCAACTCTGGCGCTAGTTGCGCAACATCTCCGCAACCAAGAAGGCCAGTTCCAAAGATTGTCGGGTGTTCAACCGCGGATCCACCTTGGATTCATAACGACCAGGCAGATCAACGTCGGTGATATCTTCTGCACCACCCAAGCATTCAGTGACGTCTTCACCAGTCAGCTCAATGTGGATTCCACCGGGGTGGGTACCCAGCGCGCGGTGAACCTCAAAAAAGCCTTGTACTTCGTCGATGATCTTGTCGAAGTGCCGGGTTTTGTAGCCATTGGAAGAAGTGAACGTGTTGCCGTGCATCGGATCCGACTGCCAAACGACTTTGTGTCCAGCTTCTTCGACCGCTTTGATCACGCCGGGTAGTACGGTTCGGACTTTGTCGTAGCCCATGCGGGCAACAAACGTCAGCCGTCCTGGCTCCTTGTTCGGATCCAGCTTCTCGGCATAAGCCACGGCTTCTTCTGGGGTGATCGACGGACCAATCTTCAGTCCGATTGGGTTGGCGATCAGCGCACAGAAGTTGACGTGGAAATCATCCAGACCACGCGTACGCTCACCGATCCACACCTGGTGTGCCGACAAATCGTAGAGCTTGGTTTCGTCGTTTTCGTCAGTGCCCAGACGCAGCATGCCGCGTTCGTAATCTACGAGCAGAGCTTCGTGCGAGCAGTAAATATCTGCGGTTTTCAGTACCTCGTCTTTGACGCCGCAGGCATCCATAAAACGCAAGCCGCGAGAGATCTCATTCGCCAGGGCCTGGTAACGGGCACCAGCCGAGGAGGTCGCCACGAATTCACGGTTCCACTCATTCAGCCGATGCAGATCCGCCGTCCCAGATGAGGTCAACGAACGCACCAGATTCATCGCTGCCGAGGAGTTGGCGTACGCGCGAATCATGCGGGCAGGATCATGCCTACGCGCTTCTTCTGTCGGCTCCACCCCATTGACGATGTCGCCACGATAATTAAGCAAACCGTTTGCATCACGGTCTGCCGAACGTGGCTTCGCGTATTGGCCAGCAATACGAGCGAGTTTGACCACCGGCGTCGACGCACCGTAAGTCAGTACCACCGCCATCTGCAGCAGGGTCTTAATATTGCCCCGAATATGCGGCTCGGTGTTGGTTTCGAAAGTTTCTGCACAGTCGCCACCTTGCAGCAAAAAGGCTTCGCCGTTAGCAACCTGTGCCAACTGCGACTTGAGTCGATAAATCTCCGGCGGCAATACGATCGGCGGGACCGACTCTAAGATCTTGCGGACGTTATCCGCCTGCGTTTGATCCCACGTCGGCTGCTGATCAGCTGGACGCGCGATTACGTCTTCAAATCGCTCACGAATTCCCTCCGGCAAAGGCGGAAGATCAGGGAGTGCGTCTTTGGGAATATCTACTGTCCAACTCACACTTCCATTAAAGCAGACTCGAATAAAAACAGCTACGATATAATTCTTTGCGCTCGGTTCTCACGATCCAGCCCCGCGAGCTTTTGACACACCTTGAATTTCTCTAGGTTGTGCCGCGCATCAACAAGCGCATCATGATTGCCCCTCGGCACCTCAGGCAATTTCGGCCGACCGACCAGCTCCCATAATTGCTTCAACTCATGGGTGAACCGCGGGATTCTTTGCGGCAGCCCACTCATATCACCCCACAGCTGCACTAGCACCACGTGGTCATAAGCACCGACCCACGCCCACAGATCCGGGCGTCCTTCGGCAGTGATAAATTGCAGCACTTCACGACGGATCTGCGCATTCGACTTCCACAGATGCGACGTGCGTGGCGGGAGCTTGCTCAAAACATTTTTCCGCACCCAGGGATTTGCCCTTTGCGGGTCAAAGTCCGTGGATACAGCATAGTATTCCTCGCCTCGCTCGGAAACGATCCCTATGGAGACCAACTCAATAGTGTTGCCGTCTTCAATGAATTCGGTGTCATAAAAATAGCGCACGAATGGTTTGCTTTCTTCCTCGGTCCAGTTCGACGAACTGCTTAACGACGGCGGCGCAACGGTACAAACAACAGCAGCAGAATCAGCACCACAGAAATTGGGCCAACGACAGTGGCATCGACACCAATCGAGGCCAGAACCACATAAGCAATGATGGTGAGCGTGACCGCAACTAGCCGGAAAATGGTGAGTTTATCCACGACAGGCTTCTTTCTTGGTTAGCGTGCTGCGCATTCGGCAACGATATTACTCGCGGCGCGACAATGCCGACAACGGGGGCGGATACAATAACCACCGCAACCGCGGGATGCGGGTGAGATATTTCAGGATTGCGCCCACCGCCAAGGCACCCAAAATCGCGCAGAATCCCCAGAAAAGCGTGTTTTCAAACGGGAAATGCCCGAACCGGCTAATAGCGTCGAGCTCCACATCGACCACCCAAATGCGTTGATAATGGAACATCGCCATGATGCCGAAATGATGGCCCACGTACAGCGGTAGCGTATTGCGACCAAGCTTCAGCAAAACCGAGCTCACACTGGGCAACAGCGTTAACAGAACCGATAGCACAAGCGCTGCTGGCAGTGAAAACACGTGTTGCAGCACTCGAATACCCAGATCTAACTCGAACTCACCAAATCTGATCTCTCCGGGCCCGTGCCAATACACTGAATCATCACGAGAGCTATTCCAGACGTGGACGCCGAAATAGGCAACGAGGTAGGCGGCGAATGAACCGATGATCACTGGGAGACGCCGTGCATGCGCAGTGAACCTGTGGACCTGCGTCGAGAAATAAGCAGAGAAAACGAATACCGGCAGATAAACAACTGATTTGGCGATCATGTGCCAATGTTCATGGAATGGAAGCAATAGCGCGGGAAGCGCAAACGACGCTGTTACCGCCAGCCAACCTGGCAATCGCCGCAGGCACCAAAGCACGATGTTGAAAAGCACCAGCGCGTACAGAAACCAGATCATGGTTGCACCCGTGATCACGTTGTTTAAGAAATAACTTGCTGGTGGCCACGCGGCGTCATAATCATTCTTCAACACGACCTGGTATGCCGCTAGTTCAAGTGGCACCCAAATCAAGTAAGGAATGAGCAAAAACCATAACCGATATTTAAATAATTCGGCAAAGCTGTAACGAAAAACTTTTGCGGAAAACAACCCACTGACCAAGAAAAACAATGGCATCCGCAAGGGGTCGAGAAACTCATTTGCCTGTGAAAGCCAGGTTTCCCGTGCCTCAGGGATAGCAAGAGAGGTATGCAGGACTATCACGCCCAGAATTGAAATCCCGCGGGCGATATCGGGCCACTTCAGTCTCTGCTGAGCCACGATTTTCCTGCTATCTTTGCGTGAGCCCGCTTATCCGTGCCGCGGCTCGGTACCTTCCGGATATCCATTACCGGCGGCCAATGAATCCTTTATTTCAGAGGCATAGTGGTCCACGTATTCAGTCTCCGTGAGGCTGGCAAGTTCCTTCATCACGTAGTCGGTAAACGCACGCATCGTGGCGTGGTCATCAACGTCGAGGCCTCGATCCTGTGCCCATTGACGCGGAGAAATCGGTTCGCCGAAACGCACACCAACTTTCGCAGGGCGCGGAATCCACGAGCCAATTGGGTTAGCCTTGGCTGTATTAAGCATCGCGACGGGAATGACCTCAACACCGGTAGACATGGCGATGCGCGCCATGCCGGTACGCCCTCGATATACCCGACCGTCGGGGCTGCGCGTTCCTTCCGGGTAGATACCCATAATGTCGTCGCGGGCGAATACCTCGCGGGCGGTATCGATCAAAGCATCGCCAGCACCCTTCGACTTACGATCAATGGGCACCTGGCCAACAGACGTGAAGAAAAAACGCTGAATCGCACCGACAAGGCCGGGGGCGATGAAATATTCTTTTTTGGCCGGGAAGGTTAACTGTCGCGGGCACACGAGCGGCAAATAGAAAGAATCCATAACCGCCTGATGATTCGAGACCAACAACGCCGCGCCCCGCTTCGGCACATAGTGCAAGCCTTCAGTAAAAGGACGGTTCCACAAGCGCAGCCATGGGCCGATCAGAATGTATTTAAAAAAATGGTACCAGCCGTTGTTCATCCCTTGAGGGTTTGCTTTCGCCACAGCTCGCAACCAGCCTTCCTAGCTTTTATGCAGAATCTTCAGAATATCGTGATAAGTGGGCCACTCCAACCATACCCGCCGCAGAACCTAGTTTCGCAATCGAAACCTGCGGGTGCGGACGATGCTTGGCAGCCACCATCGATTCGGACATCACCGAATGCGCAGTCGGTAAAAACAAATCATGATTACCCACTACCCCGCCACCTAACACAATCAACTCGGGGTCAATGACATCCGCGACGAATGACAGGCCAAGGCCTAGCCACTGGGCAAAATCTTCAACTACCGCCTGCCCCAGCACATCACCTTCACGAGCAGCCCTCATGATCTCCTCGCCGGTGCACGCATTATGCAGCAAAGAGCTCTGTCGATACTCCGGGCGTTCGTCGGCAAGCTCTAAAACGGTATCTGCCAGGGCCGTGCCCGAGGCATAGCGCTCCAGACAACCACGCTTTCCACATGAGCACTGCCGCCCGTTGGGCACAACCGTGACGTGCCCAAATTCCGGAGCCGTGCCATAGGATCCACGAAAAATCTCACCACGATGCATGATCGTTGCACCTATTCCGGTTCCAACGGAAAAATACACCCACGTGTTGGCTTCACGAGCCTGCCCGAAGACGTATTCGCCCCATGCAGCCGAATTAGCATCGTGTTCTAGCCGCACTGGGATACCCAACCGTTTAGTCATGATCTCTCGCACAGGCGCATTACGCCAGGGCAAATGTGGAGCGAAACGTACAGTCGTGCATTCTGGGTCAAGAAACCCCGCGACAGCAAGCCCCACAGCCTCGATCTCGTGGCGATCGCGCAAGGTATTGACGAGAGCAACCAGCTTGTCGACGAGCACGTCTTCGGAATTTGGCGTCAGCGTCGCTGCGCGGTCGAGGATTTGGCCGTGAACATCGACGACTGCGGCACGCATATTCGTACCGCCGATGTCCACGCCAATGGTTAAGGCGTTGGGGGCAATAGACATAACGTTGCTACTATACTCCATCGCTTTGGTGCAGCACCGCTAGCAAAGCACGCTTGATGCCGACCAGACATCGCGATGAAGATACAAGCGCGCTAAATGCACGAAGGTACTTGGTCTAGGCAAAACAAAAACCCGCACCCTGAAGGATGCGGGAGAAGTGCCTACGAAAGCTAGCGCTAAGTACTGTCTGTTTTAGTAACGGGCCGCGCCGGTGATTGGCATGGAATCGAATGGAACTACCTGGACAGGCACGCCGTAGGTTGAAGCATGGACGACTTTTCCGTCACCAATATACATTCCGACGTGAGTGGTGCCTGGATAATAGCCAATGATGTCACCAGGCTCTAATGCGTTCAAAGAAACCCGGGTGCCACCGGCAAGTTGTGCTTGCGAAGTACGCGGAATGTTCTTACCCTGCTGCTGGAAAGCCCAGTGCATAAGGCCAGAGCAGTCAAAAGAGCTAGGGCCTGCCGCGCCCCAGCTATACGGCATTCCAACACGCGTAAGCGCAGCACCAGAGGCGCCAGAACCGGCAATGCTAGCGAGAGCCTCACCGGCAGCGGCAAGGTCAACCGGGTTACCACCGGCCAGAGCATTGCGCTCCTCTTCGCTCAAAGAATCAACACGTGCTTCAAGTTCAGCAATCTTGGATTCCAGGGCGTCACGCTCAGCTTGAAGCTTCGCACGCTGGAGCTCAAGATCAGTTTTGTGGAAAATTGCTTCCTGCAATGCTGCGTTAGCTTTGCTGGCTCCGCGCGCTGAATCTTTAACCTCACGCTGCAACCGTTCCACTTCTTGTTCCGCATCGCGCGAGAGCACACCCATAAATGATTGGCGGTCAATCATTTCCTGTGGGCTACCAGAAGCAATGACAGAAGTCGTCTTATCCAGTGCTGTGCCGGTGTACTGAGCTTTCGCGATCTGATCTACCGTCTGCTGCAGTTTGACGCGTGCTTCAGCTGCCTGCGCAGCCTTAGCTCCGGCCTCCTCAGTCAAAGCTCCAAGGTTCTCAACGCGGTGAGCACGTTCTTCGAGTTCGGCTTCCAGGTTCTTGAGCTCTTCATGCTTACGTGAGAGTTCAAAACCAGTTTCCTGAACTTGCTCTTTGACGACATCTACGTCGTCCGCTGAAGCGAAGGCTGGGATGAAGGCAGCGCCTCCAAGTACAACGGCACTAGCAGTAGCGAAAGCTAGAATACGCTGGCGCGACCGGAAAGCAATTGATGACATGCGAGGAGGACAACTTTCTGGGTGAAGCAATGAAACCAACGGCAATACTAGCGCCCTACATAGCTATTTGGCTAGTCCTGCCTAAAAAGTTTTTAGAAGCGCACTGCCGAATGGATCGGCTGGAAGTGCAAGGGACGCTCACCCACTGGGCTGCCAGCGTTTAGAGCATCGATGATGGTGCCATGCCCGGTGTAGATACCGACGTGGGAAGCGCCACCGTAGTAGGCGATAATGTCACCCGGCTGCAGAGCGTCGAGAGAAACACGAGTTCCACCGGCCGCCTGGGCTTGTGAGGTACGCGGGATGTTGATGCCAGCCTGCTGGTATGCCCAGCTAGTAAGACCGGAGCAGTCAAACGAACCCGGACCAGCTGCACCCCAGGCGTATGGGCTACCAATTGCGGAACGCGCAGCATCAACAATGCGCTGCCCTTTAGAAGCAATAGCATTGTGCGCCGCATGAACAGGGTTAGCCTGCGGAGCCGGAGCGTGTGGCTGGACGTAGCCAGGGATCTGGTTTAGCACATCTTGAGCACCTGGGATATTCTCGATTCCAGGAACGTCAACAGTGAAGTTAGTGTTTGGCACAGTGAATTCTGCAGCTGAGGCCATGCCTGGCGCCATCACGGTTGATCCAATAACTGCAGCGGAGGCTGCAGCTACGCGACGCTTGCCGGACATGTTCTGCTTACGGTGTTTAGCCACGAAATCTTCTCCAAATCCTACTGGGTATACACTACAGTTTCGTAGTCGCCGTAGCCGATCCTCATTCTTTGGCAGCTTCTGCAAAAATATTGAAGTACGGCCGCGACGTAATGTCTCAAATAGGTTACGAAATGACAACAAACGTTGTCGAATCGACAAGCATAATTACAGAAGTTATCTACTTGTTATCTTGCTGTTGCAATAAAGTCACAAAAACAACTTTGGCCCAGAACCTAGGGGCAGCGCAGCCGCGCAACCGCAAACGTGCAGGTGAGCGACCTAAAGCTAATTCACGCAGGCGATTAATGAACAACGAACAAACACTCAAAATCCTCGATACTCCTAGGCAAATCGTTTAAAGTGATTTCCCACACATCGACCCTAAGTGGACTTCATACTGCCCACGGGACACTCGGATAACACATTGTTTACGGTGTTCTAGCGCCCTGTCAGTAATGAAAAGAAGACGCTGAATGAGAACACGAAAGCCCCGTCCTAGTTTTTTCTAGGACGGGGCACTAGCTAGGTTCTGGGATCTATCCCAGAGAACCGACGTGAGGCGATTAAAGGTGAGTCTAGATATTAGTCTAGATGGCCTTTGCGGCGGTCTGCTTCGCGATTTGCCTCATTGAGGCGGCGAAGCATCTCTGCTTCTTCCGCGTGATTGTCGTGCTCAATCTTGCGTTTACGGGCTGCGATATCTTCAGGATCTGGACTAAAGACACCTGCGGAGTTCTGGTCCGCGTAACCAAGCTGGTTAAGTCGCTTCGGTACAGCAGCACCCGCATATTCCAGAGGAATAGGGTGGCCATGCTCGTCCACAGGGCCAAGTGGCTGGTGAACCTCGATGAACGCACCATTTGGCAGTTGCTTAATGGTACCGGTTTCGATGCCATGCTCGAGAACCTCTCGGTCGGAACGTTGCAACGACACGCAGATCCGGTAGGTCAAGAAGTAGACGAGTGCTGGCAAAACCACGAGACCAATACGGCCGAACCAAGTCATCGCATTCAACGAGATGTTGAAGAAGTGTGCGACGTGGTCGTTACCACCAGAAATCGTGACGAGCAGGAAGAAAGCGATAGCCATTGCACCGATGGCGGTACGTGCTGGGACGTCACGTGGACGTTGCAACAAGTTGTGGTGTGCGTCGTCGCCGGTCGCCTTCTTTTCCAAGAATGGGTAAGCGAACATCAGCACGACCATCACGCCACACATCAAGGCAACCCAGAAGGCGGATGGGATGGTATAGCCGCCGATGTAGAGCTCCCAAGCCGGCATAATACGGGCAACACCGTCCGTCCACAGCATGTAAACGTCAGGCTGCGAACCCGCCGAGACCTGCGACGGGTTGTAAGGGCCGATAGTCCAGAAACCGTTGATGGTTAACAAACCTGCCATCAGGGCAAGAACGCCAGCGACAATAAGCCCCATACCAATCGCCTTAGTGGCGAAGACTGGCATGATACGAACGCCTACGACGTTGTTCTCGGTACGTCCTGGTCCAGGAAGCTGGGTGTGTTTTTGGTACCAGACAAGCATCAAGTGAGCTGCAATCAAAGCCAGGATAATTCCTGGAATGATCAAGACGTGCAAGATGTAGAAACGATCCAGCATCAGCTCGGATGGGAAGTCACCGTCGAAAATTGCCCAGTGGATCCAGGTACCCAAGATAGGTACACCGAGAATGATGGCAGACATGATGCGGAGACCCACACCGGAAAGCAGGTCATCAGGCAAGGAGTACCCCATGAAGCCTTCGACCATACCGAGCAGGATCAATGCGCAGCCGATGATCCAGTTCGCTTCACGCGGGCGACGGAAAGCGCCGGTGAAGAATACACGCAGCATGTGCGCGACCATCGACATCATGAACATCAATGCAGCCCAGTGGTGCATCTGACGAACGAAAAGTCCACCGCGTACTTCGAACGAAATATCAAGTGCTGTTGCGTAAGCACGAGACATTTCCACGCCATTCAACGGCAGATACCCACCGTCGTAAATCACTTTGGTGATAGAAGGGTCAAAGAACAAGGTGAGGTATACGCCGGTCAACAGCAGAATGATAAAGCTGTACAGGGCAATCTCACCAAGCATGAATGACCAGTGAGTTGGGAAAACCTTGTTGATCTGGGTGCGCACCATCCCAGAGATGGTGTAGCGCGAATCAACGTTATCGGCTATTTGTCCAAGTTTATTGCTCATTAGGATTCACGCTCCCAGAAAGCCGGGCCAACTGGCTCGATGAAGTTTCCGCGGGCGATGAGGTAACCCTCTTCGTCAACGGTGATGGGCAACTGTGGCAACGCGCGGGCCGCAGGACCGAAAACTGGCTTTGCATATTGCATTGCATCGAACTGCGACTGGTGGCACGGGCACAGGATACGGTTGGTCTGTGCTTCGAAAAGCGAAGTTGGGCAACCGACGTGCGTACAAATCTTCGAGTAGGCATAGTAGTCGCCGTAGTGGAAGTCTTCTTGGTTCTCACGCTCTACGACGGCTTTTGCGTCGTCGTGACGCAGACGAATCAGCATCACGGCGTTCCGTGGCCCGTGAATAGAGTGCATGTGGTTTTCATAGACGTCACGCTGTGGATCATAGCGATCACCATCATTGACATCGTCTTCTGCCAACGGGAAGACAGTCTCCATGGCCGCGGCCGAAAGATCTTCTGGACGAACGCGAACCAAGCGCGTTACACCTTGCGTCTCCCAGTGATTGCCAGACTGGCCTTCGTGGTACTCGGCAATAGCGCCCGTGTCACGGGCAAGGTAAAGCTTGACGCCTTTATCGTGAAGGGTCCAACCAGAAGTCCACAAAGTACCGTCGCCGTTGTAGTTCACTTCATGGCGGACAGTCCATGGGTTGCGGATTGCGCCACCCAATGGGGCAATAACCACCAACCCTGCGAGGATACCGGCACCGCCAAGCAATCCTTGCAATGCCTTACGGCGCCCCAGAGTCGAGGTTTGCCAAGCGTCATTGAGCAAGGCGGTAACGGTCTGGCGGTCGATTTCGTCCGATGGACCGTCGTGGCGGTTCTGAACAGCAATTTCTTCCGGAACCATCTTCTTGACAATCATGACGACGCCAATGCCGAGCGCAAGGATTGCAATACCCGAGGTAAGCCCGAGCAGCGGTGTGTATGCCGCATGAATGTACTGCCCTGCGTCGCCGTGACCACGGTATTCCCATGGCCAGAAGAGGTAGACGGCAAGGAATGCAATCGCCGCAACAATCGCTACAGCGAAGAAGATGCCTACAGAAATAGAGGCGCGCTTCTCAGCTGGGTCGTTCTCTACAGGAAAGCGTTCCTTGCGGTACGCAACGGTAACTTCGTCAAGTTCGGTACCAAGTTGAGCCAGTTCGTCCTGACTCATTCCCCGGAGATCTTGTTCCGTGTAGTTCTTTTTCTCGTTCGACATTAGGTACGCGATCCAATCCACATAGCTGCACCAACCAGAGCAGTGATACCAATGATCCACATGGCAAGGCCTTCAGCCACTGGGCCAAGGCCACCTACAGACCAACCACCGGAAGATGGCGATTCTTTCGCATCTTTGATGAATGCGATGATGTCAGCTTTCTCATCGTGAGTCAGCTGGCGCTCCGAGAACTTCGGCATGTTCTGCGGGCCGGTCAACATCGCCTGGTAGATTTCCTGTTCATTCGCAGGATCTAACGGCGGTGCATATTTACCGGAAGACAACGCTCCGCCCCGACCAGTGAAGTTATGGCAGGAAGCACAGTTCATTCGGAATAGCTCGGAGCCGCGAGCCACGTCTTCTGGATGAATCTGACCATCGTAGGAAGAACCACGAAGTTCCTCCATTGCGATAGTTCCGTCTTCGTTGTAGACCAGATCTGGCCCCCCGCCGTTAGCAGCAACATATGCAGCCAATGCGAGAGTTTGCTGTTCGGTGTAACGCGGAGTCTTGCGTTCAGCCTGCGCGTCATTCGACATCATCGGCATACGTCCAGAGTGAACCTGGAAGTAAACAGAGCCCTGGCCCACACCGATGAGTGAAGGTCCGCGGTCTGGCACTCCCTGCAGGTTTGCACCGTGACAGGTAATGCAAGCTACTTCGTAGATGTCTTTGCCTTCTTGAATCAGGGCTTGATCATCGCGCTGAGCCGTAGCGACTTGAGCGTCAGGGGTAAGAGCGCTTGCAAGAATGCCTGCTCCAGTAAGACCCACTGACAGTGCAGCGGCACCGGCGAGCGTCCGGCGCAGCTTGCGTTTGCGGCGCGATGCGCTCGCTTTGCCTGCGGCAGGGGCTTCCTGCTGCGGCTCTGTGTTCGGGTTGGAATCCATCATTTCCCTTAAATTTGTCGTGAACGGAAAGTGAAGGGCTGTAGACCGTGTTACGGCGAGCTACGGCCTACTGAACGAGATAAATAACGATGAAAACGCCAATCCAGATGACGTCAACGAAGTGCCAGTAATAAGACACGGCCATCGCTGCAGTTGCCTGGGCTGGGGTGAATTTCGACTTCCAGATCCTGGCCAAGACGACACCAAATGCAATCAGGCCTGCCGTAACGTGCAGCATGTGGAATCCGGTGATGATATAGAACACCGAACCGAAGACACTTGCCTGAATGGTTACGCCATGGTGAATCATCTCGTAGTACTCGAAAGCGACCATGCCCAAGAACACAACGCCCAGGGCGATGGTGACTGAGTACCAAAGCCGAAGCTTAAATACGTCACCTTTTTCGGCCGCGAATACACCGAACTGAGATGTAACCGACGACGTAATCAGGATGGCCGTAATGATCAAACCGTAGACCACATTGAGGTGCTCGGTCTGCTCACTCCAGTCCCCTGCCTGTCCGTTAGCGCGCGATGTGAACCACATCGCGAACAGTCCGGCAAAGAACATCAATTCTTGAGACAGGAACACAATCGTGCCGACGCTGACCATATTTGGGCGGTTCAGCGACACGACACGCTGTGGTGCTGTCATTCCTGGGTTAGTTACTGCGCTCGTCACGTTCATTAGTATGCCCCTTCCCCTCTTTAATTTCATCTTGTTTCTTAACCCTTTTCCCAGGTCACGTTGAGGCCCTATTCTTGACGTCCACCAAACGGGGGTAACTAAAATATCGAAGAATTTTCGGGAACTTTTTGGATTGTTTTACGACTAACTCAATCAGCAGGTCAACATAGATAAAAACAGGATCGCATTGTTCGGCAAATTAGTTCGCAACGCGTGCAATTACTCAAATCGGGGGTATTAGACTTCCCTCTATCAGTGCGTTTGTGTCTCAACTCACACCGAAAATCATTGGGTTCTGACCGCTTTACAACTTTAGTATGCCCCTAAAATTGCGCCATCTTACGCATGATCAAAAAGCATGGAACTAGCAGATTTTTTCGTCACATGACTTTATTCCAGGGTTCATCCCGCCTGCGAGCGTTTCGCCTATAGAAGCTTCTTCTAAAACAGACTTTGCTAATACGAAATCCCCTGGTCTTCCACATTAATGGAAGCCCAGGGGATTTCAATCAACAACTGATTTTAGTGCTTTTCTTTTGGCAAGCCGTATTGCAAGCTCAGCATGGTACATGCCCAAATGAGCATGATTCCGCCGACGAGAATCAGCCAGTAGTACAGGAAGATGACGCCAAGACCAAAGACGAAGATTGCAATAGACATCCAGAATGGCCACATGGAGCCCGGGGAGAAGAAGCCAAGAACTCCAGCAGAGTCTGCGATTTCAGCTTCCTCCCAATCTTCAGGCAGTACGTCAGCACGGGATTCCGTAAGGTGCAAGTACACGCCCAGCATGATTGCCATCAGTGATGCCAGGATCAGCGGAAGGCCACCAGCCCAGTCGTAGCTATGCTTCCAAGCGTCATCTTCGATCCATACGGTACCGAAGACATAGACCACTCCCGAGATGCCGAGGAAGATGGCGATTGCGTAAAACAGTTTCGCACTAGCGCGCATGTCTGTGTTCTCCTTTGGCTTTACAGAGCGGTGTTAGGGTCCACTACGTTATCGCCGTCGGCGGTTTCACGAGCGGAATTGAATGGCTTGGTCGAGGTCGCGTAAGGAGCTTCGCCGATCGCAGCCAATGCTTCCGAGTTCGGAGCATCAGGGTTTGCGATACGGAAAGCCATGTAGTCAGCGAATGCTTCTGGCGAAACTGCACGGATCTCAAAGTTCATCATCGCGTGGTAGGTGCCGCACATTTCAGTACAGCGTCCAACAAAAGCGCCCTCTTCCTGAATTTCCTCAATTTGGAATGCACGTTCCTGCTGATTGTTTTCAGGGTTTGAATATACGTCGCGCTTGAACAAGAACTCCGGAACCCAGAAGCCGTGGGATACGTCACCAGATGCAAGACGGAATTCGATTGCGGTGTTGGTAGGCAGAACCAATACCGGGATTTCGTCCGTAGTACCCAGCGTTTCAATCTCGTTGTAGTTCAGGTAAGAGTTGTCACCCACGGAGCGACCGTGAATTGGGTTTGCGTTATCCAATTCTTCTGGATCGTGCTTGGACTGCTCAGCAATAGCGGTGCGCTCTTCATCTTCACCGTCATAATCCTGTCCATCTGGGGTGAAGTTACCACCAACCTCGGCATAACCGAACTTCCAGTTCCACTGGAATGCGGTGACATCAACCGCAACCTCTGGATCTTTATCGTTGGCGACAACTTTCTGCTGTACCTGCACGGTAAAGAAGAACAGGGCCATCACAATAACGACCGGAATAATCGTTAGCACCAGCTCGACAGGTACGTTGTACTGCAGCTGACGTGGGAATTCACCACGGCCGTTCTTCTTGGCACGCTTTGCGCTCCAGCGGAAAATGGCCACCAAGAACAGTGCCCACATAATGATGCCGATAAACCAGGCGAGGATCCAGATCCAGATCCAGAAATTAAACATGGCATTAGCTTCGGGGGTGATACCCTCTGGCCAACCCATGTGCAGGAATTTCGAAGCCGCAGCTGGCGGATCAACTTCGCAAGCGGCCAAACCGACCGTTGCGAAACCTAAGACGCCACCAAGGCCTAATTTCCGGCTCAAGCTGCGTTGATTACGCTGTCCCACGTGTGTTCTGCCTTTCTTTGCACACAATTGACTGCCTACATTTATAAGCATTCCTATTCAAGAAGCATAACTCAAATGAGTCATCGTCTTTTCAGCTTTGCGTGAACATATTTCCAGTTTGCGTCACCACCCTGCGCCTCCTCATTTTCCCCCACCATGTTTTTTGGTTTATATCCTGCACATGAGCACCTATTACTATCGTTTTACTGCCCCTCTACGCCACCACTGTATAGAGCTTGATTCTTAAGTGTTGTGCAGCTCACAACTATCCATCGCCATATCATCCTAAAGTTTCACTCCCTTTGAGGTGATCGGATAAGCCTATACGGCTTCACTGCCTAAACAACACGCACTCCCCCATTCGAGTGAGACGCGCTTTGTCACAGCCAATTCCGGCATTCTCGAATCGTCCGCCCGACGTCGTCAGTCGCCGACTCCCCTCCACGACGGTCGTCGGTGTACCAAGGTTCTAGAGATTCAATCTGTTCGAAAATTACCGCTACCATGCCAGGGCCCGTAAAGTGGTGCTGACAATTAATCATCTGGAGGAGATTTATTCAATGTGCGGACTTCTCGCTATGTTGAGCGCCCGCGGCGATGCCGCTTCCTATGTCACGGCAATGGAAGCCGCGCTTCCTTGTATGCGGCACCGCGGTCCTGATGCCGCAGGAACCTGGAACGACAACGACGCGGTCTTCGGTTTCAATCGCTTGTCGATTATCGATCTTGAGCACTCCCACCAACCGTTGCGCTGGGGCCCAGAGAGCGATCCTCAACGCTACGCCATGACCTTCAATGGCGAAATCTACAACTACGTCGAACTGCGTGCGGAATTACAGGAAGCTGGTTATACCTTCAATACTTCGGGCGACGGAGAACCGATCGTGGTCGGTTTTCACCATTGGGGCCCCGCCGTCGTCGAGCACTTGCGCGGAATGTTCGCTATCGCCATCTGGGATACGCACAGCCAGCAAATGTTCGTCGCCCGCGATCAGTTCGGAATCAAGCCGTTGTATTACGCGACTACCCCCGCGGGCACTGTTTTCGCCTCCGAGAAAAAGTCTATCCTGGAGCTTTCCGACGCCATCGGTCTAGGCTTAGATCTTGACCGCCGTGCCATCGAGCACTACGTCGATCTACAATACGTTCCGGAACCGGAATCGTTGCACAAGAATATCCGGCGCCTGGAATCCGGGTGCACTGCAACCCTTAGCCCCGGCGGCGAACTCAAAGACGAGCGTTATTTCCGGCCACGCTTCCGCACGAAAGCCGTGCCAGCGGGCCAAGAACAACAGCTTTTCGATCGCATCGCCCATGCCCTGGAAGATTCCGTCGAAAAGCACATGCGCGCCGACGTCACGGTTGGCTCATTCCTGTCTGGCGGTATCGATTCCACCGCGATCGCGGCTTTGGCAAAGCGTCATAACCCGAACCTGCTGACGTTTACCACCGGTTTTGAACGCGAGGGTTATTCGGAAGTCGATGTCGCCGCGGAATCGGCCGAGGCCATTGACGCCGAACACATCGTGAAAGTGGTCAGCCCAGAAGAATATGCGGACGCAATTCCGAAAATCATGTGGTACCTGGACGATCCGGTCGCTGACCCATCTCTGGTTCCACTGCATTTTGTCGCAGCCGAAGCACGCAAGCACGTCAAAGTGGTGCTCTCCGGTGAAGGTGCCGACGAATTATTCGGCGGCTACACGATCTATAAAGAACCGCTGTCTCTCGCGCCATTCGAGAAAATTCCCGGAGGGCTTCGCCGTGGCTTGGGTGTCTTATCCCGTGTATTGCCAGAGGGCATGAAAGGTAAGTCGCTGCTCGAACGCGGTTCGATGACCATGGAAGAGCGCTACTACGGCAACGCAAGGTCGTTCAACTTCGCGCAGATGCAACGCGTGATCCCGTGGGCCCGCAAAGATTGGGATCACCGCGATGTCACCAAGGATATTTACGCGCAATCGCAAAACATGGATCCGGTTGCCCGGATGCAGCATCTCGATCTGTTCACTTGGATGCGCGGCGATATTTTAGTCAAAGCAGACAAGATCAACATGGCAAACTCGCTCGAATTACGCGTGCCGTTTTTGGATAAGGAAGTGTTCCGGGTCGCGGAAACCATCCCGCACGAACTGAAGATCGCCCACGGCACCACGAAATACGCGTTGCGCAAAGCAATGGAGCAGATCGTGCCTCCCCACGTGCTTCATCGCAAGAAGCTCGGCTTCCCGGTTCCGATGCGTCACTGGCTCGCTGGCGACGAGCTGCATGGCTGGGCACAGGAACAGATTAAGGCCTCGCAGACCGATCACATCTTCGACAAACAAGCAGTACTAGAAATGCTGAAAGAACATCGGGCTGGCGAATCCGATCATTCACGGCGACTGTGGACGGTGCTCGCCTTCATGGTCTGGCACGGAATTTTCGTCGAAAAGCGCATCGACCCGAATATCGAGCAGCGTGACTACCCGGTTCGCCTGTAAGTGAATCTGCGCAGCCAGGTGTGGCCTGCGCAGAATTAAACCCCTGAGCCCCGGAGATTTCCGGGATTCAGGGGTTCTTGCTTAGCTTAAGCGTTTAGTTGAACGAATCACCGCATGCGCAGGAGCCGCCGGCGTTCGGATTATCGATGGTAAAGCCCTGTTGCTCAATGGTGTCAGCGAAATCGATCTTCGCGCCCATCAGGTAAGGCACCGACATCTTGTCGACGACTAGGGTGATGCCGCCAACCTCATCGCTCTTGTCACCATCGAGTTCACGATCATCGAAGTACAACTGGTAGCGCAGACCTGCACAGCCACCTGGCTGCACAGCGATGCGCAGGGCCAGGTCCGTGCGTCCCTCCTGTTCCAGCAAGGACTTAGCTTTTTCTGCTGCAGCAGCAGTCAAAATTACGCCAGTCGACGAAGTTGGGGCGGTCATAATAGTTCTCCTTCGTGGTGAACGCGTCTTTTGCAACCAGGATACTCGCCTTTTGTCTGAGTCGAAACCCCGCGGAGCGCTTAGCAATGGTTTTGAGTTCTTCTCATATGTCAATAACGCTGATACGTCAGCAGATATTCCCAGATTAATGTTGCAGGTTTATTGTTGTTAGCACCGCAGAAAGTTGTACGCTGTTAAGTTGTGAAACTACCGTGGCAAAATTCTCAGAATAATGACTCCAGCGAGGTCGCAGAGTCCCCCGTCGACGACGCTCAGCAGGCACAGTCTGCGGAGCAAGAATTACCTAAGGGTTACACCCCGAAGAAGAATAAGCCCACTCCAACGCGTAAAGAACAAGAGATTCGACGCGGAGTGCGCCGTGACCCGGCCGGAGCTTCCCCAGCGCAAGCTCGTCAACGTCGCAAAGAATTAAAGAAATCCATGTCCAAGCAGGAATGGAAAGAGCATAAGCGTGAAGAGCGCCAGGAAAATATGCGTCAGCGCAAGCTTCAACAAGAGCGCATGGATGCAGGCGACGAACGCTACTTGTTACCCCGTGATATCGGTCCAGAGCGTCGCTATGCACGCGATTGGGTCGACTCGCGCGCGTTCCTCAGCAACTGGGTGATGCTCATCGCGCTGATTATCCTCGGTGCCACCCTACTCGGCGGCATTAACCCCTATGTCGCAAATATCATTTCGCTTATCGGCATGGTTGTCATCGTGATTTTGGCGATTGAAGGATTCATCCTCGGCAAGCGTTGTAATAACGCTGTACGCAATAAATTCCCAGATACCACCGAAGCCGGGTTCCGTTTGGGCTTTTACGCTTATTCCCGTGCTACCCAACCGCGCAAATGGCGCACACCAAAACCCAAGGTGGAACGCGGCGCTAAGGTTTAATTCGCCGCATTCCGGCTATCCAGCCAGCAGGCCATTCTGCCAAGCCGGCCAGCCGGCATAAAATTTACAGAGTTTGAGGTTGCTCCCCGATGTCGCACGATTTCACCGTTGTTCCCGCCGCGGACATTGATGACGAGGCAGCAGCCGCTGTCTACGCCACGATGTCATCCACTGAACGTGGCCGCAGCTTCGGACGATTGACCGATGCAGCTGCATTCATGGCCGCGTGCCAAGCAAAAGTCCCCGCTGAGCCGGTACGCCAGCCCCGCGTGGTAGTTTTCTTTGCGGCGAATGCCTCCGAGGCAGACCGGACTGCTGCCGACGATATCGCCGCTGGAAGCGCACCTGTTGCCACCCTGGCGCGCAACCACGGCGCCGGGATTCGAGTAGAACAGATTCCCGCCGACTC
>NZ_JAPJNQ010000045.1 GCF_030826625.1 Corynebacterium sp. | reverse complement strand
CGCTGCCACGTCATTGATCGCCTGCAACGCAATCCGATCACCAGCTTGGTCATAGATCATTGCCTGCCAGGCATTAGCGCATTCGGGTGAGGAATATTCAGGGTGCGCATGGTCAACATAAAAACGGGCGCCGTTATGGGTAACTGCGTTGGCAACACCCAAAGTTTCTGGATCGACCATTGGTGTCGTGCGGTAGCGCTGTCGATCACCACCCCGGGTGTCACGAGTGGGATGCTCTGCAGCGAAATCCCACCGCGAGCGGGCTCCAATTCGGCGCAGCGCATAGCTCACTACCGCGTGCGTCGAGGTAATGATGGGGCTCAACTTCGGCGCGGAGGGCGTAGCGATACCAAATTCAGTTTCTGTGCCCATGAAGCGGCGAAATTTTTGCGTGCTCGTCATAGCGTGTACTCCTGTGTGTACAAAGTTGGCCTAGACCAAGCTCCGTGCAGCAACAACAGATTGAGATAATTTTACGATGCGATTCCATTCTTCCGGATTGGCGGTATTTGGAAGATCTTCACTCTCGTCTTGCTCTGTGCGCACTGCTTCTTGGATATGGCGCAAGGAAATCCCATGTTCACCAGACGATCCCGAAGCAATGAAGTCTTTGATTGCCAGCTTCTTGGCGCGATCGACGACATTCGCGATCAGTGCACCAGAAACGAAATCACCATAATGCAGTACGGCTGTGCTGCCATCTCGTAGCGTTAGCTCCACGAACGGCCGCGGGGCAAACAACGCATCAACGGCGCCGTCGATGAGCACATCGAGTGGATCTGTATGAGGCACGCCCTCGTGCAAATACCTGCTGACGATATCGGGGGCTTCCTGCTTCGACGGACGCGAAATCCGGATCTTAATATCCAATCGGCCCGGTCGCAGCAGCGCCGGATCAATCAATTCTTCACGGTTTGTCGCGCCGACTACGATCACGTTATCGAGACCTTCGACACCATCGATCTCCGTTAACAGCTGTGGTACCGCCGTAGTCTCTATATCCGAAGAGACGCCTGTGCCACGGGTACGGAAAATTGATTCCATTTCGTCGAAGAAAACGATTACCGGCGCGCCGTCAGAAGCGAGCTCGCGAGCACGCTCGAAAATCAAACGAATCACACGTTCTGTTTCGCCGACGTATTTGTTTAACAGCTCAGGGCCTTTAACGTTCAGGAAATACGACGCAGAACCATCACCAACCCGGGATGCTAGAGAATGCGCGACCGCCTTGGCGATCAAGGTTTTACCGCAGCCCGGAGGCCCATACAATAACACGCCCTTGGGGGGATGCAGCTGGTAATCACGATACAGCTCAGGGTGGTCAAATGGCATTTCCACGGCATCGCGTACTTGTTCAATTTGCGCGTCTAAGCCACCAATGTCGTCGTAAGTGACGTCGGGGATTTCTTCCAAAGCCAGTTGGGTGACTTCTGCTTGCGCAATGCGCTCGACCGCAAAGCCGGATTTCACGTCGGCAAGCACACTATCGCCGGCCCGCACGTGACCGACTAATGGAGCGGCCAGGTGCATCACGTGGGTATCGCCCTGCGGGGTGGAGGCAAGCACACGAGTACCGCCTTCTGCAGAATCTTCGACGAACTCACTCACTCGCATCAGCACGCCGTCGGAATGGAAGCCACAATCTTCTACGATCACGCTGCCATCGCCTAGCCGGACCTGTGCGCCGGTCGGGATTTCGTGTTCGAGCAGTGGGGAAACACTCACCCGCAGCCGGCGCGTGGAGGTGAACACATCAGCCTCACGGCGGCTATGTGGAGCGTATCCAAGGAATACGCCGTAGGTGGAAACCGGCTCTTGTAAGGCATTGAGTTCGGAAGTCAGCTGCGCCAACTTGTCTCTGGAAGTTTTGAGCAGAGTCGCTAATTGCTCATTGCGTTTGCGTAATTCACGCACATCACGCCGAAGCTGTAGCTGTGGGTCCGGAGTTGTTTTGGTCATGGGGTATACCGAACCTCCCTTCTGCTTGTGTCTTTGTTGTTGTGGGGTCTGGTTGTTGTTGTGGTTTCTGAGAACTTCGGACAGGGATGCGCTGGTATTTCGAACGAGCTGTTGTTCGTGCTGGATACGGCCCTGTCACTAGCGCCACGGCGAAAGTCAGATGACCTTGCGATTTCTCTTGTTTTCTCTCGCTAAAGCCTAACAAACTAGGCTAGGAATAGCTAGGTTAGGCCAGGCTAGTGACGTGTTTTGCTGACTATTCGCTGTTCGATAGCTGAATGTTTCGTGACTGAATGATCGATGGTTAACGACGGGCTTTGCGCTTCGGCCGCGGGGGTACGACACCATCGGCCAATCGGCGGGTCATGATCAAAAAAGCTGTGTGCGCATTCATACGGTGTTCTGGTCGTGTTGCCAGGCCTTCGACCTTCCAGTCACGCACTAAGGATTCCCAGGCGCGCGGTTCAGTGAAACACTTCTGCTCGCGAATACCTTCCATGACCTTCATCAATTGCGGCACGGTAGCAACATAGGTGATAAAAACCCCGCCGGGGACCAAAACGTTTTTTACTGTCTCCAGCATTTCCCACGGTTCCAGCATGTCAAGAATCACGCGGTCAACCGGACCTTCCGTGTCTTCAGGCGTGAGCTGTTGGAAATCACCGAGCCGTGGACTCCACCATTCTGGCTGCTCGCCGAAATACTCTTTGACGTTGTCAATGGCGTAGCCGATATGATCGTCGCGCAACTCGTAGGAGTACACGTGGCCTTCGGGGCCAACAGCACGCAATAAAGCCATCGACAACGCTCCAGAACCAGCGCCGGCTTCGAGCACTCGTGCTCCACGGAAAATATCGCCTTCGATGAGGATCTGTGCAGCATCTTTCGGATAAATCACCTGTGCACCACGCGGCATAGAGAGCACGTGATCGACCATCAGGTGGCGGAACATGAGGAACTGGCCACCCATGGTCGAGGTAATCACTGAGCCTTCATCCATCCCGACGATGTCATCGTGCTCAACGATGCCCTGGTGAGAATGAAATTTGTTGCCTTCTTTGAGATAGAGGGTGAAGTGTCGACGCTTGGCATCGGTAAGTTGGACACGATCGCCGTATTTGAAGGGACCAGAATATGCCATTAAGCAGCCTTTCCTAGAATTTCGATTGTAAGCGGGGCGATTCTGAAGGGGCTAGATTGTGAAAACGAAAGAGACAAGACAAAAGCTACGCACCAAACACAGTTAAATTAGTGGACGAGAAATTAGTGGATGAGATAAGCCTCGAGCGCTTGCGAGAACCACAATTGGTCGACCACACCAATCATTTCACGTGCTGAGTGCATCGACAGCATGGGCACACCAACATCTACGGTATCTATACCCAAAGCCGTTGCTGTCACCGGTCCGATGGTGGAACCGCACGGCACAGAATTATTGCTCACGTAATTTTGGATCGGCACCATGGCAGCGTGGCAGGCATTTTCCCACATCGCGATCGTGCGCGCATTCGAGGCATAACGTTGTTTTGAATTGATTTTGGTGACCGGCCCAGCACCGATGATCGGTGGGTTATGCGGATCGTGTTTTTCTGCATAGTTTGGGTGGATCGAGTGCGCTGCATCGGCCGATACACACGATGAGCGCCGCAACATCTGCATATACCCTTCACGGTCGACGCCCATCGCGGTCGCTGTTCGTTCCAATACTTCTGACAATATTGGCCCCTGCGCACCAGTCGTCGATGCCGAACCGACCTCCTCGTGATCAAACGCGGCCAGCACCGCGATATCGGAGCCAAAATCGTCTCCTTCGACCGCGCGCAACAGTGCCGTGAGACTGGCAAAGACACTCGAGAGGTTATCCATGCGTGCAGAAGCCAGAAAATCTGCATTCGCGCCGAAGAGCCCAGCCGGCTGCGCTGGTGCTGTAATCAGGTTCCAGGAGGCAATATCAGCCTCAGCAATACCCAATTGACCGGCAAGAATTTCCTTGATGCCACCAGCGCTGACTTGTTCGCTAATGGCCTCGCTGGTGGCATCGGCAAGCCCCATGACCGGGTGCAGATGCTTTTGCTTGTCGACGTTGAATTCTTTCGAACCATCGAGGTGAATCGCCAAATGCGGAATACGCAAGATTGGGCCAGTGTTGACCAGTCGCTCAGAACCATCCGCCAAAATAACCTGGCCTGCTAAAGTCAGCTCGCGGTCAAACCATGACGGAATGATCGGACCACCATAGATCTCTACTCCCAATTGGTGCCAACCGTGCTGCCTGCTATCTGGCTGTGGCTTCAGACTAAACCCAGGTGAATCCGTATGTGATCCGATGATGCGGAAACCAGATGCTTCGTTCGCTTCCTCCGGGACAAACCATGCCATCACTGCCCCATCACGCACGACCACATGCCCACCTGGGCTCGCATTCCACGGTTGCGTTTCATCATGCTCGGTAAAACCAGCTTCGACTAGCCGATCTGCCACAGCATGCGCCGCATGGAAAGAACTGGGTGCAGCGTCCAAAAACTCCATGAATTCATTAATCTCGTTCATCACAGTTCATACCTTCGGGGTCGCAGTCAACAATTACTTTCGTCCCATCCAGCTTAGTGCTAACCCACCGACACCGTTTAAGCTGGATAGCATTATGAGCACTACCGGCAGTACCTCTACTACCCAGCAAGCATCCCGACGTCCGAAACCACTAGCTCTATCACCATCTCGTGCAGGCGATTATCAACAGTGCCCATTGCTGTATCGGTTGCGCGCTATCGACCGGCTACCCGAGCCGAAGACACTAGCGCAGGTCAAAGGAACCTTGGTGCATGCTGTTTTGGAAGACATGCATAAACTTCCGGCTGCAGAGCGCACTTACCCCGCTGCAGTGAAAATGCTCAAACCGAACTGGGAAAAGATGTGTGCTGCCGACGGTGACCTCGCTGAATTGGTGCCAGAATCCGAGACCTATGATTTCTTGGTGCAATGCCGCAGCTTGGTCAAAGGCTATTTCCAGATGGAAAACCCGCAAGGCTTTGACGCGGAATCCGTCGAAATGTATGTCGACACCGTTTTACCCAACGGTGTGCCCGTCCGTGGGTTCATTGATCGAGTAGATAAAGCACCCACGGGCGAAGTGCGTGTTGTTGATTATAAGACCGGGAAAAAACCGATCCCGCGCTTCTCCCACAACGCCAAGTTTCAGATGTTGTTTTATGCATTGGTGTACTGGCGGATGCAACACACTATTCCCCACCAGCTTCGTCTGATGTACATCAAGGTCATCGACGACATGGTACTCGCCCCGTCGAAAGAAGAACTGGAGTTTTTCGAACGAGACTTAGGTGAGTTGTGGGCAAAAATAGAGCGCGACGGCCATAGCGGGCATTTCCGCACGAAAACCTCAAAGTTGTGTGGCTGGTGCCCGCATCAAAAGCTATGCCCGGAATTTGGGGGAACTCCTCCCCCATACCCCGGTTGGCCTGGTTCCGCTGCCGATAAAACTTCCTAGTCGGCAGCGATCCAGTTTGGGACTTTGCCCGAAGCCTCAAGACTCAGGCCTCAGGACTTGGGGCTCAAGGCTTAGATTGATGCCGCAATGCTTTAGGCTTAGTCCCTTATGCTTTTAAGACAAGCCGCTGATTACTCCGTTGGCAGTGATGTCGATGCGCTCGGCTGCCGGCCGCTTTGGCAAACCTGGCATCGTCATCACTTCACCGGTCAGTGCAAGAACGAAACCTGCTCCGGTACGTGGCAGTAGCTTACGCACATGCAGGGTGTGTCCCTGTGGTGCACCTAGCTGCGACGGATCATCGCTGAAGGAGTACTGGGTCTTAGAGATGCACACTGGCAGTTTGTCCCAGCCACATTCACGCAGGTAGTCAAGGTCCTTGCGCGCGTTCACCGAGTATTCAACGTTGGCAGCGCCGTAGACATTCTTCGCGATCGTAGCAATCGATTCTTCGACGCCGTCGGCTGGATCATACAGAGTGGTGCTCTTACCGTTGAGGTTGGCCAGTACCTTGTCCGCCAACTCTTTAGCACCGGCGCCACCGTTAGCGAAGACCGTCGACTCGGCGAGATCCACATCGAACTTCTTCGCCCAATCGTGCATAAACTGGATTTCTTCTTCACTGTCGGAGCCGAAAATATTCAATGCGACCACTGGGCGTACGCCAAACTGACGAACGTTGTTGACGTGCTGTTCCAAGTTCACCACGCCCGCGCGCAATGCTTCAACGTTCGGGGTTCCCAGTTCCGTCTTTGCGATACCACCGTTGAATTTCAGTGAACGAATCGTCGCCACCACGACCGCAGCATCAACGTTAAGGCCAGCGTGACGGGCTTTGATATCGAAGAATTTCTCTGCGCCCAGGTCAGAACCAAAGCCTGCTTCTGTCAGCACAATATCCGCTTGGTTCAAAGCAACCTTGGTCGCCAACACACTGTTGCAACCGTGGGCGATGTTACCGAACGGGCCGGTGTGTACAAGCGCAGGAACGCCACCCAAAGTTTGCACCAGGTTAGGCTGCAACGCATCTTTGAGCAAAACGGTGAGTGCGCCATCAGCCTTCAGCTCGCGTGCGGTCACAGGCTGTTTATCGTAGCTATAGCCGACGGTGATATCACCCAAACGCTTACGCAAATCTGCGAGATCCGTGGACAAACCAACGATCGCCATAATTTCCGACGCTGCAGTAATCGTAAAACCGGCCTCACGAGGAGTCCCGCTACCCGGACCACCCAGCCCGGTGACTACGGAACGCAGTGAACGATCGTTGACGTCTTCACAACGCTGCCAGGTCACGCGACGTGGATCGATGCCCAACTCATTGCCTTGGTGAATGTGGTTATCGATGATTGCGGCCAGCGTATTGTTAGCCGAGGTGATCGCGTGAAAATCGCCGTTGAAGTGCAGGTTGATTTCGTCCATAGGCACGATCTGGGAATAGCCACCTCCGGCAGCCCCGCCTTTGATGCCCATCACCGGCCCCAAAGAAGGTTCGCGAATGGCGACCATGGCGTTCTTTCCAGCTTGTGCTAGTGCATCAGTCAATCCAATGAGAGTCGTTGACTTACCTTCACCGGCTGGTGTCGGCGAAACTCCGGTGACAAGAACGAGCTTGCCGTCTTCTCGACTCCAATCGAGCTTGGTTGTGTCGATCTTGGCTTTCTTTTCGCCGTATGGAACAAGTGCGTCGTCTGGAATCTGTGCTTTCTTAGCGATCTCTGCGATCGGTTCTAGCACGTGATTATTCGCAATTTCTACATCTGTGGGAATAGAACTCATGCCCACCACCTTAGTTATTTTCAGGCCAAAGTGATGGGCATTATATTCGCGGCTCAATAAGCAGCGATTAAGTGCGACTGCGCTTAGTCGTCCAAGTACAGCTTTCCACGGAATTCAGGGTGCATCAGGTTTTCCTTAGACAGCACACGGTCAACTGTTGCTTCGTCCAACAGTCCCTTTTCCAGGACCAATTCGCGCACGGATTTACCGGTCTTTGCGGCTTCCTTACCGATCAAGTCTCCTTGGTGGTGACCGATGAGAGGGTTGAGGTAAGTCACGATACCGATGGAATTCTCCACGTATTCGCGGCAGACATCGGCATTGGCAGTGATTCCTTCGACGCATTTTTCGCGCAGAGCATCGACTGCATTGCCGAGGATACGCACCGACTGGAACAAAGCCTCACCCATTGCAGGCTCCATCACATTAAGCTGCAGCTGACCAGCCTCGGAAGCCATGGAAACGGTCAAATCATTGCCGAAGACCTTGAAGACAGTCTGGTTGACAACCTCAGGAATAACTGGATTGACCTTCGCAGGCATGATTGATGAGCCAGCCTGGCGTTCTGGAAGATTGATTTCGTTCAAGCCGGTTCGTGGACCAGAAGAAAGCAAACGTAGGTCGTTGGAGATTTTGCCCAACTTCGAAGCAGCGCGCTTGACCGCCGAGTGCGCGAGCACATACGCACCAGTGTCAGAGGTAGCTTCGATCAGGTCACGCGCGGTTTTCAGCTCCAAACCAGAAACTTCGGACAAAGCGGCCGTGACCTGGTGGCGGTATCCAGCCGGGGTATTGACGCCAGTGCCGATAGCCGTTGCGCCCAAGTTGATCTCGAGCAGACGCTCCTGTGCCTCGCGCAAGACCGATTGCTCTTCAGCAAGATTTGCACCAAACGCGCGGAATTCGTCGCCAAGCGTCATCGGCACAGCGTCTTGCAACTGAGTGCGGCCCATCTTGAGGATGTCAGAGAATTCATGGGCTTTTTGAGTGAACGCAAGTTCCAGTTTGCCAATTTGGTCGATCAGACGATCCATGACGGCATACAGACCCAAACGGAAGCCGGTTGGGTAGGCATCATTAGTGGACTGCGACATGTTGACGTCGTCGTTCGGGTTGAGGACATCATAGGCGCCTTTTTCTTCACCCAGATACTCCAGCGCAAGGTTGGTGACCACCTCGTTTGTGTTCATGTTGAGCGAGGTACCAGCCCCGCCCTGGAAGACATCCAGTGGGAACTGATCCATGCAGCGACCTTGCTCCAAAATCTGGTCGCAGGCCCAGATGATGGCCTCAGCCTTCTTCTTGGGCAACGTGTGTAGGCGACGGTTAGCCATAGCCGCAGCCTTTTTAACCATCACCATGCCGCGGATAAACTCTGGAACGTTGTTGATCGTCACCCACGAGATCTGGAAGTTGTCGATCGCGCGCATCGTGTGAATGCCGTAATAGACATCGTTCGGCACTTCCATCGCACCGAGCAAGTCATGCTCAGTACGAGTCTTCTTGTTCGATTTGTTAGCCGAACCACCTGAAGTGTCCTGTGGTTTTGCGGACTGGGTGGTGGTATCTTTTTCTTCGGATTTTTTCGCCATCTAAAACTCACTCCTTTGCGCGGGTGTGCGCTTGAGGTTGAATGATCGGACTCGGCGGTGGTGAGCCCGTGGAACGCTTTCTTAGACGTCCGTCACCGCCCCAGAATACCTGGGGACTGATTCATGCGCGCGATGCGAAGATTTACATGCGCGCGATGCGAAGGTCAGAAGCCAAAATCGCTTCTGCCCCAACTGCTGAGATCTCGTCCATCAAGTTGTTTGCTTGCTTTCGAGGTACGAGTGCACGAACCGCAACCCAGTTCTCGCGTGCCAACGGCGACACCGTGGGGCCGGTAAGTCCCGGGGTGAATTTCGCGGCGGCATCCAAGTTCTCCCGCGAAATGTTGTAATCAATCATCACGTAATTTTGTGCGTGCAAAATGCCCTGAATGCGCGAAAGCAAGATTTGTTGCTCGCCTGTCACCTCAGCGCCTCGACGAGAAATAACGACCGCTTCTGATTCAATGATTGGTTCGCCGAAAGCTTTCAATCCTTGCTGCCGCAGCGTGTTTCCGGTGGACACCACATCGGCGATGGCATCGGCCACGCCTAATTTAATCGAGATTTCGACAGCACCATCGAGGCGGATGACCTCGGCAGAAAGACCACGCTGAGCCAAATAGTCGCGGACTAGGTTCGGATACGAAGTAGCAATCCGTTTCCCTTCCAGCTGTTCGATTTCCCAGCTTTCGTCGTCTGGGGCCGCGAAATAGAAACGTGAATCACCGAATCCAAGCGAAAGCACCTCGTCGACGGCCGCACGGGAATCCGCAGCAAGGTCACGACCGGTGATGCCGAGGTCTAGTTGCCCATTCGCAACATAAATCGGGATATCTTTCGGGCGGAGAAAGAAGAATTCAATATCGTGCTCGGTATCCGCGACGGCTAAGGCCTTGGTATAGCCACGGGTTTTATAGCCAGCCTCTTTCAGAATGGACTGTGCGGCGTCGGAAAGCGAACCTTTGTTGGGGACAGCAATTTTGATCATGAGAAATACCTTTGCAACGGGTGCGCGGTTTTAGAGGTAACGATAAACATCGTTTGGATTGAGGCCACGTGCAACCATCATGACTTGCGTCCAGTACAGCAACTGAGAGATTTCCTCCGACAGTTCCTCATCGGATTGGTACTCCGCGGCAATCCAGACTTCGCCTGCTTCTTCGATGATTTTCTTGCCGATATGATGCACACCGGCCTCTAATGCCTGTACTGTGCGAGATCCTTCCGGCCGTTGTTGAGCTTTGCGGGCTAATTCTGCGTGCAACTCGTCAAAATTCTTCACGATGGCCATTCTAGGGCAAAATCAGCTACTCGTTTGCCCTTAGGCGGAAATCCCCAACAGTGAATCAAGCGCTACCCGTACGAGTTCCGCAGCTTGGGAATCATTGACCCCCCGTGGCCCTTCTGCCCATTCGTCGATGGCGCGCAACGCCGACGGAGAATCCAAATCATTAGCGATACACGTGCGGATCTTCTGCACCAATTGCTGTGCTGTGGTGAGATCACCAGGGTTCTCCAGGGCGGAACGCCAGTTTTCCAGGCGTTTTTCGCTGTCTGCGAGTAGTGCATCCGACCAGTCCCTGTCACTGCGATAATGCTGTGAATAAACACCGATGCGGATTGCTGCTGCTTCGTGTCCGGCTGCGGTGAGTTTGTGAATGAACACGAGGTTGCCCAGTGACTTCGACATCTTGGTACCCTCTAGGCCAATCATGCCAGCGTGCACGTAATGTCCTGCCATCCGGTCGACACCGTACGCGGATTCAATATGGGCTGCAGAGAACTCATGATGTGGGAAGGCAAGATCGGAGCCGCCACCTTGAATATCGAATTGCGCACCAAGACGGTTCGCTGCGATCGCAGCGCATTCGATGTGCCAACCCGGTCGACCACGACCGAACGGTGCCTCCCATGAGGGTTCGCCTTCCCGCTCAGCTTTCCAAATCAAGGCATCGAGCGGATCGCGCTTACCTGCACGCTCCGGATCACCTCCGCGCTCGGCGAAGAATTTCATCATTTCCGCACGGCTAAAGTTTGATTCGTAACCGAATTGTTCCGTTGCAGCGATCGGCGCATAAATGTCTGGATATTCGCCGTCCAAGATATAGGCCTTGCCCTGGTCCAATAGCCTGCCAACGATGTCGATTATTTCGTTGACAGTCTCCGAGACGGACATGAAATCTTGTGGCGGAATGACGCCTAATTGCTGCATGTCAGAGCGGAAAAGATCTGTTTGCTCTTTGCCTAGCTCACGCCAATCTAGGCCATCGCGATCTGCTCGCTCAAACAATGGGTCATCTACATCGGTGACGTTTTGCACGAAATGGACGTCGCGACCGTTGTCCAACAATGCTCGATAAACCAGGTCAAAGGTCAGATAGGTTGCCGCATGCCCCAAGTGCGTCGAGTCATAGGGAGTAATACCACAGACATACATGCCCGCAGGACCGTCAGGATTGTGGAAGCTGACCTCGCGAATTTCAGCATCGGCAGTGTCATATAAACGTAACGGCACTGGTGAGCCATTGCGTGCGGAGATGGTGGGAACGACAGGAACAGGCCAAGATTTCATAATTCCTACTCTAACGAGGATTAAACAGGCTGGAGAACTCCCAAGCCCAACAGCGCCATGACCAGCAGACCCAGCGGGATGCGGTAGGCGGCAAACCAGGCAAACGAGTGATTAGCAACGAACTTCAGCAGCCATGCAATTGCTGCATAGCCAACGAGACCAGCAACCAATGTACCAATTGCTAACTGCATTCCACTGGCGGCCTGACCGGCAGCTGGACCAAATGCGTCGGGAAGCGAGAATAAACCGGAGGCCATAACGGCTGGAATCGCTAACAGAAAACTGAAACGGGTGGCAACCTCGCGGTCCAGGTTCAAAAAAAGACCCGCAGAAATCGTACCCCCAGATCGTGACACACCAGGGATCAAAGCGAGGCACTGCGCCAGCCCCATGACGATGGCGTCGCGAAAATTCAGTTCACCACTAGTGCGCGTCTTCTTACCCCAACGCTCTGCGGCAATAAACACAAACGAGAACAGAATGAGCACAGCGGCCGTGATCCACAGGTTGCGTAGAGAGTCGCGAATGAAATCTTTCGCCAAAAACCCGATGACTCCGATCGGAATTGAGCCGACGATGATCATCCAACCCATCTTCCAATCGGCTCCGCGAGCATCCCGATCGACAATTCCTCGGCACCAACCACGAACGATCTGGACGATTTCGCGCCAAAAGAAAATCACCACTGCGATTTCGGTGCCTAGCTGGATAACAGCAGTAAATGATGCACCAGCGTCTGCACCCCAGAAAAATTCTGAGAAGATCCGCAAGTGGCCTGACGACGATACCGGCAAAAATTCGGTTAAGCCTTGTAGTACGGCTAAGACGATAACCTGCACCCAAGTCATGTCAATTTCGGTGGCAGTTGTCGCCGCTCCCGCCGCGTGGCTAGCAGTATCCAAAGCTACATCGCTCGTAATCACGGCTACCAGACTATACCTTTGCCCGAATGGTGTTGAACTCCCTGCTCTATCGGCGATGATGCATGCTGGATCCAGCTTCCGGAGTTTTCTGATGCTGCTGATAAACTCACCTGTTGTGAATATGCGGTTTCGGTCGGTGCAATTTCGTCCCTACGTGTTCGCTGCGTGCGCTTTAGTGGGCGCCAGCGCGCTCGTCGCTTGTGCAGATAATCCCGTGCTTCCCGGTGGTGATGCCCCTGCCATGGGGAATGCCAGCCCAGTCGCCAGTTCTCCAGCAGTTGATGAAGCCAAGCTCGCTGGCGTGACGGTCTCCCGTCCGGAATTTTCCCGCGTCTCGGACATGGCTATAGCTGGTGATACTCTTGCGGTGCGCAACGGCGGTACATTGTGGTTCGGCACCGTCGACGAGCTTGCCGACGGCGGAACGGTCGTTGATATTGATCCCTCATGTGGCGACCTATCCGCCACCGCGGATCATTTTGTCCTCGCTTGCGATTCCACCGTGCAGGTATTTGCGGCTGGTGAAACCACGGCTGAAGAAATCACCCCGGAGGTAGACTTCCCGGTTACCTCAGCGACGCGGATGAACAATGGCGATCTAGTTCTTGCCTCGTATGAGACCGCGGACGTCGCCATCGTGGCACCTGATGGCGTAGTACACAGTAAATTTATCGCAGCAGCGCCCACCGACGAATTAGTGCACGTGGAATCTGAATCGCACGGCGAACAATTGGTGCGTACCTGGCGAGAAGACACGACAATCCAGAATTTGGATTGGCGTAACGAACGCGGCGGCGGCACTTTGCGGGTCGGCCTGGGTGTCGGTGCGATCTCCGCAGGTGATGAGGGATTGGTACTAGCAGCCGATACTCGGGGCAATCAGCTGGCCGTCTACACCGCCCTCGACGTGATTCGATTGCACCAAACCACCCCTGTTCCAGCAGGGCCGTGGGCCGTGGGCTGGGATAGTGACCGGGAACTAGCCTGGGTCGCTTCCACCGAAGGCAACCGGTTGACTGGCTTCAAGCTCTCGAGCGGGGTTCCCCAGCAAGCCAGCCAGTTACACACGATCGCTGATGCACAATCGATGGTGATTAACGATGAGGGCACAATCGTGCTGGGATCAGCTTCCGGGGCCGGCATCCAGGTTATTGCTGATCCAGAATTATCTGAGGAGAACGCACAATAATGGCTTCACAGTCTGCACAATCACGGGACAACCGCACTATCGGACGCGCTCTACACGGAGCGCGCAAGCAACTATATCGAGCGGCGTATGGCACGGCACTGCGCGTGATGTTCCAGGTCGATCCAGAGCGCATCCACCACGGTGCCAATAACGTCATGGCATTCGTCAATTCGTCAACACTGTTGCGTGGCTTGCTATCCAAAACATTGTGCACGGATGATCCCCGACTTGCCCAAGACGTTTTCGGCGTGCGGTTTCCACGCCCGCTGGGACTAGCCGCAGGCTTCGATAAAAACGCCCGCGCAGCCAAAGCGTGGTCGGCTATTGGCTTTGGATTTGCTGAACTGGGTACCGTCACGGCGGCAGCGCAACCTGGTAACCCACAACCGCGTTTGTTCCGCTTGCGCGAAGACCATGCCATCCTGAACCGCATGGGGTTCAATAACGACGGTGCAGCCGTCGCGGCCCGCAACCTGCGTGGACATCTCACGAGCGGTGATCCTGCAAAGCGTGGGATCATCGGGATTAACATTGGTAAAACCAAAAAGACCCCGGTGGAACAGGCCGTCGACGATTACCGCCGTTCAGCGTCTGTGTTGGGATCGATGGCTGATTATTTGGTCGTGAATGTCTCATCGCCGAATACACCTGGATTGCGTGACCTGCAGGCAGTGGAATCTTTGCGTCCAATTCTGCAGGCAGTGCAGGAAGTTTGCACCAGCCCAGTGTTGTTAAAAATAGCACCGGACCTGTCCAACGCCGACGTTGATGCCTGTGCAGATTTGGCTGTTGAATTAGGTCTTGCGGGAATTGTTGCCACGAATACGACGATTTCACGTGAGGGGCTGAAAACGCCCGCCGCCCAAGTCGAAGCAGCGGGTGCAGGCGGAATCTCCGGCCCACCAGTAGCGCAGCGTTCGTTAGAAGTATTGCATCGTTTGCACGAACGCGTTGGAGATCAGTTGGTTCTGATCTCGGTCGGTGGTATCACAACCCCGCAGCAAGCCTGGGAACGCATTACAGCCGGCGCTTCCCTATTGCAGGGCTATACGGGGTTGATCTATGGGGGTCCAGGCTGGATTAAAGATATTCACCGCGGAATTCTGCAACAGTTAGATGCCCACGGCCTAGAGGATATTTCCGCGGCTGTGGGATCTGGCTTGGAGTGGCGTGAGGCATAGTCCCTAAAATTGAGAAAGACCTGAAAGCACTCTTTTAGTTAGGCTTTCGGCATCACGGAGCGGCGCAATACCAATGCGCACAATACTGCGAGCACTGCATAGAGTAGTAGCCAATGTTGTCCCATGTAGCCTAGTGCCGTCGCCGGCAAAAACTGACTGGCAATGATGAGCACAACTGCCACGGCGAGGGCAACAACTTGACTGATGCTTGCTTTCTGGGCGCGGTTGACGGTGGCGAACGCACCGAAAAGAACTGCTGCAATACAGATCGCCAAAAATGCTGGGGTGATGGCGAATGGTACCGCCCAGCCATCAGAAAACCATGCGACTACGCTAAAGATTGCCAGCGCAACTGCAAGCGCAATAAAAGAGCCACCGGCCCGTAGAGCCAGTGGCACAGTCACTTCACGCCTAGTGGAGTGACGGTTGTTGGAAGAAGAGTTTTTCGCTGCCATGAATGAACAGCATACTTCCCTAGTTACTTGTTTTCGGCCCAACCCCACAGGATGGCACGTCCAATTGCGTGGAAGTGCAGGTTAAAGCCCAAAACTGTCGGGCTCGCGTCCTCTGGAATTTCCATTTCTTCGGTGTCTACAGCATGCACGGCGTACAAGTAGCGGTGCGGGCCGTGACCCTCTGGTGGTTGCGCACCAAAGTGGGTACGTTCGCCGGAGTCGTTGACCAAGGACTTCACGCCTTTGATGCCGAGGTCTTCTGCCTCACCCGCGTTGGTCGGCAGTTCAGTGACATCTACAGGGATATTAAACGCGGCCCAGTGCCAAAAGCCGGAAGCAGTTGGCGCGTCCGGGTCGAAGCATGTGACGGCTAGCGATTTAGTGCCTTCCGGCAGGTTCGACCATGCTAACTGTGGTGAGTTGCTCTCTGGAGCCTGGAATTTCTCCGGGATTTCATCGCCGTCAACTAAATCTGTGGAAGTTAGCGTGAAAGACGGCAGGTCCTTCAACGGTGCATATGGGTCTGGTCCAGGAAAACGGGAGTCATTTGCGTAATCGGTCATGACACCATTTGTACCTGAACCTTGCCGAGATCGCCGGTATTATGCAGGCTGACCGCATTCGGTGACAGCGTTCATGGCATGCCTGGTTTTGCCAATCGTTCCCCTGCGGCACCCCATTTTCGCCTTTAACCTGCAAATTTGTTTTAACTACATATGACATACTAAAGTAAATCAGCGTTGCCGAGCTTAAGAGCAAAGCAAGTAGAAAAACTTTGTAGATACCTTTCTCGTCAAGTTCTTCATACTTACTGAGCTTGCATGCTTGCGTACACCCAGCCCGGGTGGCGGAATGGCAGACGCGCTGGCTTGAGGTGTCAGTGTCCTATTAACGGACGTGCGGGTTCAAGTCCCGCTCCGGGCACAATGTGTAATCTCGGGACATCGTTCAACGGTGTCCCGAGATTTTTGCTTTTCACATCTTCTCCGCCCAGTAACACTTGCGCGAGAGTTTTGGACAGAGATACGTGTGCAGGGACTTCGGTCAGAGTCATGCACGCATGTCTCTTGCTAAGACAGTCACCAACTAGACTGAGGAGCTATGGATTCAGATCGAACCCAATCACAACAACACCAGCGATCCGAGAATTCTGCGCGCAACAAAGGACGCGGACCATGGCTGAAAAGTTTCTTGCATTTTTGTGGCACCGTACGCCGTGATGCATGGGCATCAATCCGCCGCTGGTCGCTCGCCCGTATTCTCACCGTCGCAGGCATTACGATTGCTTTGCTCGTACTGTTTATCGTTATCGACTTTCCGACCCTGACGTCGTTACGCGAAGCAGCTGACTCTGCGGGCAGTGGTTTCATGGTGCTGTTCTGGCTGGGTTATGTATTTTTCACCCAATTTCCCCTACCACGCACGGTATGGACGGTCGCCTCGGGGATTTTGTATGGCCCGTGGATCGGACTACTCATCGCGCTCACTGCTCTGACGGCCTCTGCCGCCATTTCCCTGCTGTTAGTCCGCTGGTTGCTTGGTGATTGGATGGCTCCCCGGCTCAAACACCCCGCGGTGTCTGGAATTAATTACCGGCTGCGCAAGCGGGGCTGGCTCGCGGTGGCATCGCTGCGTCTCATCGCCGGCGTGCCGTTTTCTCTAGTCAATTACACTGCGGCATTGACTTCAATCCCGTTTTTCCCCTTCGTCCTTGCCACGCTGCTGGGTTCGGCTCCGGGTACCGTCGTCGGGGTGCTCTTCGGCGATACCTTGATCGCAGGCACGAATCCGCTTGTCATCGTGCTACTGGCGGCAATCGCGGTTGTGGGCATTGGTGGATTAATCCTTGACGCCCGAATGCCAGTGCAAACGCGTACAGTAATCAAGTCTGAACCATAGACTAGCCTGAGCGAGGCCACGGTTAAGCAGGGTATAAACTGGAATCTAGTTTTATCCCAAGCTAGATCAACTCGTCTGCACCAGCTTGTAACCGTTGAGGAGGTCATATGTTTGCCGTCCATGCCCGCTATCGTGGCAGTGCACCCCGGCGCGCTGATCTCGTGCAACGCTCGGCTGCAGCCTTGTCGACGCTGGATGGTGTTGATGGATTCAACGTTGTGGGCGTGGAAGATATCACTTCGACGATGGATGAACCGTCAACGGTGTGTGACATCACCATGGCGTTACTTGCCGACGGGGAATGGTCCGTTGGAATCGGGGTTGCCACAGGCAAAGATGCAGCATTATCCGCGGCACAAGGCACGCTTCCGCGCAATGCGCGTGCTGGAAGCGTGTGGGCAGAAGTCACGAACTCACCAACAGTGGCTGAAGATATCGCAGCCTGCTTTGCCTTGCTGGGACAAGTGCTCAATAAGCGAACTTATGAAGGCCGTGAAGCCACCGCGATGGTACGCAGCGGCTTAACCCAAAATGAGGCGGCAGAACAACTCGGTATTTCAAAGCAAGCGATATCGCAACGTCTCCAGGCCGCAGGCTGGGCTGCAGAAAACGCAGGTTGGCGTCTGGCAGTCAACCTCTTGACTACAGCAGATCGGATTTCTGCAGCTCGGGGTTAGTCACAAAGTCCACGAGACGTTCTACAGCGCCGATCAAAGAGATATCAACATCCCTGAAGGTATGCACCGAATTATAGATGTGGTGCCACGCTTCTTTCGGGTTTGACCACCCCGCAGCTTCGCACACCCCGGTTTTCCAATCCTGCCCGCGTGGGATGTGGGGCCATTCCGCTAAGCCAACACGCGCGGGCTTTACGGCTTCCCAAATATCGACATACGGATGGCCGGTCACTAAAACGTGTGGGCCGACGTTTTCGGTCAGGCGTGCTTCTTTCGTGCCCGCGATCAGGTGATCCGCGAGAACTCCGATGCGGCGTTGTGCTGTTGGCTGGAATTCTGTGAGCCGTTCTTCGAGGTTATCGAGCCCTTCCAGATATTCCACGACGACGCCTTCTACGCGAAGGTCATGCCCCCAGATCTTTTCGACGAGTGCTGCGTCATGCACACCTTCCACCCAAATACGCGAAGGAGCAGCAACGCTGGCGCTAAGATCCTCTACCCGGCGCGAACCCGAATTTGAATGCGTCGGTGTCTGTGGCTGAGGTTGCTGCATCTTTTTGGACAGGTTCACGCGTTGGCCTTCGTGTAAAAACCCGCCGGTAATGATGGGAAATACTCGCCGGTTGCCATAGCGATCTTCCAGTCGCGCTAAGTAACCAGAAAAGGTTTTGTCGATGTCGATGAGCGCACCGACGAAATCTTCGCCGACGACTTCTAATATCAGGCCGGGCTCAGCTTGCAGATCCGGAAAATTTGGTGTCTGTCGACGCGCATGTCCTCGTAAAATATCGCCACTATACCGATCTCTACTCATGGTTTTTCAGTGTATCGATTACTATGGCCGACGATGTCTATCCGCGCCGAAGTCTATTCTCCTGTCCAAAACACTGCAGTGTGGCTTGCTGCTTGGCTCTACGGCTATGAATCGAGCGATGCTACCCTCGATGCGCTCCAGGAACTCGGTGGCACGAATACCATCGAAGGCACACCAATCATCGAGCTGTTATCCGGATTGCGCGCAGCCACCGCCGATATTTTGCAGCAGCCGGAACCAGTACTCAAGCTCGTGTTGTCGGGCCCGGGCGAACCGCCGGCGCTACCGGCTGGCGGTGCCTCGGCACGCTTGTATGCAGAACGCGACGCGGCAGGTGCGATCGTGGTCCGCGACGCCAACCCAGAGCTGCACCACGTTCTGCTTCCGCACTATTCCGATGGCCACACTGAATGGACCTGGATCCGAGAAACTGGATCTCTGCCGCCAGCAACTGGATTGATGGCGGGTGATGCAGATTATTACCTCAGCCAAGCCACGAACTCGGCTGCGAAACTTATTGAAGAATCTGCGCACATACCCAACGATGTGCCGAATGCCCGGATGACCGTTGGTACATTGGCAGATTTTTATGATATTCCGGGACTTCCCGGTTCCGTCCCGCCGCGCGTGGCAAAACTATTCGCGCGCGCAGATATGGTTGCTGCGACAATCGAGCTGCTCACGGACAAACTTGGTGATCACAGCCTTGATCACCAACTGTTTGGTTTGTTCCGGCACCTGCGACACGCTCGGATAGCCGGCGTGGAACGGGCGTGCACCGAATACGCCCGCGCCTAGTGCGCGAGCGTTTTTCCTGCAGCATTTTCCCGGCGCATTGGTGCGAAACCGAAAACACTCGAGCTAGTTTTTCGTCCAGATATCACAGCAACCTGCCGCACACGGTTGCCCATTGTCGGTGTTGCCTTGTAC
>NZ_JAPJNQ010000044.1 GCF_030826625.1 Corynebacterium sp. | reverse complement strand
GCTGGTGACTGTGTTGGTTCGATGCGGGGTTTGGGGTAGCTGAGCTGGAAGGTTCCCTGGGGTGTTGGTTTTTCTGCCCCCAAAATTGATGGCAGTCAATTTCCGCCTGGACTTTGCGTTCGAATCTTATTGCGATAGAATGAGAGCAACGTAGTTTTTAACGTCGTTCTTAACATAGTTCTTAACGCAGTTTTTATGGGGCGGCGTTATCTAGCGTTGTTATTTAGCGCCGTTATTATCTAGCGCCGTCGCAGGCGGTGCCGTAGCGGCTGACCGCCACACAGTAATCGGGAGGGGAGTTCACGCGATGCAGAATCTACACGTTGTATCTGGGCGTGAGCATACCTCTCTTCGTGCGGATAAAGCGCCGCAACCGCCGCAACTACTGGCAATCGTCGAGCAGATCACGAGCGGGTTTGACCAGCTCCTTTCGTTGACTGTAGGTCCCGAGGCGGCAGACTGCGCGGCAGGCGACGGGGCAGATGACGCGGCTGTGGAATTTGACGAACTCCGAGCGGCATTCGAAAAACTAGAGGCAACCGTGGCGAAAAAGGCCTTGCTGGATGCGTATTTTGCACAGGCGGCTGCGCAAGCTGATGCTGGGCGAATTGTTGGATCGTCAAAAACCATTCAGTACCTCATGCAGGTGCTTGGTCTTTCACGTGCAATGGCGCAGGGGCGGGTAGACCAGGCGGCCCTGCTTTTCGACGTCCCGAATACGAAAATCGACGAAGAGAAATTAGCCGAGCTCGGGATCGATAGTGAGCAACGTCTGCACATTCGCGAACAGATGAAAAAGCGTGACAATGACACGCGCACCGCCCAGGCGAACAGCATTCAAGAGCAACTCGAAGCCCCTGTTCCGGAACATGTGTTGGCGATGATTCGTCGTGAAGCAAAACAGCTGTTGCCGTTTGCATTGGTGTCGCCGGTACAGATTATGCAGGAAGCGATTGTGGAATTTCGTGGCGGACGCGATCTGAGAGACCTTCGCGCGTGGTTGGTGGAGCGAATCCGTACCGCGAATGGTGATGTTGACGATCGTGCACTAACCCGTGGGCGGGCTGAATCGACTCGGCGGCGCGGCTTACGTTTTTCTGAACCAGATAAATATGGTGGCGTGCGCTTTTCGGGATATTTGGATGCTAAGCGTGCGGCAGTCATCAAAGCAGTAATTGGTTGTGGTGCTGCACCACGCGATGAATCTAGCGATTCACGCACGCTCGCGCAGCGACGCGTCGACAAGATTGCGGACCTGTGCCTGAACGTCGATCGCTACCGGCAGCACCGCAATGGCGGAGTCAGCAGCATTATTGTGACCACTACCGTTGCGGAACTGGAAAACATGACCGGCTCGACGTTGCTGACCACCGGTACCGGTGATCAACTCACCCCGCAAGACCTGCTCGCGCTCGGGGCAGCAGCTCATGACTTTGTTTCGCTGACCACGCCTAACGGTTCGTTGCCGTTGGCATTAGCGAAGGGGAGAAGAAACGCTAGTTTGTATCAGAAATTAGCGCTTGCGACCACGGAATTAACGTGCACGCACCCCGGATGTTCGACGTATTGGTACGAATGCGATGTTCATCATCTTGATCCTTGGATTGCCGGTGGCAGAACTGATATTGCAAATATGACGTTGCTTTGTCGGGCACATCATACAGATAACAACGACAAACACAATGGTCATAACAATATGGGGCATGCAGAAAGAGACCCGAACTCCGGAAGGGTCGGGCATAGGTATGCCGATGGAAGATTCGCCACGAATCAGTCGGTGGCAGCCGAGAGGGCACCCGGTGCGAAGCTGCGCAGGGAAAAACAGAGTGCCAATTCGAGGGCTACACATGTAAAAAATAAGGAAGGCTGTCAGAATGGAGATCATGAATACTTCAGAATCATGGTGGGATAGCCTCGTGGATTTTGCGACCAACAACGCGGTCGCATTTTGGGTGATCGTTGCTGCCGTTGTGGTGGCGCTGATCGTCATCATTGCTTTGATCGTCGGCACCAAGCGTAAAAAATCGAAGACGGTGAGCTTTGGCGCTGATGAGTCGGATGAGCCGAAAGAGCTGACGCAACAGCAAAAATCCGGTAATTATCAAGCGACCGGTGGTTTTAATTTTGCCCCCGGTGGGGCAGGAGAGAAGCAGCCGGTAGCGAAACCCGCGACGGAGGTTCAGCCAGAGCCTGAGCCGCTGGTTGATCCCGAGCAGGAAGCTAAGGCCGAACTAGAGCCTGAAACCAAACCAGAGCCAGCCGCCGAGCCTGAAACCACAGAGCCTGCGGAGACCGAACGTTCGGAAGCTGAGCCAGAAGAACCAGTATCGGGCGAACCCGAGACTGAGCAGGATGAGACCGAACAGGTTGAACCTGAACAGGCACCAGCAACAGAACAGGCAAGCCAAGACGTTGTAGAAGCTCCTGCAGAGCAGCCAGAGCCAGCAGAGCAGCCAGCGCCAGCCGCAGAACCAGCGCCGCAGCCGCAGGAGGAAATTGCCCCAGCAACCGGGCGCCTATCGAAGCTGCGGGGACGGCTCTCGAAATCTCAAAATGCCATCGGCCAAGGTGTGCTCGGTCTGTTGACCGCCGGTGACCTTGACGACGATGCCTGGGAAGAAATCGAAGATACCCTGATCATGGCCGATCTGGGCACCAATGCCACCATGAAAGTCACAGAACTGCTGCGCGAGAAGATTACCGAGCGCGGTGTCTCCAGCGAAGCAGAAGCGCGTGCAATGCTACGCGAGGCATTGATTGAGGTCGGCAAGCCCGAAATGGACCGCTCCATCAAGGCCATGCCGCACGACGGTAAACCAGCCGTCGCCATGATCGTCGGAGTTAACGGCACCGGAAAGACCACCACTACCGGCAAACTCGGGCGCGTCCTGGTTGCGATGGGCCATAACGTCGTCTTCGGCGCAGCCGATACCTTCCGTGCGGCCGCCGCTGACCAGCTCGAAACCTGGGGACGTCGAGTCGGGGCGACAACCGTGCGTGGGGCAGAAGGGGCAGACCCAGCCTCGGTCGCTTTCGATGCCGTCGCGACGGGGGTCAATGAGGGGGTTGATGTGGTGCTGGTGGATACCGCCGGCCGCTTGCACACCTCGAATAACCTGATGGATCAGCTGGGTAAGGTCAAGCGTGTCATCGAAAAGAAGGCAGCCGTCGACGAAGTCTTGCTCGTAATCGACGCCACCGTCGGACAAAACGGTTTATCGCAAGCACGCATATTCCGCGAAGTCGTAGACATCAGTGGTGTTGTACTGACCAAGCTTGACGGTACCGCGAAAGGCGGAATCGTATTCCAGGTACAAGAAGAACTCGGAGTGCCAGTTAAACTGGTCGGACTCGGTGAGGGTGCGGATGATTTAGCACCATTTGAAATCGAATCCTTCGTCGACGCACTCCTGGGAAATGAACATTAGCCAACCGTGATATTCTAATCGACGATGATTTTTTCCTTACTAGCGCTACTCGGGGTGACGGTGGCCAGCGCCCCGCTGCTTTCGCGCCTACTAGGCCGAAACGCGGGTTGGGTGTTGGCTCTACCGCTAATCATTGCGACCGTCATGACGGTCTCCGTTTATGACGGGATGCACACAGAATCGGTGCCGTGGATTCCTTCGCTCGGGGTGGATTTTAATATCCGCCTCGACGGTTTATCGTTCGTATTCCTGTTGCTGGTCCTCGTGATCGGCGCCGGGGTGCTGATGTATTCCACGCGGTACCTGCACCACAAAGACTCCGCGTTCTATTTCTTCATCACCGGCTTCGCCGCAGCGATGGCGTTGTTGGTTACCACGGATAACGTCTTCGTGTTCTACGTTGCCTGGGAGATGACGACGCTGTGTTCGTTCTTCCTCATCGGTAACTCGGGAGTCAAAGGACACCAGCCAGCCATCCGGACTTTACTTGTCACGGTGCTCGGTGGTCTGCTGCTATTGGCAGCGACCATCATCATGGCGGTGTCCACCGGCACACTGCAGCTCAGCGAAATCATTGCCTCCGACTACTGGGCAGACAACCCTGGAGTCTTGACTGCAGTGGCTATGCTTATAGCTGGTGCAGCATTCACCAAGTCTGCACAGTTCCCATTCCAGGCCTGGTTGCCAGATTCTATGGTCGCTATCGCACCGGTCTCGGCGTACCTGCACGCCGCCGCGATGGTTAAGGCGGGCATTTACCTCATCCTGCGCTACTCGCCGCTGCTCGGTGAAGTTGCAATCTGGAATGTCCTACTGATTGTCAGCGGTTTGTTCACCGCCGCCTTCGGTGCGATGACTGCAGTCACCCGCGATGACCTCAAAGAACTGCTGGCATATTCCACGATGTCACAGCTGGGCTTGTTGGTCGCCACCGTCGGTATTGGCACTGAAGCAGCGTTGACAGCAGCGATCGTGCACACCATAGCACACGCCTGCTTTAAGGCAGCGCTGTTTATGTCGGTTGGCATTGTGGAACACGAATCCGGAACACGCTCGTATTCCGAGTTGCGTGATATTCGCACGAACATGCCGGTGACGAAAACGCTTGTCGTCATTGCAGCTACGTCGATGGCTGGCATCCCGCTGCTGTTCGGGTTTGTCTCCAAAGAGGGCCTGATCGAGGCGGCGTTAGCAGCGCCATTCGGCGATCACATTAACGTCATTATTACTGCCGGCGTCGTACTGACCTCCATGTTTACCTTCGTGTACTCCTTCAAGTACATCATCGGAGTATTCGGTGCCCGTAAAAACGCAGAGGTCGAAAAGCACGTTGCCGAAGCTGCCCCAAGTTTCTGGATCATCCCAGCTCTGCTGGCAGCACTCACGCTGGCGCTGGGTCTGTACCCAGGCGCGGTCGACGGTCTTGTCGACGATGCCGCGCTAGCCGCAACCGGCGCGGATCAACACGTGCACCTAGCGATCTGGCATGGCTTCAACATGGCATTGGGCATGTCTGCGCTCATCATCGTCGTTGGTACAGTACTTGTGCTTAATCGAGATCAGCTCTTCCGCGCGATGTCCGTCTTCGGCGCGCCAGTGACTGGTCTTTACGTTGTTGAATTCCTGCGTCAAGGAATTATCGATACCGGTAACAAATACTTCACTGCAGCAACCGGCACGACCTCGATGCGTCGCCACCTGGTTCTTCCACTGCTCGGCGTTATCGGGCTGGCCGTCATCGGTATCTTCACCCTCAATGATCTTCCTGAGGTCATCGGAGAGCGTGCTTGGGCCATCGACTGGATTTTTGTTTTGCTGGTCGCGATGGGCTGTATCGCCACCGTGATGGCGAAATCTCGATTGACGGTTGTTGTTGTCGTATCGATCGCTGGGTTCGGCATGTGTCTCTGGTTCTACATTTTGGGTGCTGCCGATGTAGCCAACACCCAGCTGACAGTCGAAATCTTGACGGTCTGCGTTCTTGTGCTGATCTTGCACCGTTTGCCCGACCACTTCACGCCGGATACACGCCGTTCCCACTTCTGGTCCATCGTGCTCTCGGTCGCCGTGGGTGTTTCCACGATGCTTGCTGTGCTGGCATTGACCGGCCGACGTGAAATCTCCGACGTTTCCGAATACTTCTTGCGTGAGACCGAAGAACTCACAGGCGGATCAAACATCGTCAACGTCATCTTGGTGGAGTTCCGTGCATTCGATACCTTAGGTGAGTTGACGGTACTTGGCGTTGCAGGCATTGCGATTGCCGTGCTCCTGTCGAACAACCGCTTGCTTGCAGTCCACGACACTCACATGGATAAAGCCTCTCCACTGATCGATTCCCGCGCGAATTCCGTCTTCTTGCGTTCCACCTCGAAGCTGGTTGGGCCGATCATCGTCGCCTTGTCGATCCTGCTGTTCTTCCGGGGCCACAACGAAGCAGGTGGTGGATTCGTTGCCGCACTGATTGCCTCTGCTGGTTTTGCGTTGGTCTACCTAGCCGCGCCAACCAATGCAGAAGCAAAAATCCGCCTTCCATACATGGCACTCATTGGTGGAGGTATCACCATTGCGGTCACCACGGGTCTGCTGGGCTTTATCGAGGGATCCTTCCTGAAGCCACTCGATACCCACATCTTCGACCTACACTTGTCGACTGCCCTGCTCTTCGACCTCGGTGTCTACCTGGCAGTGATCGGTATGATCCTCGCGGCATTCAACCTACTGGGCATGCCGCGGCTGAACTCCGATGAGGCCGATGCCCGTGAACCAGGAGCGGACGCGGATCTTGCAGACCGGTCCCTGGAAGCCGAACCCCAGGCAGAAAGGAACTAAACCATGACACTCGCCATTTCTGCCGGCCTGCTCGTCGGCTGCGCGGTGTATCTGATGATGCGCCGCGATATGCTGCGCATCGCACTCGGCTTTACGCTACTTTCACACGGCGCCAACCTGATCTTGATTGCAGCCGGCGGTACTGCCTCGCGCACTGAACCATTCGGTACCCACGACACCGCCGCCGTTGCCGAAGCAGCAGACCCGCTGCCACAAGCACTGGTGTTGACTGCCATTGTGATTTCGTTTTCCATCTCTGTGCTGATGTTCGTTACCGCGGCCATCGGCAAGAAAGATGACGCCACTCGTCCAGAAATCAACCTCGCCCGCGAGCAGGATGTGGTTCTGTAATGGATATTGCTGCACTCTTACCACTGTTTACTGCGTTACCACTGATTTTGGGTGGCGTGCTGGTTGTTGGATACCGCTTCCAACTCCTGCAGGATATCGTCCTGTTTGCAACCTTGATCGGAGCAGTCGTCGCTTCGGCGGCGCTGTTCCCACTGGTCTCTGATGGACAAACTCTCGCGCATGGCATCGGCATGTGGGGCTTTGGATATGCGATTCCGTTCGTCGCTGACATGTTCGCCGTGCTGATGCTTGTCACCACCGCTGTGCTCGGTCTGGTCTGCGCGTGGTTTGCTGCCGCTTCGGGTCTGACAAAGCAGCGTTTTTCCGCGCCATTGATCTTGATCTTGATGGCTGGAGTCTTCGGCGCGATCCTCACAGGCGATTTGTTTAACTTTTTCGTCTGCCTGGAAATTATGCTGCTGCCGTCGTACGGCCTGTATGCACTGACGATTCACAGCCGGGGCGGCTCCTTGCTAGTTGGCGGTATGCGCTTGTTCATCGCCTCGAATCTGCTTGGTTCGACACTGTATATGGTTGGCGTCGGCCTGGTCTACGGCACCGCGGGCAGTATCAACCTCGCTGAATTGGCTGGTGCTGCGAAAGAAGACCCTGCAGTCGCCTTGGCAGGTTCGGTCTGCTTGCTGGCGATGTTCATCAAAGCATCTATCGTTCCGGTGCATTCGTGGCTGGCGCGGACCTATCCGTACACCAGCCCAGCGATCACGGCGCTATTCTCCGGCCTGCACACCAAGGTCGGCGTCTACATGATCTACCGCATCTACGCAGTCCTCTTTGATGGCGACGAACGCTTCTTGTGGATCATGATTGCCTTGTTCAGCTTGACCATGGTGGTTGGCGTTTTGGGCGCGGTCGGGGAGAAAACAACCCGATCCATCCTGGCGTTCCACATGGTTTCCCAGCTTGGCTACATCATGATTGGTGTCGCGCTGTTCACGCAGCTGGGATTGGCCGCGGGTATTTTCTACTTGGTCCACCACATGATCGTGAAAGCTTCGCTGTTCATGTCTACCGGTGCCATCGAAGTGAAATACGGCACCGGGGAGTTGGGCAAAGTCACGGCGATGGCGAAACGCGAACCAATCATGGCAGTGGCATTCTTCGTTGCTGCTCTCTCGCTGGCGGGTATTCCACCGTTCTCGGGATTTGTCGCGAAGTTCTCGCTGATGATGGCAACCTGGGAAGCCGGAGAGGTTTATGCGCTGATCGTCATGGTTGTGGTTTCGCTAATCACCCTATTGTCGATGCTGAAGATTTGGGGCGGCGTATTTTGGGGAGACCCTAAAGCGCCGGTTCCAGATCCAGCAGCTGGACAAGATCCTGATAGTGCGCACGCGACGTTGGGTGGAGGAGTTGCTACTTATACCCGTGCTGATTCCCAAACCATGACCGAGACGAATACTTCGACGGCAACGAAGCCGAAATCCCGGGTCGGTTTTTGGCTTGCTGCTCCAGCCGTGATTACCGCGGTGATTACCCTAGTGCTGGGCGTCGGTGGCGAATACTTGATGCAGTTTTCTGAGGTTGCCGCCAATAACCTGATGGATACCTCCAGCTATATCGAGGCGGTGAAGAACTAGTGGAAATTTTGACGTGGCCATTCCGCATGCTCGGCTTTTGGTTGTGGTATCTGAAAGAATTCGTGGTCGCTAACCTGTCGGTGATTCGTGACATCATCTCTCGCGGGCACGATTCCACACCGGGTGTGGCCCGCTATGAATCGCGCAGCTTCAAAGGTGGTCACTACACCTTGTTCGCGGCGTTGGTGACCATTACACCGGGTACGCTCGTCGTTGGTGCGGGCGAGACCAAAGATGGTGTTCGCATCATGTATGTACACGGCATGTACAACAAATCTGCCGATGAGCTACGTGAAGATTTGCGGGATATGGAAGAACGCATGCTCAAAGGAATTATGTTTCGTCCGCGACTGAATGAGGACGCCAAATGACTACCGTAATCGCAATCGCTATCGTGATGATCGCGCTGTCTGCTCTGCCGGCTGCCTACCGCATGCTGGTGGGCCCGACGCGTTCAGACCGAGTTTCTGCAGCCGACTTCCTTCTGTTCGTACTGGTCGCTCTTCTGGGACTCAGTGGGTTCTTGAAGGGATCAGGCTATACCTTTGACCTGATGCTCGTCGCGTCAGTGGTGGGCTTTTTGTCGGCGGTCTCGCTGTCGCGTGCTTTGTTGAGGGGGGCTCGCTAATGGACGTTATGGAAATCATTTCCTCGGTTTTCATCCTTATCGGCGCCGCGAACTTCGTCATCTGTGGTGCGGGTATGTTGACATTCCGTGACGTGTACGCCCGCATGTCCGTTTTATCGACGGCATCCGGCTTCGGCGTGTCGATGATTATCATCGGTGTTTTCTTGCTTGACCCGAGCTGGTCGACGGCGATCGTCGGTATCGGCGCGATTATTTTGTTGCTGGGCACCTCAGCTATTGGCTCGATCCTGATTTCGCGTTCGTCGATTCTCCGCCACGTTGCCATCGTGGACGTGCAGTACAACGAGGCCAACGTGTGGGAAGGTGAATTCGTTTCCCCAGCGGATTTCCAGTACAAACAGGAGACCGGACAGGCGCGAAAGCGCGACTAGCCAGTAAGCCCGCAACGATCGTCGCTTAGCGCGGGGTGATATGACCTGCGCGGGTGAAACCGGCTAGGCTGGTAGAGCTATTAAATGCCAACGGTAGGGAGTTACACGACGTGTTTGAGTCATTGTCCGACAGGCTACAGTCTGCCCTGAAAGGGCTTCGCGGCAAGGGCAAACTGACTGAAGCTGATATCAATGCCACCGCCCGGGAAATCCGGTTGGCGTTGTTGGAGGCCGACGTTTCGCTCACCGTCGTGCGCGGCTTCATCAAGCGCATTAAAGAACGCGCGGTCGGTGCAGAAGTTTCCGAGGCACTGAACCCCGCACAGCAGGTCGTGAAAATCGTCAATGAGGAGTTGCAAGACATCCTCGGTGGCGAAACCCGTCGTCTGAACCTGGCGAAGAACCCGCCCACCGTCATCATGTTGGCGGGTCTGCAGGGTGCGGGTAAGACCACGCTGGCCGGTAAGCTCGCAAAGCACTTGGAAGGCAAAGGTCACGCGCCGATGCTTGTCGCCTGTGACTTGCAACGCCCAGGCGCGGTTGAGCAGCTGCGTATCGTTGGTGAACGCGCTGGTGTGAAAACCTTTGCGCCAGATCCTGGCACTTCGATGGATTCGCAGCATGAAATGGGTACCTCCCACGGTGATCCCGTCGAGGTGGCCCGGCAGGGCATCGAGGAGGCGCGCAAGGCGCAGCATGACGTCGTGATTATCGATACCGCGGGTCGCTTGGGTATCGACGAAACCCTGATGAATCAGGCCCGGAATATTCGCGATGCCGTTAACCCGGATGAAGTTCTGTTCGTCATCGATTCGATGATCGGGCAGGATGCCGTGCACACCGCTGAAGCTTTCCGCGATGGCGTCGATTTCACCGGTGTGGTCTTGACCAAGCTGGATGGTGACGCCCGTGGTGGTGCGGCGCTGTCGATCCGTGAGGTCACCGGTAAGCCGATCCTGTACGCCTCGACGGGCGAGAAGCTCACCGATTTTGATGTCTTCCACCCAGAGCGCATGGCCAGCCGGATCCTGGGCATGGGCGATATGCTCACCCTGATCGAGCAGGCTGAGGCGAATCTGGATCAGCAAAAAGCAGAGCAAGCCGCCCACAAGCTTGGCTCGGGCGAGATGACGCTGAACGACTTCCTCGATCAGCTGATGATGGTCCGCAAGATGGGGCCGATCGGCAATCTATTGAAGATGATGCCGGGCGGCAGCCAAATGTCGAAGATGGCCGATATGGTCGACGAAAAACAGCTCGATCGCATCCAGGCCATCATTCGCGGTATGACTCCCGCCGAGCGCAACGATCCGAAGATCCTCAATGCTTCCCGCCGCAAGCGTATCGCTGCCGGTTCTGGTGTCGAGGTTTCTGAGGTCAATCAGCTTGTCGAGCGTTTCTTTGAAGCCAAGAAGATGATGAGCAAAATGGCTGGCCAATTCGGCATGCCAGGCATGGGTTCGAAGCGTTCGGCGACGAAGAAGAAGCCGAAGGGACGCAAGAACAAAAAGGGCAAACGCAAGAAAGGCAAAGGCCAGGGCCCAGCGATGCCGAATATGCCTATGGGCGGTGGAATGCCGTCAATGAAAGACCTGCAGCAAATGCAACAGCAAATGCCGCCGGGCATGGAAAATATCGACTTGAGCAAGCTGAACTTCGGTAAGAAATAAGCGCTAGCGCACGTAACGTTTGATAATCGGCTCCAGCACCTGCTGGGCCGATTTCGCGTATGCATTCGAAATGTGGTGCATATCGCGATAGACGGCGATATTGCCGATCACAACCTCACAACGCCGCAGTCCGCAGAACCAATCCGCGGTATCTACAGATTTCATGCCTAGTTCTTCTAAGACCGGCTCGGCGGGATCGCGTTCTTGGTAAACCTGCTTGCGCGCGACCGAGCACAAGCCACCTTCGACCAAGCAATTGCTGAAATCAAAGGGCTCACCATCAGGCCGGAAGCCCCACGGGTTATCACGCAGCCCAACGAAGTCGATATCGGCGTCGGCAAGTTCCTGCCAAAAGGCCGCATAACCATAAGGCACATAATCCGGACCGTGACCGTATTCGCCGACGGGGCGGGTGGAATTAGAGATCACCAGGTCGGGTTTTTCGTCGACAAGCTTGTCGATTACCCGTTGGCTCCAGTCGTAACAATCTTCGTCGATCTGGTGTGCTCCCACGATCAGATCTTTCGGCCCGGTCACGATAGGGCATGCCGCGCGCAGCATCACTTCAAGGCGGAAGCCGTATTTTTTCCCGAGAGCATCCAGCGGCCCTGACCATTGCTCCGCGTGTGAGCCACCGACTAAATACACCGTTTTATCAGCGTTATGGTCGCCAAAAACGCACGGTTCGCCGTAGCGAGATTCCTCGATTTGCACCGTGGAGGACGGAAACGACCTCGGCATGAAACAATGCACCTCAGAGACGACCGGCTGCAAGCTAGATACCAGCTGCGGATCAGGCGCGGTGTCGATTCCTTCCGGTGCCTCGGCGTCAAACTGTGCCAGCACTCCGGGATACGTCTCCGGTGGCAACGGTTGGTTGCGTTCGGCGTGCAAGCGTTGGGCCCACCAGGGTTGTACAACAGATAACGCGAGTACGGCGAGCACCGTCACGACTGCGCCCGTGACTTTGCCTGGGTGTTCTCGGAGCTGCCCACGCCAGACTATCTTCGGCGAGTTTTTGTTGCGGCGTTTGCTGCGCTGCCGCAGCGGCTTTTCGACGAACCGGAAGGTCAGCCACGCCAGCAGCAGCGAGACGGCAATGATGCTGACTCCCAGCACTGCGCTTGGGCTTGGATTCCAGTAGTTCGTCGCCAAGATCAACAAGGCCCAGTGCCACAGATACAGCGAGTATGCGATGTCGCCGAGCCAACGCATTGGGCGGGTTGCCAGGCCGCGAGCGAGATAACCGTTACCGCCGAGGATCAACAAGACTGCGCCGCCGATGGGCAACAGGGACAGCGGCCCGGGGTAGGCAGTGGAGTCTTCGACGATGATGCCAGTGGCAAACAGCAGCACCAGACCGACGACGCCGGTGACGTCGGCCAGCCAACGCGGCAGCGTGAGTTTGCTGCCATAAATCACTAGAACGGCACCGAGGGTGAGCTCCCAGGCACGCGAAAACGTCGAATAGTAGTTTTCCGGTGTGCCGTACCAGCCGTAGCGAGAGGCATACGCAAAGGAAGCCACGGTGACGACGATCAAAATCGGGCCGGCCACCCGGTTGATGTGTGAGCGGCGGGAGCGCAGAAGCCAGGCCAGCGCTAAGGCGAAAACTATGGCAGCAAGATAGAACTGCCCTTGGACGGGCATTGACCACAAGTGCTGCAGGGGAGAGATTTCCGGGGCAGCGGCGGCATAGGCGGCATCTTGCCGGGTGAGTTCCCAGTTCTGGTAGTACAGCAGGCTGGCGGTGATCTGCTGGGCAAAATCGATGCTCATCAGCCACGGTGCAGTCGTGAACACCAGCACGACGGTGACCGCGATGACCAGAGCCAGTGCGGGGACTAGGCGTCGGATTGTGCGCCAGATCGGCCACCACGGGTTGAGCGAGGCGTCTTCGCGGCTCGCATAACGCAATTGTGAGCCGAGGAAAAAATAACCGGAAAGCAGCAAGAAGACATCCACGCCACCAGAAACCCTGCCGACGAAGATATGAAAAATTACCACTAGAGCAATGGCAAGGCCTCGGAGGCCGTCCAAGTCATAGCGGTAGGAAGGCTTGTCTAGCGTTTGGGTCACAATAGGCTCAGTCGACTAATCGCGGTTAAGACATTCCCGGGTATTGTATCCTTTCTGAAAGATCTTCCCTATTTGTGGTGTGGGTGCATCATTTTGTGGTGTGGGCGGATCGTTGTGCGGTGTGGATGTATGTCGCACCTCAAGGTTTGCCCCTGTGCAGTTAAGGGGCTATGATTGATCGCTGTCTGTGTATCTGCGTAACACCGCGTGCGTCTACGGTCGTCGCGGTTGGGATCACGCGCAGACTAATCCAAGGGTTGAACCGGCCTGCTAACGCAGGTGTCTGCACTGCCCAGTGAATCTCTATCAAGAAAAGGAGCCAACAATGGCTGTCAAGATTAAACTGCAGCGCCTCGGCAAGATTCGTACCCCACAGTACCGTGTGGTTATTGCTGACTCGCGCACTCGCCGCGACGGCAAGGAGATCGAGGTTATCGGTCGCTACCAGCCAAAGCAGGAGCCATCCCTGATCGACATCGACTCTGAGCGTGCTCAGTACTGGCTGTCCGTTGGCGCTCAGCCAACTGAGCCTGTTTTGGCACTGCTAAAGGTCACCGGTGACTGGCAGAAGTTCAAGGGTCTGCCTGGTGCAGAAGGAACCTTGAAGACCGCTGAAGCTAAGCCTTCCAAGTTGGAGCTGTTCAACAAGGCTCTGGAAGAGGCTAACAACGGCCCATCCATCGAGGCCATCACCGAAAAGAAGAAGAAGGCTAAGGAAGAAGCTGAAGCTAAGGCCGCTAAAGAAAAGGCTGAAGCTGAAAAGGCTGCAGCCGCTGAAGGTGAAGCTGAGGCTGAGGCCGAGTCCAACGAATAAACAGCGCCTAAGCGTTTAGCGAAGAAGCGACGCGCAGCAGCTCGATTAATTCGGTGCTGCAAAGGCAGAGGTTTTGCCGCGTGAGGTTCCCACCAGGGGCCCACGCGGTTTTTCTATGGCGCTGTTTGGGAGCGCTGCTTGCCGACGATGCACAGAGCCAGCCCGTCGACAAGCCTATGCGGTGGACACGCTAGGTTAGTGAATATGGACGTACGCATTGGTCGAGTAATAAAGACCCACGGCATTCGCGGTGAAGTAGTCGTGGATGCCACCACTGATGACCCCGAAGGTCGTTTTAGCCCAGAGACTGTCGTCGAAGGTCGACAGGCAGGTCGCACCCAGTCGTTGCGCATCACCGGTGCACGGCCACACAAAGGTCGGCTGTTGGTGTCTTTTGCAGAAATCACTGACCGTACCACCGCGGAATCGCTGCGCGGCATGGAATTTTTCGCCCCCGCTGACGAATCCGACGATGATGGCTATTACGACCACGACTTGGAAGGCCTGCGCGTCTGGCACGAGGGCACAGCCATCGGTGAAGTCACCGGGGTGGTCGAGACCATCAACCGGAGTTTGCTAGAAATCAAACTCGACAACGACCGTGATGCATTAGTTCCCTTCGTCGACGAGTTCATCGCCGACGTTGATCTGGACGCTGAAACCATAACGATTACCCCGCCGGAAGGACTATTGGACCTGTGAGGCTAGACGTCGTCTCGATATTTCCGGAATATTTGCAGCCACTGCGCCACGCGCTGCTCGGGCGGGCAATTGAACGCGAACTCATCAGCGTTGGTGTGCACGATCTTCGCGACTGGGCGAGCGGTGTGCATAAATCTGTCGACGATTCGCCCTACGGTGGCGGGCCCGGCATGGTCATGAAACCCGATGTGTGGGGCCCTGCTCTCGACGATATTGCTCAAGGTGGCGGTGGCGGAGCCACACAACTGGATTCCGCAGCTCGGCATATCCATGGCGCCACCCACGACGAACTTGCTGGTACTGCGCCTGCTCGTTACAGCGGGCGCGATATCCGCGATGGAGAATCCCCGGATGCGCCGCTGCTGCTGGTTCCTAGCCCAGCCGGGGCGGTGTTTAGCCAGCAACATGCCCAAGCCTGGTCGAATGAGCACCATATTGTCTTTGCTTGCGGCCGCTACGAGGGAATCGACCAGCGCGTCATCGACGACGCCGCAGACCGCTACCGTGTGCGCGAGGTATCCATCGGTGATTATGTGTTGATTGGTGGGGAAGTAGCCACCCTCGTGATAGCCGAAGCTATCGTGCGGCTGATCCCCGGCGTGTTGGGTAACCAACGTTCGCACCAGGAAGATTCGTTTTCGGATGGGCTGTTGGAAGCGCCGTCGTATACCAAGCCACGGGTGTGGCGCGGCCACGAAATCCCGGAAGTTCTGACTTCCGGACACCACGGGAAAGTCGAACAATGGCGCAGGCAACAATCACTGCTGCGGACCTGGCAACGTCGTCCTGAGCTTTTGGAACAGGTTGCGCTGTCGAAGCAAGACCTCGCCTTACTCGCCGAGGCCAAGCAAATAGCCCGGCAGGATTCCCAACAAGTGGCAGGGCGCGAGATGGAGCCACAGAGCAGGCAAGGTGGTGACGACGGCGGCGAATAACTAGGCTTAGCCTAATGATCGCACGTGCTATTGCCGAAGAATTAGAGGTTGCGACCAACCGCGTGCAGGCGGCACTCTCCCTGCTCGCGGAAGGCAACACCGTTCCGTTTATCGCCCGTTACCGCAAGGAAGCCACCGGGGCGTTGGATGATAGCCAGCTGCGCCACATCCAACAGCGCGCTGATTATCTGGAAGAACTCGAATCCCGCAAAGAAACCATTCTCGCCGCGATCGAGGAACAAGGCCAGCTCGACGACGAATTGCGTAAGGCCATCACCGAATGCGATTCCAAAGCTCGCCTGGAAGATCTCTACCTGCCCTACAAAAAACGCCGTAAAACTAAAGCTGACAAAGCCCGTGAGGCTGGTCTTGAGCCGCTGACTGACGCGCTGATCGACAACCCTTCGCTGGACCCAGAAGCCGCCGCCCAGGATTTTCTTGTCGACGGCTACTCCGATGCCAAAACAGCCTTGGACGGTGCTCGTGCGATCTTGGTCGACCGCTTCGCCTTGGATGCCGATCTGGTCGGACAAGTTCGTGAAAAGTTCTACAGCGAAGGCGAGTTGCGCGCACAGGTAGTCGCTGGTAAGGAAGCCGAAGGTGCGAAATTTCGCGACTATTTCGATTTTTCCCAGGAGCTGACTAAGCTGCCCTCTCACCGTATTTTGGCGCTGCTGCGCGCGGAAACAGAGGGGGTTATCCAGCTCGAATTTGCTGGTGGTGATGATGCTGGCTTTGAGCACCTCATCGCAGAGCACTTCGCTTTAGACACCGCGACCTCGAAGTGGCTGGGGCAAGCAGTTCGCTGGGGCTGGCGTACCAAACTGATGGTCTCTGCTGGCCTTGATACGCGTAACCGGCTGCGCAGCGTGGCTGAAGAAGAAGCGTTGAAGGTCTTTTCGACGAACCTGCGCGATGTACTGTTGGCCGCTCCGGCCGGACAAAAAGCTACATTGGGAATGGACCCTGGGTATCGCAATGGCGTGAAATGCGCGGTGGTCGATGCCACCGGCAAAGTCGTTGATACCGCGGTGGTTTACCCGCACCAACCACAGAAACAGTGGCAACAGGCGTTAGCTACGCTTCATGGATTGTGCGTAAAGCACGACGTGGAGCTAGTAGCGGTGGGCAACGGTACGGCTTCGCGTGAGTCTGAGGAGCTGGCGGCAGAAGTCGTCGGCAAGCTGGATGCGCGCCCACAGGTCGTGGTGGTTTCGGAATCGGGCGCCTCGGTGTATTCCGCCTCAGAGCAGGCGGCCGCTGAGTTGCCGGAGATGGATGTGTCGCTGCGTGGTGCAGTCTCGATTGCGCGGCGTTTGCAGGATCCGCTGGCCGAGCTCGTCAAAATCGATCCGAAATCCATTGGCGTCGGGCAGTACCAACACGATGTGAACCAAGCGAACCTTGCACGCGCGCTTGACGACGTCGTCGAAGACGCGGTGAACAGCGTGGGCGTGGATGTCAACACTGCTTCAGTGCCGCTGCTGGAGCGGGTGGCTGGGTTGAACGCGACCGTTGCGGAAAATCTGGTGACCTACCGTCACGAGAACGGTCGGTTCGCTACCCGCAAAGAATTGTCGAAGGTTCCGCGTTTGGGGCCCAAAGCCTTTGAACAGGCAGCCGGATTATTGCGCATTATCGACGGTGACAACCCTTTGGATGCCTCCGCGGTTCACCCCGAGGCTTATCCGGTGGTGAAGAAGATCGCTTCTGATGTTGGGGTTGGCGTCGGTGAGCTGATTGGGGATTCGTCACGGTTGTCGCGGTTGCAGCCGGCACAATTCGCGGATGATGAATTCGGCGCGCTCACCGTTGCCGATATTATCGCTGAGCTTGATAAACCTGGCCGCGACCCGCGTCCGGAGTTCCGCACCGCCAGCTTCAAAGAAGGGGTGAGAAAAGTCTCCGATTTGCAGCCAGGCATGATTTTGGAAGGTACCGTGACGAATGTCGCAGCGTTTGGTGCCTTTGTTGACGTCGGGGTGCACCAGGATGGCTTAGTGCATATCTCTGCGATGAGCTCCAAGTTTGTGTCTGACCCGCACACGGTGGTGCGCTCCGGCGATATTGTTAAAGTCAAGGTCATGGACGTTGATGTTGATCGTCAACGCATTGGGTTGAGCTTGCGCTTGGACGATGAGCCTGGTGACGGCGCTAAGCAAACGAGCAAACGTGGTGCTCAAGGCCGTGCGGCGCGTGGTGCTAAACCGGGTCGCGGGGCGCGGTCATCGAAGCCGCAATCAGGTGCACCGGCCGGCTCAATGGCCGATGCGCTGCGTAATGCCGGCTTTGGTTCCTAGTTTCGCCGCTTCCTGATGGCCAACGCACTAGCTCCTGTTGGATTCTGCATGAAGCTGGCAGTATACTAGTAGTCGTTAAGAAAGCCTGGGGCCAAAAGTGTGATGCGCAAGTAATCATGGCCCCAGGTGCGCGTCCAACCAAGTTTTAAATCAAGTTTTTAGGGGCAGAGCATGAGTACCAAGCAGGAACGGCAACAAGAGGCCCAGGATTTTAAGGCTGCCGAAGATCAGCCTTCAAACATGTCTGAGGTTTACTTGCCGTTCATTGGCTTCTTCGTTGTCATGGCTCTCGGCCTTGGCTTGGTTATCGGTGGCTTTAACGCTCTGGAATACCTCTAAAGCTATCGCGCCTCCCGTAATGATTGCGTAGAGGCACGACAAGCCCGCTTCCTATTACAGGAAGTGGGCTTTTAGAATATTCGCGGCGAGCCGCTCAGCCGGTACCAACGCCTCCCGGCAAGCTGAATAGGCGCACGTGTGGCAACTCTGGGCCGTACGCTTCGACGACGCGTTGGCTGCGAGAACCCGCTGCGCAGTAGACCACAACCTCGTCGTGGTCGCCGATAATGCGAGCCAGGTCGCTAGCCTCGGTGATTTCGCTGAGCGGCAGCCGCAGGGGATGGCAATCTGCAGGCAAGTCCGCTAAATACTTTTCGTGTGGCTCGCGCACGTCAACCGCGATCGCCGCACCTGAGCGCACGCGCTGCAATAATTGTGCTGCAGCGTTAGCACCATCCGTATTGTTTGCACCGCCAGCGCCGCTTGCACGGCCAGTTGGTGCCGCACAACTTGCCCCATAGAACTGCTCTAATTGGGCAACTAGCTCGCGGGCGGGGTCAGCGCCTACGCGAAAACTCGTTAATGATGCCGGCAGCGCTTGATAACTCAACACACGACCAGGCTGCGAATCTAACCCGGCAAGGTAGGAAATCGCTTCGGTTACCATGAGGCCAGCGACCACTGAGGTCGTCACTCCGAGCACGCCCGCGGTGGCGCAATCCGGCGCGCTTGCCGCGTCAGGTTGATGCGGGAATAGATCGCGTAGGCCCACTCCACGTTGGTTCGCGCTGCCCGGGCCAGAATGCCACAGCGCTACTTCACCGGCATAGCGCAGCACCGTGCCCCATACCAGTGGTACCCCGAGGATCTCGCAAGCATCTGCTACCAGGTATTTCGTGGCAAAGGTATCAGAACCGTCAATAACCAGATCAACACCATCGAGAAGTTCGAGGACATTATCCGTGCGCACACGCTCGGCGCGGGCATGGATGTGCAGATCTGGTTGCAGTTGGCGGGCACGATCCGCGGCGACCGTAACCTTGTGCTTGCCGACGTCATCCGCACCAAACAGGATCTGCCGGTGGATATTGCTGAGATCCACCGTGTCATCATCGAGCAGGGTAATGGTTCCCACGCCGGCTGCGGCAAGCTGCTGCAAGGCGGGGCATCCTAGCCCGCCTGCTCCGACGATGAGCACGTGGCTGTCATGCACACGCTCCTGCTGTACCGGCCCGAACCCCGGTAGGTTCATCTGCCGGGCGGTGCGCTGGATTTCGCGTTGTGGCAGGCGCGCAAGCGCTTCGTCTTCTGCCTGCCAGCCGCGGGTTTCAGCGCCAGTACTGGAAGCACCGTGAGCAGCGAACCCAGCGGCAGTGCCGCAACCAGCGCCGCGACCAGTGTCGTTGTGCGTGTGCCTAGCCATCGTGCTTGTTCTGCTCCTTCAAAAGATTTCGAAAGGCGGTTGTTCCTAGCTAACTCGCTAGAGAACTTGATCCGACCACGAAGCCAGCCCGTCGAAGCTACTGGAAGCTTGAGCATGTTCGCGGCGCGGAATCCGCCCGGCACCACGGGATAAATGGCCGCCGATCACCGCATGACGCATGGCCTCGGCCATTGCGACAGGGTTTTGGCAACGGTTGATCGCGCTCGCGAGCAGCACACCGGAGCAGCCCAACTCCATGGCCAGTGCGGCATCGGAGGCAGTGCCAATACCAGCGTCGATGAGCACAGGGATTTCAGCCT
>NZ_JAPJNQ010000043.1 GCF_030826625.1 Corynebacterium sp. | reverse complement strand
CTGCTAGGGGTGTAGATATTCGGGGTTTGGCACACACTTTTTGTCGTTTAACCCGCAGTGGCGGCGCGGGTTAGGGCTTAAGTAGCAAAAGTGTGTCTGGTCGGGGCGTCGACCAGCTTATTGTGTCTTTTTTACAAATAGGCCACCTGAAACCGGCCTTTTCGTTCACTATTTGTAAAAAAGACACCACAGACATGATCACCGGCGATGGGCTAAGCGGGTGAAGGAGCAAAAAGCGGGGGATATACGGGATATGTGACAAAAGTGTGTCTGGGTTGTCCCAGTTACAGGGCGCGGACACCCTCGCGGACGAGATACTCGACGCAGGCAGCAACGTCGTCGTAAATATAGGCTCGCGCTAATAGGTCGTTAAAAGTGCCAGACACGCTTAAATTCTCGTCGCTGTACGGAACCGTCAAGATCTTTCCCTCTGGCAGTAGCAAGAGATTAGCAGCTAAGAGCGCGGTGCGTTTATTTCCATCACCAAAAGGTTGTGCTTTGGCGAGCATGACGAATAGGAAGGCAGCTGCTTTGTCTGCGGGATGTCTGCGAGCTTCGGTAATGATGCTGTGTAAATCCGCCTCGGTCACGGCTTTCGGGCGGTGGTCGCCGTAGCGGGTTGCAACCCCGATATTGTCACTATCGCTACGGAAAACCCCGGGTTGTAGTGCTGCAGAACGAGTCAGCTCTTGATTAATTGCAATGATTGTCTGTGGGGTTAACTCTTCGTGGCTATCGTGAGCACGGATGATGATTTGTGCGGCGTCGCTGAGATCTTTGAGCAGCTCGAGGTCCGCCCGGCTGGTAATACCACTGGTATCGCCGTTTGCGATAAATGAGTGCGTGGCTAACCGGTCACTGCGGAGATTGTCGAAAACTTTGCCCGCCGTATAGATCACTTCGGTTAGCTTTTGTGTGTCGAGCATAGCAAAATTCTACGGGGAAAATTCCGGTACCAACAACTAAAATAGGCGGTGGGCCTGGTACCTGAAAGCCCCGCCGGTGCAGGCAAAGGCCCAAAAATCATTGGCAATACCGGCTGTGAGGAGCACTCATGTTATCCAAGCAAGATGCAGGCATCATTATTGATGAATTGCGCCAAGAAAAGGGCTTGAGCTGGTCAGAGCTTGCCGAGCGCGCCGAGTGCCCGAATGTCTGGCTAGTTTCTGCTGTGTTGGGTATGCACCCAGTGCCAGAAGAGGTTGCGGAGTTTTTACGCAAAGAACTTGAGCTTGACGACGAGCTGGTCAAGGCTTTGCGCAGGCAACCAACCCGCGTCCCGGAGCGTGAAATCGCCACGGACCCCACCATTTATCGCTTTCATGAACTCATCGACGTTTACGGCCCGGCCCTGAAGGCGTTGATTCATGATGAATTCGGCGATGGAATCATGAGCGCGATCAACTGCAGCCTTGATTTCAAGCGCGTGGAACACCCTGGTGGAGACCGCGTACACATCACCATCGACGGCAAGTACCTGCCGTATGACTGGGTACAGTCCGGCGAGAAGTAGGCAGCACCAAAAGAAAGCGCAAGCAAAGGACGAACCGGATGGACAATCGCGACGAGCACGCGCACGAGGACTCCCACGAGGACTCGCCAAGCCAGGCACCAACTGCTGCAGAGATGGAAGAGCGCTACGCCAGCAATGAGCGCGTGTGGTCGGGGGACCCTAATGCGGCTCTGCTTCATGCGCTCGCGAAAATGGGCCCGGATGCACAGACGCAGCCAGGCGCGACCAGCCCGCGCACCGCGTTGGACATCGGCTGCGGCGAAGGAGCAGACGCCGTGTGGTTGGCGCAGCAGGGCTGGAAGGTGACTGCCATTGATCATGCGCCCACCGCTGTGCGCCGCGCGCAGGAATTGGCGGCGGAAAACGACGTGCAGCTCGACGCCCAAGCGGTCAGTTTCCAAGACTTCGACCGGGCCATGTTTGACTTGGTCATCTGTTTTTTCGGGCAGCTTAGCGACGACGATGTGCCGAAGCTGGAATCGCTGGTTGCGCCGGGCGGCTGGCTGATTTTCGTGCATCACGATATGGAGTCCGAGAAGTACCTGATGCCGGCTGGTTTGAAAGAGCTGCTCACTGAGCTGGAGCTTGTCGACGACTACGTGGTTGAAAAGAACCTCGAACGTGGCGGCGGGGCGCACCATCATCGCGACCTGGTTGTACGTGCGCGACGGCGTTAATCAGTACGGCGTTAAGTAACACGGCGTTAAAACGTGAACTGGACTACACTATAGGCATGCTTAAGTTCTTGTCTGCCGGTCCGCCTTCGGAGACTGGGGTGAAGCCAGAGCGCGTGTTGTTTGCCGCTAGCTCCACTATTGCGACGACCGCTGCAACAGCAGAGCAGCACGCGGTGCTGCGGGTGTTTAAACCGTTAATCGGGGTTTCGCTAGCGGGTACGGTTGCGCGCGGCTGGAGGCGTCGGCAAGCAATGGATAATGCGTTGTTGCTGGGTGCTGTGGCGGGGTCTACCTGTGGGGATGTGATTCTACAGAGCCCGCAGGCGTTGGGGGATGATGCGAAAGCCTCTGGGAAAAGTCTGAACGCGGCGGCGGTGGCCTTCGGCATCGCGCACATGTGTTACCAAGCCACAGCGTGGCGACAGGGCGCGCGAGTGCACCCAGCCTTGTTGACGGTGCACGGTGCCGGTTTGGTGGGGTTGGCGAGCCAGGCCGCCCGGCATGATCCGCGGGTGCTGCCAGCAGCGGCCGGATACGGCGGTTTGGTGGCCTTAACCTCGGTGCTAGGGATCTCGAGCCTGCTGTCGAAACCGAAAAACGGCCGCTTTGCCGCTGGCTCTGTGCTGTTTTTAGTGAGTGATGCGCTGATTCTGCTGCGGCGGATGTACCTGCGCGGAGCGTTACCGCGCGCGGTAGCGGAGGCCGGAGTGATGACTACTTATACGATTGCGCAGCGCTTGCTTGTCGACGGCCTCGATACAGCTCAACCCGGTAGATAGGAGACCATCATGCCACAGCCACACAGCACCACTACACCTGCGATCGGCGCATTCTCCGAGGTCGGAACATTGCGCGAGGTCATGGTGTGCGCGCCAGGGTTGGCGCATAAGCGGCTGACGCCACGAAACTGCCAAGAGCTGCTTTTCGACGACGTCATGTGGGTCGATAAAGCCCGCGAACATCACCAGGAATTTTGCGATCTCATGCGCGAACGTGGAATCGCAGTGTTGGAAATGCACCAGTTATTGGCAGAAACGCTGGATACTGCTGCTGGCCGCGATTTCATCCTGGATTTTAAATTGGCCGGCAAGATGGTGGGCTCGGGTATTGCGTTGGATTTGCAAGACTGGTTTGTTGAGCTCAGCTCGCCAGAGTTAGCGGAATACCTCATTGGTGGTCTGCCGTATGCGGAGATCCCCGCCGGGCTGGGGCACGGTGAAATTGATGCTTTGCGCGCAGCGCACCGTCCGGAAGAGTTCGTGCTTTCGCCGCTGCCAAATACGTTGTTTAGCCGTGATAATTCGGCGTGGATTTATGGCGGGGTTTCGCTGAACCCGATGTACTCGCCAGCACGGCATCAGGAAACCGCATTGACGCGAGCGATCTATCGTTTTCATCCACGTTTTGCGCAAGCAGATTTTCAATTTTGGTACGGCGATAGCGATATGGACCCAGGCCTGGCTTCGTTGGAAGGCGGCGACATCATGCCCGTGGGGGCTGGCGTGGTGCTGGTGGGGATGGGCGAGCGGACTTCCTGGCAAGCAGTGAGCGAATTAGCGGCGAACTTGTTTGCCGAGCAGGCGGCAGACAAGGTGATCGTGGCTGCGATGCCGGCCGATCGCGCGTCGATGCACCTGGATACAGTTTTCACTTTTTTGGATGTCGATAAGGTGACGGCCTATCCACCGGTCGTCGACAAGATCCGCCCAATTGTGCTGCGCCCGGGCGATGCGCCGACGGGGCTGGAGGTGGAAGTCGTCGACAAGCATTTCGTCGAGGTTGTGCGCGATGCGCTGGGGCTTTCGCAGCTGCTGGTGGTTGAAACCGGCGGCGATTTTTATGGCGCCGCGCGGGAGCAATGGGACGATGCCAACAACGTGGTGGCGCTCGAGCCCGGAGTGGTGGTTGGTTATGACCGGAATACCTCTACCAACAAGTTGATCCGCAATGCTGGGGTGGAGTTGCTGGAGATAGGCTCGGCGGAGCTGGGGCGCGGTCGCGGCGGCGGCCATTGCATGACCTGCCCGATCACGCGTGATCCGGTGGGGTATTAGGTTCTGGGAATGCTATTCCCACACAAGCCGCCACCGCAGCCTAACCTAGCGCTTTGCTGTATTCCAGCGCCTGTGGGAACAGCTGGTTGTTCTCCTTGTGCACGTGTAGGTGCAGGTCGTTGCGGAATTTCGCGAGGCGCTCGTTCATCATCTGATACGACGGGCAGGCATCGTCGGGGGAGGTGAAATCGTCGGTAAGCTCTGCGATCGTGCGCATGAGCATGCCGGCGGCGTCGTGCTCAGACATCAGCGCGCGTAATTCGTTGTCCAGGTTGTTCGCCGCGGTGCCGGTGCGTTCCATGGCTGAAATCGCGGGGAAAACAAAACGTTCTTCGCGGCTGAGGTGGTCTGACATTTCCTTGACGACGGTATCGAAATGCTCTTTTACTTTCGCTAGCTCTGGGTGCGCTTCGCCGTGTACGCGCGCGACTTTGTGCACCAGTTCCTGCAGCTCTGGCATCTCTAACCAGCAATAAGAGTGGTGGATGTCGACTATGTCGTGCGCTTGGGCAGAAAGCACACGGTTGTTTTTCGCCTCAGCCCCGGCCGTGTGCTTGTCGACGTCCGCTGCCGCGGTGCTACTTGGCAGCTCAGCATCGCCCAGCGTGGCAATGAGGTGTTCGACGGGAACTTCCGCATCCGCAGCCGCTTGGGCGAGCGTGCGGTGGCCGTTGCAACAGAAATCGATGCGGAATTTGTCGAAAATCTGCGAGTAGCCATAGTTGGTATTGACGACCTCTCGCAGGGTGGTCTCGGGGTGAAATTCCAGCGTGTTCATAGTTTTAATTTTACTCTGGTAGCCCGGGGCCGTCGCTGTGATTTTATGCGGCTAGCGGCTGTGGCTAAGGGGCTGCTGTCGGGTTTGACCACTGCCGTAGTTTCCGGCCAGCATTGATAATTGTGGTTTCTCTGGGAATCTTCGCGGTGACGAGTTCCTGCATCCAGGTGGCAGCTGCTTCGTCGCTTGGGCGGTCAACTTTGATTCCGAGCATCGATAGATAAAGCAATCCAAGATGCAAAGCTGTGCGTTTGTTTCCATCACCAAAGTGGTGTCCTTGTGCGATATTTACGATTAGTGCGGCAGCGCGTTCAAAAGGTGATTCGTAAGCAGCTTGGCCGAAGAATACCTGCAAGGGGGCGTAAATTGCGGACCGAAGGCCTTCGAGGCGAACCGAAAAACCTGAGTATTCTTGGAGACCATTAAGACTGTGAGATGCTCGCATCCCGCAACGTCTATTGAGCGTGCAAGCTACCTCCACCAGTTTTTCAGCGAGCGCTTCCTCTGCTGATTGGTCGCGGCAATAGGTCATATCGATTTTCTGCTGCACAGACTAACGGGTAGCGAGTAAATCAAAAACTGGGCCCCATTCTTTTTCTAGCGCAATAGCCTGAGAGATCATGTCGTCAGTAGTTGTATCCGGGGATATCTGGTTTAGTGCTGGAGCAGAGGGACGTGAGGTCTTAGCATGTAACAGCCCGCTGAATTCGTCGCGGATATTCGCCAGGCTAAGTATGTTGGTTCCTGGGTTATGTGGTGCTAATCCGGAACGAGTCGCCTGCCAATCTGCGCCATGGCTCAACTCTGACAAGTCGGTGGATTTTTGGTTGCCGTAAAATTCCACGATGCGCGCGACGACGGCAGTTTCGTATGCAGAAAGGCGCGCCGATTCCCCGCCCGGAACCTCAGCTACCGTGTGACCCTTGGCCACTGCCTCGGTGTGGTGGCGCAACTGTTGGGAAACAGGGCCGTGGCTCCAGCCTTCGAATTCATCAGAAAACAGGGGCTTGCCGGTCCATGCCAAATGCCAGCCTTGGGAGAAATAGCACAGCTTGTACAGCTTCATCTTGTCGGTGCCAGGAAGCAGTTCGGTGATGTATTGACCTACATCGAGGATTGTCGCCATCGTCGCCTCCTTGTCTACCGTTCATGCGGCTTCCGTGCCTTTTGAACCTTCTGAATCTTCTGTGGTTGTTGGCCCCTTATGTCCTCGCGTGTTGTTTCGACGCGGGCGTTGCGGAACCATTACTAACCATTGCTTAGGTCAAACGCTAGCAAAGATCCAGAATGGGAGTGCTTGAAACGTGCTCAATATCGAAAATTTATTCTGGTAATTTTCTGTAGTCATCTAATGAGTGTTCAAAAACAATATGGAAAATAAGTAGCGTAGAACGGGTAAAATAAGTAGCGTAAGTCGCGGAAAATTCGACCGATAGAATACGGAAAATAAGTAGGATTAAGCAGTGGATTATTTATTTCGAGCGATTGACCAGCAATTAGATACTTTGTTGCCGTTTGCGTCGGCGGTGGCGATTGATGGCCCGAAGGGTGTAGGGAAAACGGAGACTGCACGTCGTCGCGCAGAAACAGAAATTCGGTTAGATACGACGACTGGCCGCGAGCGCCTCAGGGCAGATCCAGGGTTCCACTCGTTCGACGAAGGCACGATTCTGCTTGATGAGTGGCAAAAGCATCCCGAAAGCTGGGATTATGTCCGCCGCGCAGTCGATGATGGGGCTGGGGTCGGAAGGTTTTTATTGACGGGGTCGGCGACGCCGCAAGTAGGAGTTGATACGCACAGCGGGGCAGGGCGGATTCTGAGCGTACGCATGCGCCCGCTTGCGCTCTTCGAACGGGAGGGGATGAATCCGTCTGTGAAATTATCCGAACTCTTCGAATCTCGCGCGCTAATATCGGGGGAAAGCACGCTTTCATTGAGCGATTACATCGAGCACATTGCCTGTAGCGGGTTTCCTGGAATTTATCGAGCTCCAGAAATCGTGCGTAATGAATACTTGGATTCTTATATTGAGCGAATTGTGGACCGTGATCTTCCTGATCAGGGTTATACAGCGCGAAACCGCGATGGCTTGTTGCGCTGGTTGACGGCGTATGCCGCTGCGAGCTCTACTACCACTGGGTATTCAGAAATTCTCGATGCAGCTACGCCGGGTGAAGGGAAGAAACCGGCTAAGTCCACGACTATGACCTACCGGGAAAAGCTCTCGGAGATCTGGATGCTTGATCCAGTCAAAGCCTGGTCGCCGCAGCGTGGGGCTTTTGCAGGATTGGCGCGAGCACCAAAACATCAGCTTGCAGACCCCGCCTTGGCGATGCGGTTGTTGCGGATACCGCGCGCGAAGCTGAATACTTCGCGGTTTGCGCATTTTTTGGGGCCTTTGTTTGAATCCTTGGCCACGTTATCTGTTCGGGTTGCAGCCGAATCGCTATTTGGAAGCATTGCGCACTGTCGTACGGCAAAAGGTGATCACGAAGTAGACCTCATCGTGCAAAACCAGGATGGTGATGTCATCGCCATTGAGGTGAAGCTAGCTGCGCATATCAATGACGATGATGTGGAGCACCTGCATTGGCTCAAGGAGAAACTAGGTGAAGACCTGGTGGATATGGTTGTACTAAACACCGGTGAGCATGCTTATCGACGCGACGATGGCGTTGCAGTCATTCCACTCGAGTTATTCGGAGCATAAGACGTTTCGCTCGCCTGCGTCGCAGCGTCAGCGTCGTCAAGCTCGTCATCGTCCTGAGCATCCTCATTCAACAAGTCGTTGACTCCGCTTTCTGCGGCATCCCATACCTCCATGTCCTGGATACCGGCACGCTTGGCGACGACCGTCGCGGCCAGAATCTGACCGGTGACGTTGAGCGCGGTACGGCCCATATCGACGATCGGCTCGACGGCCAACAACAGGCCGACGCCAGCCAGCGGCAGACCCAGCGTCGACAAGGTCAGCGTCAACATGACGGTCGCGCCAGTGGTGCCCGCGGTGGCGGCGGAACCGATGACGGAAACGAAGATGATCAGCAGGTACTGGGTGAAATCCAGGTCAATGCCATAGAACTGGGCGACGAAGATTGCGGCGACGGCAGGGTAGACCGAGGCGCAGCCGTCCATTTTGGTGGTCGCGCCCAGTGGGATGGCGAAGGAGGCGTATTCGCGCGGAACGCCCACGGCGCGCTCGCTGAAACGCTGGGTGGCTGGCATCACGCCCATCGACGAGCGGGTGACGAAGCCCAGCGAAATGACTGGCCAAATGCGCTTGTAGAAACCAAAGACTGGGATGTTGTGCGCCTTCATCACGGTTGGGTAGACCACCAGGAAGACTAGGGCCAGCCCGACGTAGACTGCCAGCACGAATTTGCCCAGCGAGCCCATGGCGTCCCAACCGTAGGTGGACACGGCCTTACCGATCAGCGCGGCGGTACCAATCGGTGCCAGGCGGATGATCCACCACAGCACAACTTGGATGACCTTCAAGAAAGACTCGGTAAAGCGCAGGAACGGATCCGCTGCCTTGCCGGCTTTCACGGCGGCGATGCCGATTGCCAGCGAGATCACCAGCAGCTGTAGTGCGCCAAAGTTCAGAGATGCCTCGCCGTCGCTGACCGAGGCTGTGAGCCCGAAGAAGTTCTGCGGCAATAGCTGTTCGAAAAACGCGGTCCACGATCCCACGCTGGAAGGGTCCTGTGCCGACGAGGCATCGACGCTGGTGCCCACGCCTGGCTTCATCACCAGGGCGACCACGATGCCGACGATAACGGAGAAAAACGCGGTGATCGCGAACCACACCAGGGTGGAAATTGCTAGGGAGGCGGCGTTGGTGACCTTGCGTAGGTTGGCCACGGAGGTCACGACGGCAGCGAAAATCAGCGGCGGCACCATGACTTTGAGCAGCTGCACGTAAGCACTGCCGACGTTGCTCAGGGTGCTGGTGAGCCAGCCTGGATTCTCTGGGTCGGTGTCCATGCCGGATGCGACCAAGCCTAAGATCACGCCGATAATCAGGCCGACGATAACCTGTGCGCCGAAGCCCGTGGCCCAGCTGGGAAGTTTGTTTTTCATGAACGTCCTTTTGTTAATTCTGAACTGATCTGTCTATCTGCTATGAACTAATCTGTTCAAGTTTTGCTCACCTGACTCTACTCCCCCTAGTTTTTGGGGCGCAACAGCGCGCAGAAAATATATTCTTCTAGGAAACAATTGTGACCCTCGTCGCAGATAAGCGGCTTGCAGCTTTTGCTGCCATACTGGAGCCCATGAGAATCCTGGTGACTGCATTTGATGCCTTTGGTGGCGAGGAGATCAACCCGACAGAACAAGCGCTTGCACATTTACCGAATGAGATTGGTGGGGCGCAGATCAGCAAACGGGTAGTGCCCACGGTGTTTGGGAAGTCCCTGGAGAAAGTGATCTCGGCAGCCGAAGAAGAACAAGTAGACGCAGTTGTCTGTTTGGGGCAAGCGGGCGGGCGTGCGCACATCACCCCAGAGCTGATTGGTATTAACCTCGCAGACGCAACAATTGCGGACAACGCTGGTGCTCGTCCCCAGGACGAACCAGTGGTAGTGGGCGGTCCGGCAGCGTATTTTTCCACACTGCCTGTCAAAAAGATGGTCGCGGCTATTGCTGCGTCAGGCGCGACTGCTGCTGATGAAGGAGTCGAAATTCCGGCAGAGCTATCGACGACGGCCGGCACGTTTGTGTGCAATCAGTTGCTGTATGGCCTGCTGCATCATTTTGCAGGTACGCCCGTGAAAGCTGGCTTTATCCATGTACCGTTTAGTGCGGAACAGAACAAGAAAAACTATCCAATGTTGGAGCTCGCGCAGATAGTCACGGGGATCGAACGCGCATTAGCCGCGGTCGTAGAAGATGCGTCCCAGCAATAGGTAATGACTAGGGGTAATGGCTAGGTGATGGCTAGGGTAGCCTTGCTGGCGAATTTTTCCGCGCAATAATACATTAAGAACATGTCTCGCTTTAGTCCCCTCAACTGGCCGGTAGTGCGCCAGATTCGCAATGCCGATCCATTCGGCAGGGACAGCAATACGCAGTCACAAAAAAGCAAAGACACACGTGGCCGCATTGAAGAAGCAGACAAAGTTGTGCAATCCGTCTGCCCGTATTGTGCAGTGGGCTGTTCGCAACGGATTTATGTCAAAGACGATCGCGTCATCCAGGTCGAAGGCGACCCAGATTCGCCGATTTCCCGCGGGCGTCTCTGCCCGAAAGGCGCGGCCTCTGAACAGCTGATCAACTCGTCGACTCGGTTGACGAAAATCAAATACCGCGCGCCCTACGCCACTGAGTGGCAAGAGCTGGACGAAGATACCGCGATGGAGATGATCGCGGACCGCTACTTGGAAGCCCGCCGCAACGGTTGGCAGGATCGGGACGAACACGGTCGCCTGCTCAACCGCACCATGGGCATCGCTGGGTTAGGCGGTGCGACGCTGGATAACGAGGAAAACTACCTCATCAAAAAATTGTTCACCGCGACCGGCGCGATCCAGGTTGAAAACCAGGCGCGCATATGACACTCCGCCACAGTTCCTAGTTTAGGAACTTCCTTTGGCCGCGGCGGTGCGACACAACCGCTGCAGGATATGGCAAACGCCGACTGTATCGTCATCGAGGGCTCGAACATGGCCGAGTGCCACCCGGTCGGATTCCAGTGGGTCGTAGAAGCGAAAAAGCGTGGCGCCCGCATCATCCACGTTGATCCTCGCTACACGCGTACCTCTGCGTTTTCGAACCGGCACATCGGGATTCGTGGTGGCACCGACGTCGTGCTGCTTGGTGCGCTGATCAAATACATGCTGGATAACGACCTATACTTCCACGATTATGTGGTCGCCTATACCAACGCGCCGATGATCGTCTCCGAGGACTACCAAGACACCGAGGATCTCGACGGGCTGTTTTCGGGCTTCGACCCCGAAACCGGCAAGTACATCACCGACTCGTGGCAATACGAGCAGAAGAGCGGCGAGAAATCGCCTTGGAACGTCGAACGCGATGAGACCCTGCAGCATCCGCGCAGCGTGTTCCAGATCCTGAAACGCCACTTCGCGCGCTACACCCCGGAGCTGGTGGAAGAAACCTGCGGCATCTCGCAAGGCGATTTCTTCTACCTAGCGAATTCGATCGCGGATAACTCCAAGCCGGATCGCACCACCTGCTTTGCCTACGCACTGGGCTTTACCCAGCACACCTTGGGCGCGCAGTTTATCCGCACCGCCGCGATCTTGCAGCTGCTGATGGGCAATGTAGGTCGGCCCGGCTCCGGCATCATGGCCTTGCGCGGGCACGCCTCGATCCAGGGCTCGACGGACATCCCGACGCTATTCCACTCGCTGCCGGGTTATTTGCCGATGCCGAGCGTCGACAAGCAAACCTGGGCGGAGTATTGCGACGAGATCCGGGACACATCGCAGAAGGGCTTCTGGCAGCTCGGCGAGAACTACGCGGTTTCGCTGATGAAATCCTATTGGGGCGATGCTGCGACGGCCGAAAACCAGTGGGGCTATGACCTGATGCCGCGCATTTCCGGTGCTCATTCGACCTACCAGACCCTTGAATCGATGCTGGAAGGCAACGTGGAAGGCTACCTGGTCTTTGGGCAGAACCCGGCGGTCGCCCAATCTAATGGTGGTATGCAGCGCCGCGGTTTGGCTGCGCTGAAATGGCTGGTCGTGCGCGATTTCCAGGAGATTGAGACGGCGTCGTTCTGGTACGACTCGCCGGAGATCAAAACTGGTGAGCTGAAAACTGAGGAGATCGGCACGGAAGTCTTCCTGTTGCCGGCGGCCACGCACGCGGAAAAGGCTGGTACGTTCACCCAAACCCAGCGCATGCTGCAGTGGCGCTTCAAGGCAGCGCCTTCACCAGGTGATGCCAAGAGCGATCTGTGGTTCTTCTATCAACTGGGCAAGAAGATCAAGCAGCGCCTAGCTGATTCGACGGACCCACGCGATGTGGCTGTGCAGAAGCTGGCCTGGGATTACGTGGAAACCGAAGAAGGCGAGCCGAACCCAGAAGACGTGCTCAAGGAGATCAACGGTTACTACCTGGAGGGCCCGAACAAGGGCGAGTTGCTGCCGAGCTACACGGAGATGAAAGCCGACGGCACTACTTCCGGTGGCTGTTGGATTTATACCGGCGTGTACAAAGACGGCATCAACCACTCACAGAGCAAGGTCCCGGGCCGCGAGCAAAACGAGGTCGCGCTGGATTGGGGCTGGGTGTGGCCGTCGAATCGCCGCATCCTGTACAACCGTGCCTCGGCGCGCCCAGACGGAACCCCGTGGTCAGAGCGCAAGAAGTACGTGTGGTGGGACGCCGACGCCGGCCGCTGGGTCGGCGACGACGTGCCAGATTTCCCGGTGGACAAAGCTCCGGATTACAAGGCGCCTGCCGACGCTGTGGGCCCGGACGCACTGGACGGCACCGATGCCTTCATCATGCAGGCTGACGGGCGTGGCTGGCTGTTCGCGCCCCAAGGTTTGTCCGATGGGCCCTTGCCGACGCACTACGAACCGCACGAATCGCCGGTGGAAAACGTGTTGCATAAGCAGCAACAATCGCCGACGCGTATGCCGATCAAGCGGGAAGACAACCTCTCGCGTCCGGAACCGGGCAAGCCTGGCTCTGAGGTGTTCCCGTTTGTGTTCTCTACTTATCGGTTGACGGAGATGTATACCTCTGGTGCCATGACGCGACGCTTGCCGTACCTCGCGGAGCTGCAACCCGGCTTGTTCTGTGAAGTGGATAAGGACCTGGCCGCCAAGCGCGGGCTGGAAAATGGCGAATGGGCGACGATCATCTCGCCACGTGGTGTGATCGAGGCGCAGGTGCTGGTTACCGACCGTATGCAGATGCTGAACATCAATGGCCAAGAATTCCACCAGATCGGTCTGCCGTTCCACTACGGTGAATCCGATACCACGGAAGTCACCGGAGATGGAGCGAATGACCTGCTGGGATTGACGCTGGAGCCGAATGTTTTGATCCAGAACTCCAAGATCGGTGCCTGTGATATTCAGCCGGGCCGACGCCCTCGCGGGCAGGCGCGCCGGGACCTGCTGGCCGAATACCAGCAGCGTGCGCAGTTGACCGTGGACAGTGGTAACGAGCTGATCACTGGCGAAGGGAAGTGAAGGACTATGCTTCTGACCGAAAATGCTTCCTCGCATGGCTATGGCGACTATCAGCGCATGGCGTTTTTCACTGATACGTCGGTGTGCATTGGCTGCAAGGCCTGCGAGGTTGCTTGCAAAGAGTGGAACCGCAACCCCGTGGAAGGCTACGAGGTCACCGGCGATTCTTATGACAACACCGGTGCGCTGGGAGCGAATACCTGGCGGCACGTGGCGTTCGTGGAGCAGAACAACGAGCGCATTGAGCAGTCCCGTGCGGAGGGCAAGAAGCTGATTTCGTTGGGCATGCCGACGATCGGTGGGCAGGATGGAAACACTGGCCAGGACGGAAACGCTGGCCAGGCTGGCCAGAGCGCGGGCGCCGCAACCGGTAGCCTCGCTGGTGCGGCAGCAGAGACTACCCCGCCGGATACGGATACTTTCCGCTGGCTGATGTCCTCGGATGTGTGCAAGCACTGCACCAACGCCGGTTGTTTGGACGTGTGCCCGACGGGCGCGCTGTTTCGCACGGAGTTCGGCACCGTCGTCGTGCAAGATGACGTGTGCAATGGCTGCGGCACCTGCGTGGCCGGGTGCCCGTTCGGTGTTATCGAGCGTCGCAACGACGGCGGGGTCACGCTCAAGCAGGACAAAACCGCCACGGTGGACTACCAGGATAATTCGCACGCTGGGATCAACGTGCTGGCGAAGTTGAAGCAGCGTGGGCTGCAGGGGCCGAACAAGATCGACCACACCCCGGGTAAGTCCATGCCGATTAAAAATATTGGCGTCGCCCAGAAATGCACTATGTGCTATGACCGCCTGAAAGTCGGCGAGCAACCAGCGTGTTCCAAGACCTGCCCTACGGATTCCATTCAGTTCGGCACTTACGAGGACATGCTGGCTGCTGCGAAAGACCGCGTGCGGGTGCTACATGAACAGGGGCTGACCGAGGCCCGCCTCTATGGCGCCAACAGTGATGACGGCGTGGGTGGCACCGGTTCCATCTTCCTATTGCTGGATTCGCCGGAGGTGTACGGGCTGCCGCCAGACCCGCGCGTGCCGACGGTTGACCTGCCGCAAATGTATAAGACCGCGGTCAAGGCCATCGGTGGCATGGCGCTGGCGGTCGCTGGTGCGTTCGTTATGGGAGGCCGCAAGTGAGCAACTTCGACGAATACCGCCCGCCGCAGGGCAACCGCCCGAACCGCTACCGAAAATTCGACGGCACAAAGCCGAAGAAAAAGCGCAAACGCCCAGGTGCGGGTGCCCAGGATGGTTCCAAAGAAGAACGGATGGCGCAGGACTTCGAGTTTTCTTCCTACTACGGAAAACCCGTCGTCAAGGCGCCACCCTGGGAATGGCCCATTGGTGTGTATTTGTTCCTCGGCGGCGTCAGCGGCGGCTCCGGCATGTTGGCTGCTGGCGCGCAGGCCACCGGCAATAAGCCGTTGCTGCGCACAACTCGCTTGACGACGCTATCTGCCGCCTCGCTCGGCTCGGTGTTTTTGATTCTGGACTTGGGTCGGCCAGAGCGCCTGCTGAATATGTTCCGCGTGTTTAAGGTGACCTCGCCGATGTCTGTGGGCTCGTGGATTTTGATGAGCTTCGCCAGTGCTTCGGCGATCCCGGCCGTCGTGGAAATCGACGAGATGGCTGGCTCGGGGCTGCCGCTGCCGAAGTTCGCGCGCACGGCATTGCGGAAAATCGCTGGTCCCGCCGGTGTGGTTACTGGTGTGCTGGGGGGACCGTTGGCTGGTTATACCGCGGTGCTGCTGTCGAATACCTCGAACCCGGTGTGGAATGACATGAAAAAGCACCTGCCGTATGTGTTTGTGTCCTCGGCATCGGCGGCGGCGTCGGGTTGTGCGATGGTCACCACGCCAGTGGAGAGTGCAGGCCCGGCACGGGCTTTGGCGATGACCGCTGCCGTGAGCGATCTGGCCGCCACAAAAGTGCTGGAAAACGGGATGGAACCTGAGCCACTCGCGGCTGTGCACCACGGCAAACCAGGCAAGTTGATGAAGGCCTCGGAATACCTCATCGCCGCTGGTGGGGCAGGAGCTGCGGTGGCGGCGGTAACGAAATCACGGCTGGTTTCGGTGGCCTCTGGACTGGCGCTGATGGCGGGCTCTGCCTGCACGCGATTCGGCGTTCTTGAGGCCGGCCTGGAGGCAGTCAAAGACCCGGCCACGACTATTGGTCCGCAAAAGCGCCGGGCGCAGCGCCGTCGCGAGCAGCAGGGCCTGGCAGGCGATGTGGTGACGCCGAACTAGCGGATCGAAATATAGGCGGTGTCCTCACCGTTGCCGCCACCGTTACGTTCCATAGCGCGTTCCACGGTGCGTTCTACAGTGCGCCCAATAACCGGGTAACCAGGCACTTCGCCGATGACCAGCAAGCCACCGGAGGTTTGGGCGTCGGCCAGGAAGATCAAGTCTTCTTCGCTGAGCTCGTCGTTGTCAATGGCTAAGTGCTCGCGCACCCAATCCAGGTTGCGGCGCGAACCGCCGGGGATAAAACCGTCGGCAAGCGCTTCCTTCGCACCCTCGATGGCAGGGATTGCAGAAAAGTCCAGTTCCGCGTTCACGCCAGAAGCCCGGCACATCTTGTACAGGTGGCCGAGCAAACCAAAACCGGTGATGTCGGTGGCGGCTTTCGCACCAGCCTGCAGTGCAGCCTGGGAAGCCTCACGGTTCAGGGTGGTCATGGAATCGACCGCCGCCTGGGAAACCTCGCCGGTGGCTTTGTGCTTGTTGTTGAGGATGCCCACGCCGATCGGCTTGGTCAGGGTGATCGGCAAACCCGGCTCGGCGGCGTCGTTGCGCATGAGCTTGTCCGGGGAGACGATGCCGGTCGCGGCCATGCCGTACATCGGTTCGGGCGCGGTGATCGAGTGCCCGCCGGTGACAGAAATACCTGCTTGCGTCGCCACGTCCATGCCGCCGCGTAGCACCTCGCGCAGCACGTCGAGGCCGAGTACGTCATTCGGCCAGCCCACCAGATTGATCGCGGTCACCGGGGTGCCACCCATGGCGTAGACGTCGGAAAGCGCATTCGCGGCGGCCACCCGGCCCCAGTCATACGGGTCGTTGAGCATGGGAGTGAAAAAGTCCGCGGTGGAGATCACCGCCAGCCCATCCTGGATTTTTACGGCCGCGGCATCGTCGCCGTCGTCCAGCCCGACCAGCACGTTGGGGTCCGCCTTGCCGATCAGCCCTTCGACGGCTGATTCCAACTCGCCGGCCGGGATTTTGCAGGCGCAGCCACCGCCGGCGGCAAACGAGGTGAGGTTGATGTTATTGCTTCCGGCTTCGTCACTCATAGGCCTATGCTACCTGTGCGGCGTCGCTGCACCGGCGCCCTAGTAAACTGACGCGGTGGAGGCGTATGCGTTCCTGGTGGGCGCCCCGGTCTTCAAAACCGGTGAGGCCGAGCATCTCGGTCTGGCAGGTTCGATTCCTGTCCGTCTCCGCCAGAATTTTCCGCCGCGTAAGGCAAGTTTCCCGCCCCGCAAGGAGGTCGCCACGGTGCCTGATCCTTTAACGCCTGACAACGATCCCCGCCGGAATATCCCGAAGATGGATCAACTGTTGCAGCTTCCCGCCGTCGCACACGCGCGGCAGCACCTGGCAGAACACACCATCCGTGCGGTGCTCAATGCCACGCTTGACGACGCCCGACGCGGCACCATCGCTGTCGGTTCCATTGCAGAGCGCATTGCTGAAAACCTCCGCGCGCAGCAACCGTTTGCCCTGCACCCGGTCCTGAACGCCACCGGGGTGATCATCCACACCAACCTGGGGCGCGCCCCGCTGCCACCGGCTGCTGTGGAAGCGCTGCAGGCAGCGGCTTCGTACACAGACGTGGAAATGGATCTGGCCAGCGGCAAGCGCTCGAAAAACCGCGGGGCGGGAGCGACCCAGGCGTTGCTGGATGCGTGCCCAGCGGCGGAGGACGCGCTGATCGTTAACAATGGGGCTTCCGCGTTATTGCTGGCCACGGCCGCGCTGGCGCCGAACCAAGAGGTGATTATCTCCCGCGGCGAGTTGATTGAGATCGGCGCTGGGTTCCGCCTGCCGGAGCTCATCGAATCCACCGCGACGCGCCTGCGCGAGGTAGGCGCGACCAACCGCACACACCTGGCGGATTATGAAAACGCCCTGACTGCAAATACTGGCGCGATTTTAAAAGTGCACCCGTCGAATTTCCGTATGGAAGGATTCACGGCTGCAGTCGGCGTCGACAAGCTGTGCCAGCTCGCGCGCACTAATGGCAAGTATTTGATTGTGGATCTGGGTTCGGGCTTGCTCACCCATGATCCCGCGTTGCCGGAGGAGCCGGATATTCATAGTCAGCTGGCAGCCGGGGCGGATGTGGTGATTGCTAGTGGCGATAAGCTGCTTGGCGGCCCGCAGGCGGGCATTGTGCTGGGGAATGCCGAGGCGATTGCGAAGATGAAAAAGCATCCGTTGGCCCGGGCGGTGCGCATTGATAAGTTGCGCCTGAATGCCTTGCAAGCAGCGGTAACGACCCCGTCGAATGCCGTGCAGGATGCGTTGCATATTGATCCGCAGCGTTACCGCGAGCGCACGCAGGCGCTTGCCGACGCCACTGGTGGCCGTGTCGTGGAGCATGACGGGCGTGTCGGCGGTGGGGGAGCGCCGGAGTATCCGTTGCCTGGTGTGGCGGTGGCTCTGCCGGAGTCGCTGGCTGCCCCGTTGCGTGGGTGCACCCCGCCGGTGATCGCGCGCGTGCATGATGGCCTGTGTCTGGTGGATGTGCGCTGCGTGCCGGAAGAACAGGACGAGCTGCTGGCGCAGGCCACCCGGGGCGTGCAAGCTCAGCAGGCCCAACACGCCCAGCGCACCCAACAGCCCACCCAGGAGGCGAACTAAATGCACGTCGTTGCCACCGCTGGCCACGTTGACCACGGCAAATCCGCTTTGGTGCGCGCCCTGACGGATATGGACCCGGACCGCTGGGCGGAAGAAAAACGCCGCGGGCTGACTATTGATCTGGGCTTTGTGTGGACTACCTTGCCTTCAGGGACGGATCTGGCGTTCGTCGATGTGCCGGGGCACGAGAAGTTCCTGGGCAATATGCTCGCCGGTGTGGGGCCGGCGCCGGTGGTCATTTTCGTGGTTGCTGCGGATGAAGGTTGGCAGGAGCAATCTACAGATCACCGCGATGCCCTTCGCGCGCTGGATATCCGGCATGGGTTGATCGCCCTGACCCGTGCTGATCGCGCCGATGCCGCCCGTCGAGCGGAGGTCACCGCCCAGGTGCGCAGCCAGCTGGCGGGTACCGCGCTTGCCGACGCGCCCCTGGTAGAAGTCTCCGCCCATACCGGTGAGGGCATCGCGCAGATGCGGCAGGTTTTGGATGAGATGCTGGCAAAGGTGCCTGCCCCGGACCCGCAGGCGCGGTTGCGCGTGTGGATCGACCGCGCGTTTTCCGTGAAAGGCGCTGGCACCGTGGTCACGGGTACGTTGGCGGCGGGCACGCTGCAGGTGGGTGATACCTTGCAGCTGGCCAGCTCGGACGGCACTCGCGTGGTGGAAGTACGCGGCTTGCACAGCGAAAACACGGCCCACCAGGTGCTGGAGCCGACTTCGCGGGTGGCGGTGAATCTGCGCGGGATCAGTGCGGACGCCATCCACCGCGGCCACAGCTTGCTCAGCTCGGGTGCGTGGGAGTTGGTGGAACAGATCGATGTGCGCCGCACCTTTGGCCAGGATTTTTATGAGTTGCCGCAGAATATCGTCGTTCACATTGGCACCGCAGGGCTGGAGACGCACGTGCGGCCGTTGTCCGCGGATTATGCGCGGTTGAATTTGGCGCACCCGTTGCCGCTGCAGTTGTTGGATCGTTTCGTGGTGCGCAGCCCGGGCGGGCGGCATGTGAGTGCCGGGGTGCAGGTTATTGATGTCTACCCGCCGGAGCTGAACCGTCGTGGTGCGGCGCGTCGGCGTGCAGAGGAGTTGGCCCTGCTTGCCGACGCCAGCCCCAGCGATGCCACCACTACTGCCGCGGCAAGCGCAAGCCCGTTCACCGACCCCACCAGCTACATCCAGCGCGTCGGTTACGTGCCCGTCGCCCAGCTGCAGCGCGCCGGGTTTACCGTGGATGATCCGGCCGCCCCGCCGCAGGGCATTATCGCTTTTCGTGAGTGGTGGGTCGCTGCTCGGCAGATCACGCGCTGGAAAAATCAGTTGCTGGTCGCGCTGGGCAAGCATGCGCAGGATAATCCGCTGGCGGCCGGTATGCCGCGTAAGGCTGCGATGGATGCGCTGGACTTGCGCGAGGACGCATTGCTGGGGATCGCGGTGGCCGCCGCCAAGGTGGAACAGGTCGGCGGGCTGCTGCGTCTGCCGGGGCACAAGGTGGATCTGGGTGCGGCCGAGGCGTCAGTGGCCAAGTTGGAAACCTGGCTTGCCGACGATCCCTTCGCCGCACCGGAGGCGGATGAGCTGCAGGAACTCCGGTTGGGGGCCAAGCAGTTGGCGGCGGCGCAAAAAGCCGGGCGATTGCTGCGGCTTGGCCAGGGGATCGTTTTGTTGCCTGGTGCGCCGGAGGAGGCGAAAAAGCGTATCGCGCAGTTAGAACAACCGTTTACACTCTCGGAGGCGCGGAAGGCTTTGGATACCACGCGCCGGGTAGCGATTCCGCTGCTGGAGTATCTCGATGAACAGGGTATTACCCGCCGACTGGATGGTGGTTTGCGGGAGCTGCGGTAGTGTGGGGTGCTTTGAATTCCGTGGGCACGGTGAAAATGGGCCCCAATGAAAATAATGAAAGGGACCGGCCCTGGGCTTCCAGGGTTAAACGACAAAAAGTGTGTTTTTTACGGCGTGTCGCCAATTCCCTA
>NZ_JAPJNQ010000042.1 GCF_030826625.1 Corynebacterium sp. | reverse complement strand
CTATTCGGCATGTCCTGGGGTGGAGTTACCGGCACTGGTTTGGGCGAAGGACACCCAGACATCATCCCGGTGGTCTGGACGGACTTCATCCTCGCAGCCATTGGTGAAGAGCTCGGCCTGGTTGGTCTCGCTGGCGTGCTGATCTTGTTCGCACTGCTGGTCTCGCGTGGTTTCAACGCCTCGCTGAAAGTCCGCGATTCCTACGGCAAATTATTAGCCGCAGGTTTGTCGCTGACGATGGCCATCCAGGTTTTCGTCGTCGTCGGCGGCATCACTGCCCTGCTTCCGATGACTGGCCTGACCACACCATTCATGTCCGCTGGTGGTTCGTCGTTGATGGCAAACTATGTGTTACTCGCGCTGCTCTTGCGCATTTCCAACGCTGCACGTCGTCCAGCTGAAGAATCCACCGGAAACCGCGAACACAATGACGGTGTCGGCGCAGGCGCTGCTGACGGTTTCAACCCGGCCGCTGCTCCAGGAATGGAGCACACCGGCGTGTTCAACATGCAACAGGGGGCGAAACGATGAACCGTTCTATTCGCCTAGTCGCTATTTTCGCGATTATTTTGACCATCATCTTGCTGATCAACCTGACCATCGTGCAGGCATTCCAGGAAGATAAGTACGCCAACCACCCGGCAAACCAACGCGGATTCTATGATTCGCAGACCATCGCACGTGGTCAGATCTCTGCCGGTGGTCAGGTATTAGCCGAGTCGTTGCCGAATGCGGATGAGACCTATTCGCGCAACTACCCAGCCAATCCGCCGGCATTCAGCAATATCGTCGGCTACCTCTCGGATCAGTTCGGTGCGTCGCAGCTTGAACAATCCCACAACGACATCCTCAACGGCACGGATTCTTCATTGCTATCGACCAACTGGCGCGATGTGATCACCGGCAAGCAGCCTCACGGCGCCAACCTGGAACTGACCATCGACCCGGAGATGCAGCAGTTCGCGTACCAGCAGCTGACAGAGCTGGGCTACCAGGGTGCCACCGTGGCGATTCAGCCGTCGACGGGCGCTGTCAAAGCCATGGCCTCGTCGCCAAGCTTCGACCAAAACGCCCTGCTTGGCGACGGCGCCCAAGATGCCTGGGCAGAGTTGACCAGCACCGACGGCAACCCATTGCTCAACCACGCCACCCAAGAAACCCTGCCGCCGGGATCGATCTTCAAGATCATCACCACCGCCGCCGGCATCGAAGCGGGCTACGGGCCAGGATCAACACTCACGGGTGCGCCAGCAATCACGCTGCCGAATACCACCACCGAATTGACGAACTACGCTGGTGAGGCCTGTGCGGGCTCGGATGCGGTCTCGTTGCTGACCGCTTTCCAGTACTCCTGCAACACGGCCTTCGTAGAAATGGGCATCGCCGTCGGCGATGAAGCCATGCGCAACACCGCCCACGCCTTCGGCATCGGCGAAAACTACGATCTGGGCATCCCTACCTCCCCTGGTGCGCTGGGTGACCTGCCAGATGAAGCCGCGTTGGGACAGTCTTCGATTGGCCAGCGCGACGTCACCATGTCTGCGCTGCATGCAGCCGTGATGGCCGCAACGATCGCCAACGACGGCGAGCGCATGCAGCCGTATATCGTCGACAAGATCACCAGCACCAACCTGCGCGATATCAAAACCACCAAGCCGCATTCGCTCAACCAAGCGGTCCCTGCCGAAACCGCAGCTACCATCGAAGAGATGATGCGCGCTTCTGAAGCTCACACCATCGGTGCTTCTGCAGGCGATATCGCGTCCAAGACTGGTACCGCAGAACACGCAGAAGGTTCCGCCCCGCACACCTGGTACGTCGCTTACCTGCCGGATGCCGATCTGGCTGTGGCTGTCGTCGTCAAGAATGGTGGCGGTCAAGGCGCGGGTGCCACCGGTGGCTCTGTAGCCGCACCACTGGGCCGGGCTCTGCTGGACTTTGGTAGGGGGCAATAATTTATGGCTGACGTGAACAACCGCGAAAATATTCAGGCATTGGTTGGCGACGCCTACGAGCTGCAGTGGGTGATTGGCCACGGTGGCATGTCCACGGTGTGGCTTGCCGACGATCACGCAAACGATCGCGAAGTGGCCATCAAAATTCTGCGCCCGGAATTTTCCGATAACGACGAGTTTTTGGATCGCTTCCGCAACGAAGCCGATGCTGCTCGTTCCATCGAATCCGACAACGTCGTCGCGACCTACGATTATGCGGAAGTCACCGAATCCAACGGCCACACGTTCTGCTTCATCGTCATGGAATATATCCGCGGTGAATCGCTGGCCGATCTGTTGCAGCGCGAAGGAAAGCTGGATGAATCTCTTGCGCTCGACGTGCTGGAACAAGCCGCACACGGGTTGTCGATTATCCACCGCATGGGCTTGGTGCACCGCGATATCAAACCCGGCAACCTGCTGATCACGCAAAACGGTCAGGTGAAAATCGCTGACTTCGGTATCGCCAAAGCCGCCGAGGCGGTCCCACTGACCCGCACCGGCATGGTGGTCGGTACCGCGCAGTATGTCTCCCCGGAACAAGCCCAAGGGCATGCGGTCACCCCAGCTTCTGACGTGTATTCGCTGGGTGTCGTCGGCTACGAAATGCTAGCGGGCAAACGCCCATTCCAGGGCGATTCTTCAGTCTCGGTGGCACTCGCCCATATCAATCAGGCACCTGTCGCCTTGTCGACGCAGATCAGCGCCCCGGCGCGCGAATTGATCGGGATTGCGTTGCGCAAAGATGCTTATACCCGTTTCGCTGATGGCAATGAGTTCGCCGTGGCCGCTTCCAAGGTCCGCTTGGGCCAGCGGCCACCGGCACCGAAGTCTGCGGCTTTGGCAACGGTTGCCCAGGAGCCGGCACCTTCGGCTTCTACGCAGCAGCTTAGCCAGGTCACCAATGCGCGTACTGCCAGCCCGTCGAATGCGCGTCCGCGCACTCCGCAGCCGGTGCCGGCTCCGGCGGGGCACATGGGGCACGTGCAACAAACTGCCATGGGCCAGCCTTATACCGGTGCTGGGCAGGCTGCCCCTGCGCCCGCACCCGCGCCGATTCAGCCGGTGCACCAACCGAAAAATTCGGGTGCCGGGGCTGGTTTTGGTTGTGGCATGTTCGTTGCCGTGGTCATCGCCGGTGTTGCCGCGCTCGCTTTGTGGTTTATGGCGACCTACAGCAACGCGCTGGATGGAATCTTGGACCGCACCCCGGCATCGTCGACACAACCAAGCGAGACTGAGCCGGTCATCGTGACCGAATGGGTTGATCCGCCTGCAAACCGCGGTGGTTCTGGGTCTGGCCAGGGCTCCGGTTCTGGCGGCGGCCAAGGTACTGGTGGTGGTTCTGGCACTGGCGGTGGCCAGGGCGCTGGTACCGGGCAAGGTGGCGGCGAGGGCAATGCGCCGCAGGCTCCCAACCAACAGCCGCAAGGTGCTCAGCCAGGCAACGGTGGCAATGGCGGAGCTAATTCCGGCAATAACGGTGCTGGCGCTGGTACTGGTACTGGTTCCGGTGCTGAACAAGACACCGCCGATGCGACTTCTGGCACTGGTCACCGCAGTAACGGAAACAGTCAACAAGGTTTTGAGCAGGGCCAGTTCGGGCAAGGCCAGTTCGGGCAAGGCCACGGTCACGGCCAGTTCGGTCAGGTCCAGCCTGGGCAACGCCAATCCGGGCAAGGCCAGTCTGGGCAACGCCAGTCTGGGCAGAACCACGCCGGGCAAGGTGGACAATACGGACAGCAAGGTAATGCCGGAGCCAACCAGCAATCCGGTGGATCCCGCCCAGTAGGCGCGGCCGAGCAGGAGACGGAATAAACATGAATCACAGCTTGGCGCAGCGTTATGAACTCGGCGAGACCATCGGTAGCGGTGGCATGTCCGACGTGTACGCTGCACAGGACACTTTGTTGGGCCGTGATGTCGCGGTAAAAATGCTGCGTTCCGAAATGGCGCGGGATATGAACTTCCGCGAACGTTTCCGTCGGGAGGCACGAAACTCGTCGAAGTTGAACCACCCGAACATCGTGGCGGTCTACGATACCGGCGAAGAAACCATCGACGGTATTGGCATTCCGTATATCGTCATGGAGCGCATCCATGGCAACACACTGCGGGATATCTTGCGTAACGACGGACCGATGAGCCCGCAGGAAGCCGCCGAAATTTTGCAACCGGTGTGCTCTGCGCTGCAGGCCAGCCACGATGCTGGCATTATCCACCGCGACATTAAGCCAGCCAATATCATGCTCACCAACACCGGCATGGTGAAGGTGATGGACTTCGGTATCGCCCGCGCTTTGGACGATTCCACCTCAGCGATGACGCAAACTTCCGCGGTCATTGGTACTGCGCAGTACCTTTCGCCGGAACAAGCCCGCGGGAAAAACGCGGATGCCCGCTCCGATGTGTATGCGCTGGGTTGCGTGCTCTATGAGACCATCACCGGAGCCACCCCGTTCCAGGGCGAAACCCCGTTTGCAGTGGCTTATCAGCACGTGCAAGAAGATGTCACCCCACCGTCGGAGCGCATGCCCGAGGTGGATCTTTCCCCCACGGCTTTGCTCAACGTCGATGCCGTGGTGATGACGTCGATGGCGAAACACCCCGGCGATCGCTACCAGTCGGCTGCCGAAATGGGCCAAGACCTCGAATTGCTCTCACGTGGTTCGGTCACCCAGGCAGCCCGTGCACACGTGGCTCCATCCCAAGAACAGTTTCCTACCCAGACGGTGGAGAGCTACCCAGCAACACGCACCGTAGCCCCAGCACAGAATTACCCAGCGCAGAATTACCCGGCACAGAATTACCCGGCAACAGCGTTGGCCGGAATGAGTGCGACGGGTGCTGCAGGAGGTGCCCATGCCGCAACCGGTGCAGCTCCAGCTGGTGCCCCCGGCGCACACGCAGCACACCCAACTGCGACGACGTCGAAGCGCTCAAATAACTTCCGTTGGTTAATCGCTTTTATCGTGGTGGCATTGCTGGTGATCGGCCTCGGCTATGCCTGGAGCGTGCGTAACGACGGCGATTCCCGTCGACAAGCAGACAACGCCGCCCAGTCTGAGACCGTCTCGCTGCCGAATATCGTGGGTATGGAACGCAACGAGGCCATTGCCAAATTGGAAGAAGTTGGCCTGCGTCCCGAAATCGTCGATGCTCCCGATCCGGAGGTTCCCGAGCATCACGTGGTGCGCACGAACCCGTCCGTGGGCTCGCAGCTACAGCGCAATACGACGGTGACGGTGACGGTTTCTACCGGTAAAGAAGACACCCAGGTTCCGCGGCTGGCGAACCTGACCCCACAGGAGGCATCGGCCGCGTTGGCTGAGGCCGGACTGGAATTGGAACCAGATGTCGACGAAGAATTCTCTGATTCTGTCGAACAGGGACGGATCACCCGCCACGAGCCTGCCGCAGGTGCTAGCTTGCCGAAGGGTTCGAAGGTGCGCGTGACCATCTCGCTGGGCAAAGAAATTGTCGACGTTCGTGTGCCGACGTTGACCGGCATGAACTGGAACCAAGCCCGCGATACCCTGGAGTCTTTGGGCTTTGTACCGAAACCGCATTACGTGGACTCCCTAGAGCCAGCTGATCGCGTCTTGCAAGTGGTTGATGCTGGTGCGATGCGTCCGGAAGGCTCCGACGTGCGCGTCGAGATTTCCAACGGTGCATTGATCAAGATGCCGGATATTACCCGCAAGAACCGCAACCAGGCGTTGACTGCTCTGCGTGATGCCGGATGGGAAGGCAGCGACGCGAAATTTGTGCCTGGCGAACCGGTCGATACTGGAGCCATCACCGATCAGGGCTTGGTCGCTGTGACTGCGCCGGCACCAGGAGAAACGATCCGCCGCGATCAAGAGGTCACCGTGCGGTATTACGAATTCAATCTGCGCGCACTGGTGCCTTAAGCAGCCTAAGCAGACAACTTTCACGCTCGTGCGGCTTCGCACATCAGTGACTAGTTCGTCGTAAGTTAGCAGCGTCGTACCCTCCCGCCTGGGGTGCGGCGCTGTTAAACTAGTCAACACTAAACTAAACAGGTCGTCACTAAGCAGGTCGCCGCGGCAGCTGCCCGGCGCGCCACACACTGTACGCTGACCGTCCCCAACCACAATTTCGATGAAGGTGCATCATGCCTAAGGCAAAGGTCTCACAATCTAATAACCAGTTTTCCGGCCAGTCTTCGAGCGCTAGCCGCACCCCGGTCAAAATCAACACCAGTGGCACCCCAGTGTGGTACAAGGCCCTGATGTTCTTTTTCATCCTCGCCGGCCTGCTCTACCTGGTGGTCAACTATTTGGCTGGCCCATCCATTCCAGTCATGCGTGACCTGCAGGCATGGAACTATGGCATTGGCTTCGGACTATTCATCATCGGTCTGTTAATGACCATGGGTTGGCGCTAAACTCTGGCACTAAACGCTGGCGCTCATCGGATAGCACCAGCACCGCCACCTCAACTGGCTCAATTATCGCGGCTGCCAGCGAAAACATTACGAGAAAAAATTTTTTAGCTCCTCGTGTAATAATTCCGGGCTTGCTTACACAATCTAGACGTAAGGAATTCAAGCCCGTGAGTTAAGGAGAAAACATGAAAACTCGTGGCACCGCAATCACCGCCGGAATCATCGGCTCCATCGCTGTCGCTGGCGGCGGTATCGCGCTCGCGACCTCCGCACAGGCACCATTCAGTGAAAACGCCTTCGAGGTTGTTGGCGAGAACTTGGATGTCACCGTCGACGGCATCGTTCAGCCAGGCGAAGAACTCTTGATCGCCGCTACCTGCCCAGGCCAGGATGTACGCGCGGAGCTGGAGACCAGCTTCGGTGAATCAACCGTGATGTCCCCAGGTGCGGACGTCGGCAAGCTCATTGGCTTTGTCACTTTGCCAGCTGATTTCGCTGACGAGGACGCCACTGCCACCATCACCTGCTCATCGGGTGTCAGCGACACCGTTGCCATCAACTAAGCACGCCCGGCAGATATTTGCCCTGTTTCGTTTTGCTTGATTCGCGCAGTAGGAATTGTTTGTGACCAGCGATACTCGTCCGGATAATAGCCGGACGAACTTCACTATCATCTATCGGGAGCACTACCCGCAGATTTTGGCCTACCTTCGCCGTCGCATCGCGGTAGACGCCGCCGAGGAATACTGCGCAGAGGTATTCGGGCGCGCCTGGGCAAATTTTGCCTCGCTGCTCACCCCGGACCGGCCGCTGCCCTGGCTTTATGGCATCGCCGGCAATGTGGTCAAGGAGTATTACCGCAGCAAGTCCTCGCACCAGGACCATGTGGAAGAAGATGCTGAGCTTGATCAGATTGCTGCCGACGACTTCAGTCAGGTTGCGGATTTGTCGCTGGATATCAACCGCGCGCTGAACACTCTTGCTTATGGTGACCGCGAGATCATCACCTTGCACGCGTGGGAGCAACTAGACATCGCCGATATCGCAGACAGTTTAGGCATCACCGAAAACAACGCCCGGGTGAAACTGCACCGTGCGCGTACAAAACTCAAAGAAGCGCTGGAACCACAAAACTTAGGTCGGTCGTAATGACACACTTTGATGATGAGCTCACCCGGCAACTCGCCGAGGCCAACCCGGTACGCGAGCCTGAGCTGACCGAGCTGGAAAAACGCCGTAGCGAGAAACACCTGCAGGCAATTCTTGGCGACGAGCCAGCCGAGCTCGCTGGGCCGCAAAAACACCGCAGCCACCGCGGGCGCTGGTTAGTGGGCGCTGCAGCTGCAGTCAGCGCAATCACGCTGGGCACAGGCGTCTTACCGTCTCTGTTCAACGGGCAGGAAACCATCGCCACGGCTGAAGAAATCCTGCACACAGCTGGTGAATCTTCACTGCACGCCGCCGATGCCACCGATATCGCCGTCACTGCACAGGAATACCTGGAACGCACTGACCGGCTGGGTGAAGAATTCATTTCCACCTCTTATGAAGTCTCTACGGCTGGCGAGGTACGCACCACCACGATACAAAGTAATAATGTGCCCGCCGCCCTGCACAACATAGACCGCGATTTATCTGTAGATCCGGTACAACTGCAAGCCACCGGTGCCGATACCGAGAGTTTGCGCGCTCTTGCCGATTCTTTGGATGATGCCACCGCCCGTGGTGTTCTGAAACTATTGCTGCACCCAGCGTTGTCGAGCGAACAGCAAAAAGTTCTGTATGAACTCATGGCTTCACTCGACGGTAATGATCTAGCTGGGGTGGAACAATCAACCACCGGTGGCGACGACGAGATCGTCACCGTGATCCGTGATGTGGATCAGCTGAGTTTTTCGGTTATTCCGGCGACTGGTCAGTTGGTGCGCGTACATGGGCTGGTCGGCCCAGAAATCACCACAGAGATTGCTGTCACCGCAATCGTGGATTGTGTTCACGTGACCGGGTTGGAAGGCCCGGAAATGATTTCTACCGCGTGTGCAGATAATAACTATTATGTGGAAGATCTTGAGTGGGAAAACTGGGGTGGCGAGGCCGCTACTGCCACCGGTACCGCGTGGATCAATAATTGTGACCCGCTCTGCGCCGATGGTGAATTCGAAACCTTCCCCGTGCGTCTGACCTTGGATAGCCGCGAAGAATGCGGTTATAACGCGCGGATTTATTCCCGCATGGCGCTGGAATACCCAGAAAACCCGGAGCGTAACGAGGAATTCTCCATCGGTTGTGCACAGACTAGCGATATCTAGGCAGTCATGCTGCACAGCACTGCATAAAGCACTGCATAACAGGATCTAAAATAACAGCACCTAATTGCCACCTCCCCATAGTGTCCACAACTTGTGAATTGTTGTGGATAACTATGGGGATTTTTCATCTCGTAACCCACAAGTTGTCGACAAAGTTATCCACAGGGTGTGGAGTAATTTGTGAAAAACGTGGATTGTGAACAATCAACAAAGCAGTTTTTCACGGCCTGTGAACAAAACCGTGGAAGAAATTCTACGAATCCGGGGTGTTAGCTGCATAAATGACACTAAAGTGAAACTTGAGGTTTTAAATTACAAGCATAGTTTTCCACATTATCCACAAGACTTGTGGATAACTTTCGGTGGTTTCTTCACAGTATTCGTCGGTGGATAACTCCGTGAATAACAGGTGAGTTATCCACAATCCCCAGTTCGCCCCCCCAGCGCTGCATGCACCACGCCCAGCTGGTGCACAATAGAAAAACCCGGAGCGAACACACGATAATTGTGTGTCAGCTCCGGGTAACGAAGTGAAAAGCAGTCAAGAAGCTAGAGCTTCAACTGCTCAAGCATTTTATGCTTCCTCGGAAATCTCCACGGACTCGATGACAACGTCGTCATGCGGACGATCCATGCGATCAGTCGAGACCTTAGCGATCTTGTCGACGACCTTCTGCGAATCCTTATCGGTGACCTCACCGAAAATGGTGTGCGCACCGGTCAGGTGTGGGGTCTTGCCGACGGTGATGAAGAACTGCGAACCGTTGGTACCTGGGCCGGCGTTCGCCATAGCCAACAGGTATGGGCGGTCGAAGGACAGCTCTGGGTGGAACTCATCGCGGAACTGGTAGCCCGGGCCGCCACGGCCGGTGCCGGTTGGGTCGCCGCCCTGGATCATGAATCCGTCGATGATGCGGTGGAAGATCGCGCCGTCATAGAACGGACCTTCCTGGCCACCCTGTGCATTCTGGGTGGAGTATTCCTGGGTTCCCTTGGCCAGACCGACGAAGTTTTCGACGGTTACTGGTGCGTGATTGCCGAACAGCTCAATCACGATATCGCCATGATTAGTGTGCAAAGTTGCCTTGGCAGTGGATTTACTCATGCCCACCACTATAGACGAGACCGGGCACCAGCTGGTCACACGCGCAGCCAATCCACCGAGTCTTCCAAGCTCAATTAAACTCCGCTACAGCCCCGCTGCCACCACTCACAGTGGCTTTTCAGTACACTACGGTGGTCCCCTAAGCCCCCGAGATCGTTAGGACGCTACCACCATGGCCGGCGCCCACCGCGCAGAACCCGTCACCCCGCCGCCACGGCCGCAACTGACCCGTGTCGGCTGGTGGTATACGATCCGCCGCATCGTAGTGCAATCACTCCGGCTACAAATCCCGGACATGGGCGCGGGTCTCACCTATTTCACGCTGCTGGCACTAGCCCCAACCTTGCTGGTGTTTTATGGCATCAGTGTGCTCATCATGGCCAATAACCGCGAGCTTCTAGAAAACTTGCTATGGGATTTCCTGGGCGGGATCTTGCCGGTCAACCAAACCGAAACCGTGCTCAATACCGTCGATACTGTTTTATCCAGCACGTCGACAAACCTACTCGGCCTGCTCGCCGGTGTGGTCTTAGCTGCGATCTCCTCATCCGCCTATGTGCGCGCCTTCGCCAGGTTTTCCACCCGCGTGTACGGCGATATCGACGGCCGTCCCCTCCTGCACGTCTGGTCATCCATGGCGTTGTTATCCGTAGCCATGATTTTGGGCGTGTGCCTGATCTTCTTGGCACTCGTCGTCAATGTCACGGTCGTGGAAACACTGATCCAACCCATCGCGGGGCCACTGGGCATCTATGAAGAAATTGAATTTCTCACCACCGCCATCCTGCCGGTCTGGGCATGGGTGCGGTGGCCGGTCATCGTGATCATGGCCGCGGGCCTTATTTCCGTGCTGTATTACTATGCACCGAACGTACGCCCGTACCGCTCCAAGTGGCGGATCTTCACGCTTGGGGCATTCGTCGCGCTGGTACTGATCTTCCTCACCGGCGGCGGCTTATACGTGTATTTCGTGCACCTATCGTCGTTGAATTCTTATGGTGCACTGGGCTCGATCGTGACGTTTTTCTTCGGCTGCTGGATCGCTAACACCAGCCTGGTCTTCGGTGTCGTCATTGATGCAGAAGTCGAGCGCACCCGCCAGCTGCGCGAAGGCATTTTGGATGCTGATAGCGACGACAACACCCGCCTTGCCGAACAAGCCCCACACCTAGAGCACCGTTCGACAAAACAGCAAGAAAAAATGGAGCGCGTCCTCAGCTCGCTGGAAAATGATGCCCAGCAGCTCAAGGACGCGCCCCAGAATTAGGCTCCCAGAATTAGTTCAGCGATTCCACCACGTTGTTGCGGGCGGTAACCATGTTGCGCAGCGACTCCTCGGTCTCTTCGTAACCGCGGGTCTTCAAACCACAGTCCGGGTTGATCCACAGGCGCTTCTCGTCGACGTTCTTCAACGCTGCGCGGATCAGCTCTTCCATCTCCTCGACCGACGGGATGCGTGGCGAGTGGATGTCGTAGATGCCTGGGCCGATTTCGCTGGTGAACGAGTCGTTGAGATCCTCCAGCAGCTCCATGCGGGAACGAGCAGCCTCGATGGAGGTGACGTCAGCATCCAGTGCCGCAACCGCGTCGATGATCTGGCCGAACTCGGAGTAGCACAGGTGGGTGTGGATCTGCGTCTTTGGCTTCGCCTCCAGCGAGACCAAACGGAAGGCACGCACGGCCCAGTCCAGGTATTCCGCGCGGTCAGAAGCACGCAGTGGCAGCAGCTCGCGCAAGGCTGGCTCGTCGATCTGGATGATGTCGATGCCGGCGTCTTCCAGGTCAGCGACTTCGTCGGCAAGCGCGACACCGATCTGATCGGCGGAGACGGACTGGTGGACGTCGTCACGAATGAACGACCACGCCAGGATAGTCACCGGACCAGTCAGCATGCCCTTGACGTGCTTGTCGGACAGCGACTGCGCGTACTTCGCCCACTCGGTGGTCATGGCCTCTGGGCGGGAGACATCGCCGACGACGATTGGTGGACGGGTGCAACGGGAACCGTAGGACTGTACCCAACCGTTTTCGGTGACCACGAAGCCGTCGAGAAGCTCCGCGAAGTACTGCACCATGTCGTTACGCTCTGGCTCGCCGTGTACCAGCACGTCGATGCCGAGGTCTTCCTGCAGCTTGATCACGGAAGCGATCTCGCCGCGCAGCTCTTCGACGTACTGCTCGTCGGTGAGCTTGCCGGCGCGGTGATCGGCGCGGGCACCACGGATCTGCTTGGTCTGTGGGAACGAACCAATGGTGGTGGTTGGCAGCTTCGGCAGACCCAGTTCTTCCTGGACCTTGATGCGCTCGGCGAACTTCGGCTCGCGGGCAACCTGGCCTTCTGGCAGCTGCGCGACGCGCTTGGCGACGGCGTCGTTGTGGGTGCGCTCGGATTCCTTACGGGTGCGCAGGGCGCGCTCGGAGCGGGCGAAGGTCTGCTCTACCTCGTCGCGCTTGCCGTCCAGGGCAGCAGCGATGGCAACGACCTCGGAGATCTTCTCGTCTGCGAAGGAGAACCAACCGGCGACGTCGACAGGCAAGTTCTTTTCTGCCTCGACGGTGTGTGGCACGTGCTGCAGCGACACAGAAGTGGTGACGTGCTTGGCGCCGAGCTCTTCGGCAGTTTCTACCAGCGCGTTGAGGTCACCGGCCCAGACGTTGCGGCCATCAACCACACCAGCAACCAGGGTGGTCTGTGGCGACTTAGCGACGGCTTCTTTGATGCGGTTCAGGTAGTTGGAATCCAGTGCCTGGGTAGGACGGGAAACATCCACCTGGAGGGCCTCTGGGGCGGCGGCCAGCAGCTTGTCCAGGCCAGCCTGCAGCGAACCGTAAGGGGTGGTCAGGTAGACCTGCGGGCGATTGTCGTTGCCCAGCAGCTCGGTCCAGATTTCACCGGCGCGCTCGGCAAGCTCGGCATCCGAGATACCGGTGTGATCGGCAACCAGGGCTGGTTCTGCAACCTGGACCCATTCCACGCCGGCTTCCTTCAGTGCCGCGAAGACCTGTGCGTAGGATTTCGCGAGGTCATCCAGGCGATTCAGCGGGTTGGTGGTGCCGTCGGCAGCCTTGGAGAGTGCCAGCACGGTGACTGGACCAACCAGGTATGGGCGGATGGTGTGGCCGGCCTCGCGGGCTTCGTCGACAAGCTTGAGCAGGCGCTGCGGACGGGCGGTAAAGGACTGCTCAGCGCTGATTTCTGGGACGATGTAGTGGTAGTTGGTGTCGAACCACTTGGTCATTTCCAGCGGGGCGGTATCGGCGTTACCGCGGGCAAGGACGAATTCTTCATCCAAGCTGACTTCTTCTGCCGCGCCGCCAAGGGCGCCGACGGTCAGAGCGGTCTCCAGAACCTGGTCGTAATACGCGACGTCGGCAGGGATGGCGTAATCGTCGGAAAGACCGAGATCTTTCAGGCGCGCATAGGTGTCAATACGCAGCGAGTGTGCAGCGGATTCAAAAGTAGGACGGTCGATGCGTCCGGCCCAGTAAGATTCGAGCGCACGCTTAAGCTCGCGGTTGGCGCCCACGCGAGGGTAGCCCTCGATGGTTTTCGCTGGGAATGGTGTCTGCGACATGGTTTTGTTTGTCCTTCCTGGGACAGATCCTGTAACACGTTTCGTGTTGTTGGTTTATTGGTTTGTGCGGATTTTCGCTGCGCCAGCTTGGCTGTGCCTGACAGTGCTTGGTTGTGCTTGGTTGTGCTTGGTTAGCAGCGTGGACTAGCCAGGTGGTGCTGGCGGACGAATCCCCACTGCTTGCAGTAGTTCTTCGGTGACCTCAGCATTGTTGTGGGTGTAGATGTGCAGGCTGCCAACATCGTTATCCAACATCGCCTGGACGAGTTCGGCGGTGATCGCGATGCCTTCGGCGCGCTCGTCCCGGGCATTTTCTAGTCGACGCACCAGGTGTTCTGGCACCGGCAGGCTGGAAAATTCCGCCATGCGACGCAAGCGGCGCACACTGGTGATCGGCATGATGCCGGGGATCTGCGGGATGCGCACCCCGGCCAATTGCGCACGGCGACGGAATTGCAGGAAGTCTTCTGCCTCGAAAAACAGCTGACTGATGGCCAGATCTGCTCCGCTGCGCTGTTTCGATAGCAGCACGTCGAAGTTTTCATCGTCGGTGCGTGCCTGATAGTGGCCGTTCGGGTAGCTGGCGACGGCGACGGCGAGCCGGCCAGCGGCAAAACGTGCTGCTTGGCGACCTTCGACCTCGCGGATCAGTCGCACGAGCTCGTCGGCATGCTGCAGGTGATCGGAAGGCAGAGCGACATCGCCTTCGGGCAGGTCGCCGCGCAATGCCAGCAACCCGCGCACGCCCGAATCGATCAGGCGATTAATCCAGGCGATCATTTCTTGTTTGGTACCAGCGGTGCACGCGAGGTGGGCCAGGGTGCGCATGTTGGTTTCCCGATCGATGCGGGAGATGAACTTCGCGGTTCCGTCCAACCAGCCGGAGCGGTGTGAGCTGGTGACCGAGATATAGTCTGGGCGATACGATTCCAGCGTTGTCAGGAGGTTTGAGATCTTTTTCTCGTCGGCATCGTGGCGCGGCGGGATGACCTCGAACGAAAGTGCGGTTCGTTCGGAACTAGTATGACGAGCTGAATCGCCAAAAGCAGCGTCAGTCAAACCATGTAGTCCGGATTCTGTACCCGCGTCAGCAGTGGAATCATCCAATGGTGCAGAGGCTGATACGCGTGGGGCCATTACTCGTCATCTCCTTTCCGGCTGATTGCGTGTTGATTGTGTACCAAGCTGTCTAGTGTTGGCATCAATCTAATGCTTATGCAGCTAACAAGGAAGAACCCCGAAAGGTATTACCTTTGCGTGAGGCGTTCATGCTGGAAAAATGCAGTTTTATCGAGATGAATATAATTCCTAGAAGCTCGCAAAATCTGAACCAAGCTGTCTATGGTAATACCATTAAGCGATACTGAAAGATGCTCCAAAAGCACCTACTTTTTGCTGTTTTCTCCCACATCACCGCAAATAACCACTATCCTGGGACTATCTAGCTAGTGACAAACATGTGATTAACGAGGTGAACGAACCATGAGTTCTGCAAGCGTCAACCTGCGCATCGCGCGCGATCTCAGCTCCAGCGGCTGGGAAAAATTCAAAGATTACCGCGACAAGAAGTCCCAGGAAGCCTTCGAGTTCCTCGAAAGCGCTGCAAAGACTGCCGACAAGAGCGCCGAGAAGCACTTCCCAGAGGCACGTAAAGAGGCCGGTAAACTCACCAAGGCCGCCCACGCACGCTTGGATAAAAGCTTGGAAGCCCTGCAAGAAACCGGCCGCGATCTGATCGACGGCGATGCAGGTGAAACTTTCGAGCAGGTGCGTGATTCTGCTAGTGAAAACTTCTCGAAGGCCACCAAGAAGGTGCAAAAGCAGGCAAAGAAACTGCGCAAGAAGGCCGATAAACAATTGAGCCGGAAGAACCGCAAGCGCCTGTCGCGCGCCGAGAAGAAGGCCAACGCTGCTGCCAAGAAGGTCAAGGATAAGGCAGCAAAGAAGCTGGACAAGAAGAACGCGAAGAAGGCTGCGAAGAACCTGCAAAAGCAGGCTAGCCAGGCCACCGACAACCTGCCGAAGTCGCTCAAGAAAACCCAGAAGAAGGTACAGAAAAAGACCACGTCTAACTCTCGTGGATTCGGTTTCTACGCCCTGCTGGCCGGTCTCATCGCGGCAATCGTCGGCGCGGTCGTGTACGTGCTGAACAAGCGCAGCTCCGGTGCGCAGGAAGAGCCACCACGCGCCAGCGATTACAGCTCGAATACCACCAGCACGCTGGTGTACTCGTCGACCAGCGACGATGACTTGGAAGCACCTAACGCAGACGCTTCCGAAGAAAATGCTAAAGCGGAAAAGAAAGCTGGCGAGCTAGCCGAAGACCCAGCTGAGCGAGATGAAGAGCTGCTTGCAGATATCGACGAGCAACTGTCGAAGAACTTCTCCGCAGGCGCTGCCGAGAACTTAGCCGCTTCCGAAGCCACCCGCGCTTCCGCTCACGGCGATACCGACGCCGCTGAAAAGGCCGCTGCCATCGACGAGAAGCTGAAAGAAGAACACAAGTCTGACTCCGGCGAGTCCGCAGCTGACAAGACTGATTCCGACGAGAAGTAGTCGAACCGTAGTCGAGGTTTAAACGTCGACAAGCACCCTGGCGCCAGGAAGCGTTACACAACGCCCTGGCGCTTTGTCGTTGGTACGGTGCCCGTAAAGAGATAAATGCCATAGCGTCGTAGCGTGAGCTCGCCCGCCTGCTTCGATAGTGTTTCTGATAGAAGAAAATACAAAATCTAGCAACGCTATCGCCTGCGTCCACCTTCGGTTGTTGGACGAGGTCAAAATAGCACGAGGAGGAAATTGTCATGGGCGTTCAAGGGCTGTCAGTGAAATTGGACAACGGCTCAACCTATTATTTCCCCGCCGGAGTTGCCCCAGGTGAACAAGGTAACCGCATCGAGATGCTGCGCGAAGCCATCGAAAACGATTCGGTGTTTCACAGCGTCGATGTCGACGGCACGGAACGCACCATCTATGGCAATGAAGTAAAAAACTATCACCTCGGTGAAGTCATTTAATTCCGGCGTGTTTTAATGAAGACCATGCCGAAGACTCTGCTGGTCACCAACGATTTCCCTCCGGTAATCGGGGGGATTGAATCATATCTACGGGATTTCGTTTCCCTGCTGGACCCCAACGAGATCATTGTTTTTGCGCCCATACGGGATAAAGCCGCCTGCGAGAGCTACGACGCGCAGCTGCAGTACCCAGTGATTCGCTGGCCACACCGCCTATTACTGCCGACGCCACGCGCGGCGAAGAAACTCCGCGAGATCATCCGCACCCATGACATCGACACCGTGTGGTTTGGTGCAGCCGCTCCCCTGGCATTGTTGGCAAAAACCGCGAAGAAAGCCGGGGCGAAAAAGGTTATTTCCACCACGCACGGCCATGAAGTCGGCTGGTCCATGATTCCCGGAGCGCGCCAGGCGTTACGCGTGATTGGCAACAATTCTAATGTGCTGACCTATATTTCGTCGTATACCCGCCGTCGGCTGGAAAAACCTTTTGGTAACCGCCCACGGTGGGTACATCTGCCTTCCGGAGTCAACGCGGATAATTTTTCGGTGGCCTCTCCCGACCGCCAGGCCGCAGCCAAACAGGATTTTGGGATTTCCCCGGATGCGCCGACGATCGTGTGCATTTCGCGTTTTGTCCCGCGTAAAGGCCAAGACAAGCTGTTGCGCGCGTTTCCCGTCCTGCGCAAGAAATTCCCGGATCTGCAACTCATTCTGGTTGGCCGCGGGCGTTCGTATCGGCGCCTGGAAAGGCTTCGCCAAAAATACGCGCCGGATGCTCTTTTGCTAGACAACACGGATTATCAGAAAAACCGGGTGCGCGTTAACAACGCACTCGCCGCTGCGGATATTTTCGCGATGCCTGCCCGCACTCGCGCAGGCGGGTTGTCCGTAGAGGGGCTGGGCATCGTGTACTTGGAGGCCCAGGCCTGCGGGCTGCCTGTGATCGCTGGCAATTCCGGCGGTGCGCCAGAGACTATCACGGAGGCCACGGGGCTGGTGGTTAATGGGCACCGCGTGAGCAGTCTCGTGCGTGGTTTAGAGACATTGCTTGCCGACGCGCAGCTGCGCTCAGAGATGGGTGCTGCGGGCAGGGAGCACGTCGTCAAGAATTGGAACTGGGATCTGATGGGTGCGCGGCTACAGAAGGAACTGCGCGAGATTTAGGAGCTTCGAGAGCTTTAGGCACTGCGGGAGCTTTAAGCCGTCCGTTTAACTGCCTAGCGCCCGAGTGCACCAATGGCGATGACGTTGACGCCATCAGGCCGACGGTATGACATTCCACCGCCGGTCACGACCAGCAATTCAGCTGGCTCAGGCATCACCGCGGCGAATTTCTGCAGACTCGCTGCTGCACCGTTGACCACATTGGGATGGTGCCCGAGTTTGATCTCCACGAGCACTGTTCGCCCAGCGAGCGTCGTAATCGCATCAACTTCGGTGCCATCCCCGAGGCGAGCGTGATAGACCGGCTCGTTCGTCAGCGCGCGTAATTCATGAACCACCAGCGATTCAAAAAGCTGACCGAAAAATTCGAAGTCGTGTAAAAGATCGTCCGGCTGTTTTTGTAGCGCAGCAACTGCTAACGCTGGGTCTGCAAAGTGCCGTTTGGCTGCTTTGCGTAGTGGGGTACGTGAGCGCAGGGATTGTGACCACGCCGGTTGGTCTTGTCTGATGAAAATACGCTCGAGAGAATCCAAGTAGTCAATCGCAGTTTCTCTGTGCAATTCAGCATCTGTGGCGATTGCAGTCGTCGACATTTCAGTTCCAATCCCACGAGCCAGAGATCGTATTACCCGCAGAACCCGAGCTGGGTTACGCTTCACCTTGTCCGGTGTGGAAATGTCGAGCTCCACGATGGTCCGTACATAATCACGCAGGTTTGCTTGTGCATCCGCAACACTGAGACGCAAAAAGCCTGGCCACCCGCCTCGGCAAATCCTTGCCGCAAGATCGTGGATAGTTAGTTCCGTCTTGCCGACGCGCGGTGCCTCGCCCTTCACCATGTTGAGCAGTGAAGCTTGTCCAGTGGATTCTCCCGATTCTGCCAGTGTCATGGTGTGCATTGTTAAGCGAGAGAATCTTCCGGCTCCAGAATGGCCTTGCACCGCTTCGGCTGGGGCGGTTGATCCTGTCAAAATAAATTGTCCAGGCTGCCCACGCCCATCAATTTCGTGGCGTACTACGTCCCATAATTTTGGTTGTGCCTGCCATTCGTCCAAAACTCTCGGCGTCGGCCCTTGCAATACAAGAGCCGGATCTACCCCCATTGAAATCTCCACATCAGGATCGATGTCTACTTTGATTTCGCTCTCGGCATGGTGACGGGCGGTCGCAGTCTTGCCACAACCCTTCGGTCCCTCAATCAACAAGGCTCCAGTGCGCCGCAACGACTGCTCCACAAAAACATCCGCTATCCGCGGAATATAGTCCTGAGACAACACCACTATTTCACCATCCGACAGTTTGAGGCGATTCTAACCGACACTTTGAGGAACTCGTGTCTGAATTCGCGCGTGATTGAGTCCATGTTTCACGTGAAACATTGTTTATCGCGATACCGGTGGATTGATGGAACGACACCATGCTTCATCAGAACCTTGACTACCGCACGCCAACAGAGGTTGAAGCAGAGTTTTGCAGCCGACAACCGGCTCGAGAAATAATGGAAATTAAGGCAAATGCCTAGGAAGAAAACCCAGGACACTTCAAGTTTCAAGCACAAAAATTGATGCTACTTTTTATTCCCCTTATCTTTCCGCACAAGCATCAAAGATACAGTTACCGAATAGATAAAGAGAAAAATGATAATAGCTGTGTGCATACTTACCCCTTAGCCTCAGACTTTCTTAATCGCAGCAGCCTGCGGAACCAAACCCAAACCGCCAACAAATGCCAGAAAAATGGAGAGTAAAGACTTTCCGCGTATTTCAGCTTGCACATCTCTTCCAAAAATGCATTCGTAAGATGCGAGCTCCTTCTTTAAGGAAGCAACCTCATCGTACAACAGTAGAGTGTAAGCTACAACACAATGTTTCGACTTTTTACTTATTCCCCTTATATGGGGTGAGTATGACCGCCATCTAACCTAAGTAAGGGCGTTTTGCGTTAGTTTTCGCATCCCCAGCGGTGGCTTACCCCGACCGATTCTCGGATTACTTATAAACCAAACCCCGCACACAAACTAACAGACACTCTCTAGGATGAAGATCATGAGTCTTCTTCATCCTGAAACAACAAGAATGTTAGCTTCATGAATACCACATGACTAATCGCTAATGGTGTAGCTACCCTGGCGGCTATCCACATCTCAGCTACACGGAAATCAGCAACGACCATCACGATACTGAAATAAGCCAGAAAAGCAATCACAAAAACACAGAAATATTTTCTTATTCGAAAAGTTATATTATGTTTACTGTAGTAATTTACATAAATAACAACCAGAGCAGAGGGAACCCCAAAAAAGATCCCCATAACAGTGGCAAATAAAAGCAATCCAGGCAGGGATACCATCTAATTGTCCTCTTCGAGATCATTTACGGCTTCACTGGGAATTTCCGAAGGATCAACATAAATCGTATCAGGAGAAGGCTCATAGGTCTCTTCGTTATCCCCCTTCAGGTGAACGATTTTGAGCCGACCCCACTGCTTTATCCACAGTTATATAATCAGTTTTCTAGACCCAGCGGTAGATCGTGGTGTGATCAACCGACACACCCCGCTGAAGTCATCATTTCCTCCAGAGCGCGGTAGCTCACCCCGTAGCGGCAGTACCACCCACTGCCCACAGAAT